>JANPMB010000001.1:0-58120 GCA_031422615.1 Amoebophilaceae bacterium
ACCGAAGCTCTTCAAGGCATTGCCCAAGCAGTTGCGGAAGTTTGTGCCAGAGTCACTTGGTGCTGCTTACAAAAAGTAAGATGGGCGTGGTCCATCAAAAGGTGGTCATACAAAATAGCCCGCCCATGCAGCTGCAGCATACAGGCTAATAAAAGAACAGCAACAGAGGCATTCAAAAAGATATTCCAATATAATGGTCTTCCATGCAACATCTCCCAAGAAAAGTTTATAGATATAGGACTACAGATAGAAAGTAATGCATTGGTGGAAATTAAGGAGATTGCTAAAGCCTTTGCTGAAGCAATGAATTTATAGGATTATGCAGTTGAATAATCTAGATGTTTTTTCCTACAAAGAGTGTTTAACTGCCGATGATTACGTGGCAATACTCGAGTCAGTAGGGGATCTTCGCGAAACAATGATCATAAAAATCGATAAAAACAACCCAAAGGGGAAGTATACGGTTGGCTTGCCGCATGCCTTTGTTGAGGGAGAAAACTTAAAAGAAACTGTTCAAGAAGCATTGAAAGCATTCATAAAATCTACACCGAGATTTCCTAGTCCTTAACGCAGCATAACATATGCATCCCCTTGTCAAATACACACATGCAAGTCATTTAAGTAATAGAGACTTTATGGACATTTTAGAGTGCATAGGTGATTTAGGAGAAATCATGTTTTACAAAATGGATGGAGAACGTGCCCAGAAAAGGTACACAACCGTAATATCATTCCATGGTGCCTCAATGAGCACCATTCGTGCAGACTCAGAAACGCTTCAAGAAGGCGTTCAAAGGGTATTGCAAGAATATTGTAAACTGAAACACATTACTTGAGGACAGTCAGGACGCAGGAATTAGACCACACACTAAACGCTGAGACATACCACAACCGAAGCGCCCGCAACGCGGGCTACTGGAGTGGTGAGGCGTACCATAACAGGGATGTGCGTGAACTAGGCTACTGGAGTGGTGAGGCGTTACAGGCTGTCTTCGGTGCGGAGGTGATCAAAGGGGGTGTGAGCCTTGTGAAGGATGGAGTAAAAGCGGCGAAAGCTTCTAAAAAAATAGCACACGGGGCCGGGGCGAAGAAAAGCGTAGCGAAAGCAGCAGAAAGTATAGAGAAGGGTGCAGCCCGGGCAACTAAGGTGGAGCAGGTGGCTCAGCAGGCTGAAAGTGTTGGAAATACTGCGCAGGTAGCCAACGCGGAAGGGCGTGTTGAGAGGGCTGCGAAAGTAGAGCAGATGCTACAAGGTGCTAGCGAGCAAGTCTAGGAGGCCTATCTATCTGAAAAATCTTGGCTAGGAGAGGGTTCTATAACGGTTAGAAATGATAATAAAGCTATGGTACTAATGTCTAAGGATGGCCTAAGGAAGTTTAGGTTCGACTTTGACAATACAACTTCTGAGGGTAAATCATTCCTTGCGCATGCCCACCTGCAAGAATTTAGAAATGCTGGGTGGCGTGATGCAATAGAAGGAATACACCGCATTTATTCTGCAGGGGATTGGCTATGAGATCCTTTGAGCACTTGGTAACCGAAACCAATGATTATCAACTAAGCATAGAAGAATATATACCGGAATTTGGTTTCCTTCTTTATGCTCCTATGGAAGGTAGTAGTAGACTCAAGTGTGTTGGCGCTAAAGATACACTTCAGGCCTGCAAAGAATTGGCGTTAGAGATGTATGGTGCTCCCATGGACGAGTGGCGCTCGGAGGGTGGGTATTTTGAAAGTTTGGTAGCTGCAAATAACGAAGGGGATACATTTAGAATATTGGAGGGTAGAGGAGATGGTTTTTATTTGCACGCTTTCGATAAAAATGGGGAAAACATAGACGATGATCTCGGTGGCTTTAGCGACCTGCAAGATACGATTCAGGTATGTAAGGAAGTAGCCCTAGAAATTTTTGGTGTTCTAATGGATACATGGCGAGAAGAGGAATAGGTAACTATCTGACACTCACCTACGCTTAGAAAGGCGGGCGAATATCAAATGATACCAAAATAGCCCATATTTTAGGCACAGAACTGGAAGGCATCAATCAGTGAAGAAGAATTTAGGCAACTAGAAAAGGCCTATTCAGCAGACAAATAACTACGATATTTACAAATTATCTAAGGAGAGAAGGAGAAACAGGGAGTATTCAAGAGAAAGAGGATAGGGACTGCATGTCAGTTGCCAAGCATTTTCTGTCTCTTCCTAACCTGGATATGAAGGCCCTGTAGCCATCCCAAGGCCTTGGTGTCAAGAGCATGTTCGACCCCCGGAACGAGGTAAGGAAGTACAGCCTAGCCTAGACGTCGGTCTGTTCGTTGGCTATGAGCAAGTTGTGCCATGTGGAGCGGTAAAGTAATAGTAGAAGGGAAAGTAGAACCAGTACTCCGGTTCATTTTTGATGGTTGTCTCACCTGGCCTGCTGCTTGCGCACTACTTGCGGGTGCGTGTCTTTTCATGGGCTACTGCTTGGTAGTGGTGGAATTTTGGATCTGAGCGCGAATCTGGCCTTCTAACGTGTCAAGCAGTTCAGGATGATCTTGTAATAACGCTTTAACTGCCTCTCTGCCTTGGGCAAGTTGATTGCCTTCGTAAGAAAACCAGGAACCAGACTTTTGGATGATGTTCAAAGCTACGCCCAGGTCGATAATTTCTCCTACTTTAGAAATGCCTTCTCCATAAATAATGTCAAACTCAACGACTTTGAAGGGGGGCGCAACTTTATTTTTGACCACTTTTACCTTGGTGCGATTGCCAAGTATTTCTCCAGTGCTGTCCTTGATCTGAGCTATCCTGCGAATGTCGAGCCGCACAGAAGCATAAAACTTCAGGGCATTCCCGCCAGTAGTCGTTTCGGGATTGCCAAATACCACCCCTATTTTGTCACGAAGCTGGTTGATGAAGATACAAGAACAGCCCGTCTTACTAATGACACCCGTTAGCTTTCTGAGTGCTTGAGACATCAGACGGGCTTGCAAACCCATCTTGCTGTCGCCCATATCACCTTCTAGCTCGCTGCGGGGTACCAGAGCCGCTACAGAGTCAATAACAATGATGTCTATAGCGCCTGAACGAATGAGGTGCTCTGCAATTTCTAGGGCCTGCTCGCCATTGTCTGGCTGCGAGATCAGTAAGTTTTCTATATTAATGCCTAGCTTCTCGGCATATGCCTTGTCAAAAGCATGCTCAGCATCAATGAAAGCAGCCATGCCACCATCTTTCTGCGTTTCAGCTATGCAATGGAGGCTCAGGGTGGTCTTACCAGAAGATTCTGGACCATATACTTCAATAACTCTTCCTTTAGGAATACCACCGATACCCAGGGCCAGGTCTAGACCCAGAGAACCGGTAGAGATCGCAGGAAGGTCTACCACTTTGTTATCGCTCAGCCTCATGACCGTGCCTTTTCCGTAGGTCTTCTCTAGCTTGTCGATGGTTAGCTGCAAGGCTTTTAATTTTTCTGTCTTGTCACTCATGAGTCTCTTCAATATACGATTGCTTGATCCCCCTCAAAGCCCACTTTTGGTTGCTTAAGGCTTGTAATTTTTTAGCCTAAAGTTCCCGCTAAGCTACGTAATGCCAGTAGCTTGGGCAAGCATCCTGCGTTGCTAAGGGAGACTAAAAGTAGTCATATGCAAATGCCGTGTCAATAAAAAAAGACTTGGAAAACATGGATCTTTCTTTACTATTGCCTCGAGAGAGAGACAAAGCAAGTGATTGCTTCCCTGAACCGACGACACATCATCAGTGCCCAGTACCTCTTATACTGACTGACCAAAATCGTGATGCAGCCAACGCACAAAAAATTAATCCTCTTGATTCTAGATGGTTGGGGGCTTGCTCCTCAAACACAGCACTCTGCCATTGATCAGGCTAATACTCCTTTCATCAAAGCGCTCTCCCAGGAATATCCTTCTAGTCAGCTACTAGCCTCAGGGGAGGCCGTGGGGTTGCCGGAAGGCCAAGTGGGCAACTCTGAAGTAGGGCATATGAACCTGGGTGCAGGAAGGGTTGTAGACCAGTCCTTGGTCAGCATCAACAAAGCCATCGCGTCTGGAGCGTTTTACAAAAATAAGGCATTGCTATCTGCTTTCAGTTATGCAAAAACGCACCAAAAAGCAGTACATTTCTTGGGCCTCGTCTCTGATGGTGGCGTACATTCTCATCTAGACCACCTCAAAGCTTTGTGCCAGGTAGCGCAAGACCATGCTGTAGAGAAACTGTTCATCCATGCTTTTACTGATGGGCGAGATACTGCGCCGCAAAGTGCTATACAATTTTTGTCAAGCCTGGAAGCCCAGTTACAAACCACTACAGGGCAGTTGGCATCAGTGGTAGGCCGTTATTATGCCATGGATCGGAATCAATGCTGGGAGCGGACGAAGGTGGCCTATGATGTGCTGGTGCATGGCCAAGGCATGCGGACACAATCTTGGCACAAAGCCATTGAGCAATCTTACGTCCAGGGCATTACAGATGAGTTTTTACAGCCTATTGTGCTAACGAGTCAAGAAGGGGTACCTAAGGCATGCCTGCAGGAAGGCGATGTGGTGCTATGCTTTAATTTTAGGACTGATCGGAGCCGGCAAATTACCCAGGTATTGACCCAAGCAGCACTGCCAAAGTTGGGTATGCACCCACGCAAGCTACATTATTTGACTATGACGGTGTATGACGGTAAATTTCGAGATGTGAAACCATTATTTGAGCAATATGTCTTGCAAAATACACTTGGAAAAGTCTTGAGTAAGTACGGAAAAAAGCAACTCAGGATTGCTGAAACGGAAAAATACCCACATGTCACGTACTTTTTTTCTGGCGGGAGAGAGGAGCCCTTTCCAGGTGAGGAACGCATACTGTGTCTTTCGCCTCAGGTAGCCACCTATGACCTAGCACCTGCCATGGCTGCCCTCGCTATTACAGAGAAAGTGCTTCCCGTGCTTGCGCAACAAAGCATTGATTTTATTTGTCTTAATTTTTCCAATGCAGACATGGTAGGACATACCGGCATGTTTGAAGCCACAGTGCAAGCGTGTGAAGTAGTAGACCAGTGCTTAGAAAAAGTGGTCAAGAAAGCGCTAGAGAATAATTATACTGCCTTGATCGTATCAGACCATGGTAATGCTGACAAGATGCGGACAGCTCAAGGGCATCCTTACACTGCACACACTGAGCACCCGGTTCCTTGCATTTTGGTCGATCGGCAGGCACAAAGACCGTTAAAAAATGGCAAGTTGGCAGATGTTGCGCCTACTATTTTGCAATGTATGGGCCTACCTGTGCCGTCAGAAATGCAAGGGGAACCGTTGTTTGAACTATCAAGAGACCATGGAAGGGGTAGTAGTTTTGAGAAAAAGTAAGTTGCAGCCGCTACTCCTGATCCGCTGCCATGGCCTCATAAGTCATGACGTCATTGTAGAATGACTGGGCTATGGTTTCTATAATTGGCTAGATACAGCGTATCGTGTAGAGCTAGTGGCTGGGCAATGTTGCGCCGGTTATCCGTACTCTCCAACAGTCCTGGTAGAATCATCACGGGAGATCCCTGGACTATTTTTTGGCAAATAAAACAGTGCCACGATTGTGCAATCGATGTGACTATAGCACTTTCGGATGGCTTTTTCTTCAATTAAAGTAATAAGATGTTTTTTACGGTTACGCCTATTTTTAATTTTTCTTGGCGTTTGCGGGCAAAAAAAGCTCTGCGAATGCCATGATGGCCGCCGTATGAGTAGCCCAAAGTAAAGCGATATTTTGCGGTGCTACTGTTGGTGTGCCACACTTTGAGCCCCACATAAGATAAAGTCATTGGTGACATGAATCCAGGGCGAAGTGTGATCCGATCTTCTACCTTGCAATTTCTTGCAAAAATTCTTGGCAGTCCTGATCCAACAGAAATAAGTAAAAAACCACCGAAAATTTTGTCTGCTATTCAGATATAGACACCCCATCAATCATGGCTCGTCATCATTGACAATCTATAACGGTTATGAAGCTTGCTATCGTAGGTGCTACCGGCCTTGTTGGCCAAGAAGTATTACGTGTTTTAGAAGCACGTCATTTTTCGCTGCAAATGTTACTCCCAGTGGCTTCCGCTGACTCCATAGGCCAGTCCCTCTACTGGGCAGGCAAGGCCTATGAAATTATTGGCCTAGAAGCGGCACTTTTGGCGCAACCTACACTCGCAATTTTTGCTGCTGGCGAGGCTATATCTGAAACATGGGCCCCGCGTTTTGTTGCGGTAGGCACTACGGTGATTGACAATTCCACAGCCTGGCGCATGCACCCCTGCTACAAGCTTATTGTGCCCGAAGTCAATGGACACTTACTACAAGCCGATGACAAGATCATTGCCAATCCTAATTGCTCCACCATCCAGCTTGTTATGGCTTTAGCCCCTCTGCACCAGCAGTATGGGCTGCGGCGCCTGGTGGTAGCTACCTACCAGGCGGTGACCGGTACTGGAAAAATAGCTGTCGAGCAGCTAATGGCAGAGCGCCAAGGGCTGGCCGATGCACCCCAAGCCTATTCCCATCCTATTGACCTTAATGTCATTCCTCATATTGATGAATTTTTGGATAGCGGTTACACCAAAGAAGAAATGAAGCTGGTGAACGAGACGCAGAAGATATTAGGAGATCCATCGATCCGCATCACTGCCACAGCTGTTCGAGTTCCTGTATTGGGCGGTCATTCCCTGGCTGTTAATGTGGAGTTGGGAGAAGAGTTTGACCTTCATGAAATCACTCACTTATTCAACAGTACTCCAGGCATTGTGGTGCAAGATAATATTGCCCAGTATCAGTACCCTATGCCCCTTTATGCCCGCCACAAAGATGAAGTATTTGTAGGGCGTCTCCGAAGAGATTACTCACAACCCAATGCCCTGAATTTGTGGATTGTAGCAGATAACCTGCGCAAAGGAGCAGCTACCAATGCCGTACAAATTGCTGAGTCTATACAACGGTTGATGGGTAAGATCTGATTGTATCATGCACGCATTCCGTACAACAATACGCATCACGAACAAACACTTATACCTTCCCCTTTTCGTCAGTATTCTAGTCATGACAACTATTTCTCGGCATCAGCACAAAACGTCACGTGGGCAGCCATCTCTGACGAAGTCTTTCAGGTGCAGTAATTGGGTAGCATTCTCGACGTAGCCAACCTGGCTAGGTTGGCTACGTCTTTTTAATCTTAGAGAATGTAATTTTGTCAGTTCCTAAGCCACCTATTATTTTTTATATTGGGCACGGTGGTACGTTAGCATTCCTGCCAGTACTCTTTGGCACAGTATGTGGTAACAAGGAATGTGGATACATAATTCTGAAAGACAATTTTTTAACCCTAAAAACGTGTATCAATTATGAGCAACGTAAATATCAAACCTTTAGCCGACCGGGTATTAGTCATGCCTGCCCTCGCCGAAGAAAAAACTGCAAGTGGTATCATTATTCCTGATACGGCCAAAGAAAAGCCGCAGAAGGGCAAGGTAGTGGCTGTAGGCCCAGGTAAAGAAGATGAACCCATGACCGTAAAAATTGGTGATCACGTACTATATGGTAAATATGGAGGCACAGAAATCACCATCGAGGGCAATGATTACTTAATCATGCGCGAATCAGACATTTATGCAATTGTATAGCCAAGCAGGCTTTTTAGAAGTTTAATTTTTAACCTAAAAAAACGATTAACATGGCAAAAACTATACTGTTCGGTTCAGAAGCACGTGAAAAGCTCAAAAGAGGCGTGGATACTATGGCCAATGCGGTCAAGCTCACGCTAGGACCTAAAGGCCGAAACGTCATACTAGATAAAAAATTCGGTGCCCCCAGTATTACCAAAGATGGCATCTCTGTGGCCAAAGAGATTGACTTGAAAGACCCCATAGAAAATATAGGTGCTCAACTTGTCAAGGAAGTAGCCTCCAAAACAGCGGATAGTGCTGGAGATGGTACCACTACGGCTACGCTACTGGCACAATCTATTTTTACCAATGGTATTAAAAATGTGGCTGCGGGCGCTAATCCTATGGACCTAAAGCGAGGCATTGACAAAGCTATTACAGCCGTCGTGGAGCAGCTCAAAAAAAACTCCAAGCCTATTAGTGGTTCTAAAGAAATAGAGCAAGTAGCTACGATCTCGGCCAACAATGATAGCATGATTGGTAAGATGATTGCCGATGCTATGGACAAAGTTGGTAAAGATGGTGTGATCACGGTAGAAGAAGCCAAGGGCACAGCTACTGAAGTCAAGGTTGTGGAAGGCATGGAATTTGACCGTGGTTATCTCTCTCCTTATTTTGTGACTAACACAGAGAAAATGGAGACGGAGCTTGACAGTCCCTACATTTTGATTTACGACAAGAAGATATCTTCTATGAAGGAGTTGCTCCCTCTTCTTGAAAGTGTATCCCAGACCGGAAAGCCGTTATTGATTATTGCTGAAGACGTAGATGGAGAAGCGTTGGCTACGCTAGTAGTCAACAAAATACGTGGATCACTCAGAGTAGCTGCTGTTAAAGCACCTGGCTTTGGTGATAGAAGAAAAGCCATGTTGGAGGATATAGCTGTGCTTACGGGAGGTACTATGATCTCTGAAGAAAGAGGCTATAAGCTTGAGAACGCCACCTTGGAGTACTTAGGTACTGCTGAGAAAGTCAACATAGATAAAGAGAATACTATCATTGTAAATGGCAGCGGGAAACAAGAAGAGATCCAAGCGAGAATCAACCAACTCAAAGTCCAAATAGAAAATACTACGTCGGACTACGACAAGGAAAAACTCCAAGAGCGCTTGGCCAAACTTTCAGGTGGCGTAGCTATCCTCTACATCGGAGCAGCTACAGAGGTAGAGATGAAAGAGAAAAAAGACCGCGTAGATGATGCCCTGCATGCTACTAGAGCAGCAGTACAAGAAGGCATTGTGCCAGGCGGTGGTGTAGCCCTCATCCGCACCTTAGATGCGCTTGTGGGTCTTAAAGTAGACAACGAAGACCAAACTACAGGTGTAGCAATTATTGCAGCTGCTTTAGAAGCTCCATTGAGAACTATTGTAGCCAACGCCGGAGGCGAAGGTTCTATCGTTCTGCAAAGGGTCAAAGAAGGCAAGGAAGATTTTGGTTACAATGCCAGAACAGGTGAGTACGAGCATCTGTACGAGGCGGGAGTCATTGACCCTACTAAGGTGACCAGGTTGGCGCTGGAGAATGCGGCGTCTATAGCTTCTTTGCTTCTGACTACCGAGTGCGTGGTAGCAGAAGATCCAGAAGAAGAAAAATCTGCTCCAGCAATGGGGGGGGGTGGCATGGGCGGCATGATGTAAGCTGACTGTCTGTCCTGTATTATGAAAGATCCCGGGTCTAGTAAGACTCGGGATCTTTTTTGAATGCATGTCTTGTGTAAGAAATGCATAACAACCTTGCTATATTTGGAAAATTGATGTCTTACAAACCATGAATTCTTTATGAAGGTCACTTTTTTAGGGCATGCTTGCTTTCTAGTAGAAATCAACAAAACTACGTTACTCTTCGATCCCTACATTACTCCCAACCCACTCGCGAAAATGGTCGATATAGATGCCATCAAAGCTGACTACATACTCCTTTCCCACGGCCATTATGACCATGTGGCAGATGTAGAGCGGATTTATCACAACCACCCTGCTACTATTATTGCCAATCTTGAGATGCTTAGCTGGTACGAGAAAAAAGGCATCACAAGATCACTACCTATTAAGCCTGGAGGTAAACGAGTATTAGATTTTGGCACTATTAAAGCAGTGCATGAACCACACTCTAGCTCTATGTCTGATGGCAGCTATGCAGGCTGTGCTATGGGTTTTGTGATACAGAGTAGCAATAAAACTTTTTATTTTGCCGGAGACACCGCGTTGCATCAAGATATGAAGCAAATTGGTATATTCTACGACATTGACTTTGCTATTCTGCCCATAGGAGACACCTTCACGATGGGCATTGAGGAAGCCCTGCATGCGGCAGACTATGTAGGAACTGAAAAAATAATCGGCATGCACTACGATAGTTTCCCAGGCATTGAAATCGATCACGAAGAGGTAAAACGCTTTGCAAAGGAACGAGGTAAAACACTTATCTTGATGGACGTGGGCCAGACTACTGAATTCTAATGGGAAGAACAATCGCCATTGCCAATCAAAAAGGAGGCGTCGGGAAGACAACTACTGCGATTAACTTAGCTGCCAGCTTGGCCGTACTGGAGCACAGGACCCTTCTTGTAGACGTTGACCCGCAAGCCAATGCTACTTCTGGCTTGGGCATTGATCCTAGGAAAGTCACCAGTAGCATCTATGAATGCATGATCAACGTGGCTGAGCCTAACAGACTAGTCCAAAAAACGGCTATTCAGTACCTAGAGATCATTCCTTCGCACATCAATCTTGTCGGAGCAGAAGTGGAAATGATCAATTTTGAGAATAGGGAAGAAAAAATGTGCGCGCCTTTGGCCTTGCTCAGCAAAGAGTATGAGTACATTATTATTGACTGTGCTCCCTCCTTAGGGCTGATCACCATCAACGCCCTGACTGCTGCGGACTCCTTGATTATACCTGTGCAGTGTGAATACTTTGCGTTGGAAGGGCTAGGTAAGCTACTGAACACCACCAAAATCATCCAGTCTCGGCTAAATCCTGAGCTAGAAATCGAAGGTATACTTCTAACCATGTATGATTCTAGGCTTCGCCTTTCTAATCAAATAGTAGAAGAAGTGAAGAAGCATTTTCAAAAAATAGTATTTGAGACCATTATTCCCAGGAATATCAAACTGGGCGAAGCACCGAGCTTTGGTAAGCCTGCTATTTTGTATGACGGCGAAAGCAAAGGAGCTATAAGCTATCTCAACCTTGCTAGGGAAATTGTTAACAAGCAAGTAACGCAGTCTATAGCCACTTCACTAGTAGTATGATCAAACCAAAGATACCACAGCGGAAAAATGCGTTGGGTAGGGGGCTCAATGCTTTGCTCGAAGATGCCCCTTTTTTGGGAGAAGATGGGGCGATCAATCCCATACAAGATATTGCTATCGAAAAAATTCAGGTCAATCCCTTCCAGCCCAGAAAATACTTTGGTCCGATTGCTTTGCAGGAATTGCGGGACTCTATTGCGCTGCATGGGATCATTCAGCCTCTTACTGTCAGGCAGTTAGCGCCATCAACGTACCAGCTTATTGCCGGAGAGCGTAGGCTACAAGCAGCTAAGATGGCGGGACTCACTCGCATTCCTGCTTACATCCGCACTGCTGATGATCAGCAGATGCTAGAAATAGCCCTTGTTGAGAATATCCAGCGAGAAAACCTGAATCCCATTGAAATAGCTTTGAGCTACCAGCGACTGCTGACCGAGTGTCAGATTAAACAAGAAACGCTGGGCGCTAGAGTAGGTAAGAATAGAGTAACGGTAAACAATTATCTGAGATTACTCAAACTTCCTCCTGACATCCAGATTGCTCTGCGCGACCAAAAGATTGGTATGGGGCATGCCAGGGCGCTCATTAATGTAGAAGCCGTTGATGCACAGCTAGGCATTTTCAAAGAGATCATCGAAGAAGATCTCTCAGTGAGAAATGTAGAGGCACTTGTCAGGAACCTGCCTCATAGCAAGCCTAAAAAAGCACCACAGAAGAAAAGGGTGGGGGCTATACTGGAAAGTATGATGAAGGATTCCAGCACCAAGCTGGCTAGTCGGCTAGCAACCCAGGTAAAAATTCATGTGAGTACAAAAGAAAGAGGTGAAATCAAGATTGCATTTACCGATACAAAGGAATTGAATAGAATTCTGAAAATGTTAGTAGCAGACTGATGGCGATGCGATGCGTTTTTGTTCTGATAAGTTGGCTACTTTGCATCCATACTACAACCGTATTGGCCGCTACACCTCAACAAAAACACGCAGGGAAGCGTCCGTCCGCACAAGGCAGGGAAAGGCCTGTAGTACCTTCTATAACTTCCCAAGTCGTTGGTAAGGTTCCTCTCAATACCGCTGCACAAGATGCTACAAAGAAACCCTGCTACATAGCTGAAGAAATGGTGATGCAACGAGCCTGGACATGTTCTGCTATCTTGCCAGGCTGGGGACAAGTTTACAACGAGCACTACTGGAAGATACCGGTTATCTATGTGGGTTTTGCCGGGCTTGGTTGTGGCGCTATTTACTACCATAGGGAATATGTTAATTGCAAAGAAGAGTTGATCCAAAAAAAAGGGATAGAGATAAATAACCTGGCAAACTATGTAAATGACTGCAGAACAGGCCGAGATCTTTGTATTATGTTTGCGGTCTTCTGGTATGTTGTTAACATTTTTGATGCCTATGTGGGGTCAAGTCTCAAGACCTTTACGTTGTCTGATGATATAAGCATGGAGGTGCAACCCAGTATGCTTTCGATGGTGCAGAGTAAGCCTACGATGGGGCTCAGCCTGACATTAAATTTTCGAAAATGAGGATACTCTTGATTGGTTATGGGAAGATGGGGCGGGCTATTGAGAACATTGCTTTACAGAGAGGCCACCACATTATCCATAAGATAGACCTGAGCAATAGTGCTTCCTTGGTTACCTTCAATCCAAAGACAGTTGATATAGCCATAGAGTTTAGCCAGCCTACAGCAGCTTACAGTAATATCTGGCAATGCCTCACTAAAAATATTCCGATCATCTCCGGCACTACGGGTTGGCTGGCCAAAAAAGAGGAGTTGTGTGCGTATTGCAAAGCGCACCGAGGCACCTTTTTCTATGCTTCCAACTTCAGCATAGGCATGCATATTCTTGGTAAGGTCAATACCTTCCTAGCCAAACTCATGGACCAGTATCCTGAATATGAGGTGACGCTAGCAGAGGAGCACCACTTGGAAAAAAAAGATACCCCTAGCGGCACAGCCATTACACTGGCTGAAGGAATTATTCAAAATATGCGCCGTAAAAAAGGGTGGGAAACTGCCTCCACACAACAAAAAGATATGCTAGGTATTCTGACCAAAAGAAAACACGACGTGCCTGGCACGCATACGGTCACCTACACTGCTCCACTAGACACATTGGAGCTCAAACATACAGCCCATAGCCGAGAAGGCTTTGCCCTGGGCGTTGTTTTGGCAGCAGAGTGGATGCAAGATAAGCAAGGTATTTTAGGTATGGAGGACTTTCTGCGGTTAGATGATTGCTAAAGGTGAATGACAAGCACTTATTTTTTCCTCAACAATGCACTCGATGAAGTCTTCTAAGCACGCTCCATCTCCACAAATCTCTAAGAGCCGCGAGTGGCTTAATGCCTTGGTATTTGCTGTGGTTATTGCTAGCATGGTGCGTTGGCTGTTCCTAGAAGCTTTTACTATCCCCAGCTCCTCTATGGAGCAAACTTTGCTTACTGGCGACTTTATTTTTGTAAGTAAGCTACACTATGGGGCGCGTACGCCCAAAACATTGCTGCAAATTCCCTTGACCCATCAAACAATTGGTAGTACAAGAATTCCTTCCTACTTGGACTGGATTCAGCTTCCTATGTACCGGTTGCCTGGTTACTCTCGTGTTAAGCGAGGCGACAAAGTAGTTTTTAACTACCCCATGCAACTAGACAAGCCGATTGACTTGCGTACCTATTACATTAAACGCTGTGTAGGGCTGCCGGGCGATGTGCTCCGCATCAATGATGCACAAGTATATGTCAATGATGAGCCACAACCACAGTATCCAGGGCTACAATATCGCTATTACCTTAAGACTACCACCACACTCCAAGAGCGGTTCTTTAGACAATATGCCATTCGTGAATACTGGCCTGTGCCAGCAGGGTATTTAGTAGATACCACCCCTGATACGGCAACACAGCTAGAAAAACTCGCATCAATCCAGAAAGTACACCGCATGGTGATGCCCCAAGGCATGGCAGACCCGCAGGTATATCCAAGTAGTTCGATTTTCCCTTGGAATGCCGATTACTTGGGGCCTATGACTGTGCCTGCCCAAGGAATGATCATCCCCATCAACGAAAAAAATTTGACTCAGTATGAACGTGTAATCACCTACCACGAAGGCCACAAAGATGTGCAAATCGATAATAATCAGCTATGGATTGATGGCAAGCAGGTAGAAATGTACACCTTTCAGCAAGATTATTACTTCATGATGGGCGACAACAGACACAACTCAGGGGACACGCGCTTTTGGAGCTTTGTGCCCCAAGACCATATTGTAGGAAAAGCTATTTTTGTCTTATTTTCGCTGGATCCTGACAGACAATTTTTAAATAAAATACGCTGGAAACGTATGATCCGGCTAGTTTAGTTACTGAGTATACAAGCAAGCTGGCTTACCGCCTTGGTTAACCAGGGAGGAAAGTCCGGGCAACACAGAGCACCCTACTTCCTAACAGGAAGGCGCCTGGTCTCAAAGCCAGGTGACAGCCAGTGCCACAGAAAATAAACCGCTTTGCTTTCAGCAGAGTAAGGGTGAAAAGGTGGAGTAAGTGCCCACCGCTTTGCTGGTAACAGTAAAGGCACGGTAAACCTTAGGGGTTGAAAGGTCAAATAGATACTGCATCTCCATGAAAGGGTCACAGGTAGCTCGCTTGTGTTTCACACGTTGAAAGGCAGTATGGGTAGGCTGATAGAGGCTGTGAGTGATCACAGTCCCAGATAAATGGTAAGCGTGCCGGCTTTGTGCTGGCATACAGAACCCGGCTTATAGGCTTGCTTGTTATTTTTTTAGGGGCATTGAGTAACTCAATGATTGAAAAAGACCTAAGCGTCCATGCTTGAGGCAAGCTGAGATGCTTGATATTCATTCGAAGTTGCAGCAAATCACCCCTGTTACAAAGTCACACAATTACTAGATGAGTCCAGCATTCAGTCGCTCAAGTACCCAATGGCCTGATGTTCTGGCCGATTACCGCCTGGCCTGCGAAAGCCGTGCTGCTAGCCTCTTGGGCCGCAAAGAAGTTTTTATGGGCAAAGCCAAATTTGGCATCTTTGGTGACGGCAAAGAAGTAGCCCAGATTGCCATGGCCAAAGTCTTCCAAGCAGGCGATTTTCGGTCTGGTTATTACCGTGACCAGACTCTGATGATGGCCATTGGGGCCCTGACTATTCAACAATACTTTGCTCAACTCTATGCCCATGCCTCTGTAGAAGCAGACCCTGCCTCAGCAGGCAGAATGATGAATAGTCACTTTGCTACTCGTTTGCTAGACGATCAAGGACAGTGGAAAAAACTAACTCAGCATAAAAACGTAGCTGCTGATGTTTCGTCCAATGGCTCCCAAATGCCGCGCTTAGTGGGCCTGGCTTATGCCTCTAAGCTTTATAGAGGAAACCCTCAGCTCACGGCCTTCCAAGACTTTTCTTGCCGGGGCAATGAGATTGCGTTTGGTACCATTGGCAATGCCGCTACTTCAGAAGGCATGTTCTTTGAAGCTATCAATGCTGCTGGCGTGCTCCAGGTGCCCATGTTGGTTTCTGTTTGGGACGATGACTACGGCATCTCGGTACCCCAGGAGTACCACACCACCAAAGAAGACATTTCCAAAGTACTCAGTGGCTTTCAACGTACCACGAAAGAACAGGGCTATGAGATTTTTACGGTCAGAGGTTGGGATTACCCGGGCTTGTGTGCTATCTACCAAAAGGCTGCCCACATATGTCGCCAAGCGCACGTCCCTGTCCTGATTCATGTTAAAGAGATGACTCAGCCCCAAGGCCATTCTACCTCTGGCTCTCACGAGCGCTATAAATCTGAAAAACGTCTGGCCTGGGAGGTAGCGTACGACTGTATTAAGAAGATGCGCGAGTGGATTTTGGCTTGTGATCTGGCTAGTGCTGCACAGCTAGATACCATAGAGCAGGAAGCCCATGAAGAGGCCCAACAACAAAAAAATGCGGCTTGGAAAGCCTTTCAAGATGACATTCAACAAGACCATAGCCAAGCCATTAGCTTGCTTCAAGAAGTAGTAGCCACAGGCGCAGCCAGCCAATCTATGGCCACATTGCTAGAGGCGTTGTGTACCACGCGCCAGCCCACCAGGCTACATGCCTTTAGGGCTGTCAAACAAGCATTGTACCTCCTTCGAGACGTACCTTATATGGTCAAAAAGCCCTTGCTGGCTTGGTTGCAAAGAAATACCCACGCTAACCAAGTCCGCTTCAATTCCCACCTGTATAGCGCATCCCAAGAAGCTGCCCTGCATGTGCCCGAAGTCAAATCCATCATTGTCCCGGATGCCTCGTGGGTAGATGGGCGAGAAATTTTGAAAGCTTGTTTTGACGCCATGCTCCAGCGTGATCCTCGAGTTTTTGTCATTGGCGAAGACGTAGGAAAAATAGGAGATGTTAACCAGGCCTTTGCTGGTCTGCAACAAAAATACGGCTGTCTCAGAGTCACTGACACAGGTATTCGAGAGTGTACAATTTTAGGACAAGGTATTGGAGCAGCCATGCGTGGCTTAAAGCCTATCGTAGAAATACAATATCTAGACTACCTGCCCTATGCACTTCAAATCATGATGGACGACCTGGCCACTCTGCAGTACCGCACCCGAGGTGGTCAAAAAGCCCCAGTTGTTATTCGTACCCGAGGCCATCGACTCGAGGGCATTTGGCATTCTGGGTCCTACTTGGCAGGTATCATTCACAATATCCGAGGGATGTATGTGCTTGTGCCTCGCAACATGACCCAGGCAGCTGGTTTTTATAACACCCTGCTCCAGGCCGATGACCCAGCACTCCTCATCGAGTGCTTGAATGGTTATCGCCTAAAAGAACCCATGCCTGCCAACATTGATAGCTTTACGGTTCCCCTGGGTATGCCAGAGATCCTTCGCGCTGGTACTGACGTGACTGTTGTGACGTATGGTGCCATGTGCCGCATCGTATTAGAAGCTGCCGAAACTTTGGCCATGCTGGACATTGATTGCGAAGTAATCGATGTCCAAACACTCCTTCCGTTTGATCTGCAACATTTCATTGTTACTTCGCTGAAAAAAACAAATCGTATTGTCTTTGCAGATGAGGATGTGCCGGGTGGTACAACGGCCTATATGCTGCAACAAGTGCTGGAAGTGCAACGAGGTTACCGCTACTTGGATGCTCCACCAGTCACCATCACCAGTCAAGAGCACCGTCCTGCCTATGCAGATGATGGGAACTATTTTTCTAAGCCCAATGCAGAAACAGTCGTTGATGCCATTTATGCGATGGTGTCAGAGGCTACTCCTGCACACTATCCGCCTTTGGTATGAATTCAGCCACGTAGCGGCTGGAGGATGTTGGGCTTGTATTGCTCACCTTTTTTGCTTTATAAAAAAGACAATAGAAACAAAAAAAGCCGACTTAGATCGGCTTTTTTTGTTTCTATGCCAAAAGGCTGAGATAAGTTTAGTCCATCAACAGTCTCGCAAAATTGTATCCTAAAGAGGCTGTCCAAATTTGGTTGACTAGCTTTTGGTCTTTAAGGCCATTAACTTCCTTATATCCTATAGCCCCGGCTTCATCTTTGAAGATATCCATCCATCCAAAGCTGTATCTACCTTCTACGGTGAGGCCAATTTCAGGAAATTCATACCCTATGCCAGCAATAATACTGCAAGTGAATGGCTCGAGGTACTCTTTTTTGAAACTTTTGTCTTCCTCGAGTTTGTTCGCATCGCTTGCGGTTGACTTTTCTACAGTGACGCCGAATAGTGGAAATTCACCCTGCAAACCCAAATGCATGTCTAGGATTCCTTCTTCCGGATCGCAACCCATTGGAAAAAACTTTACCATGATAGGAACTACAAAGTTTTGGGTGGAAATATGAAATTGTTGGGCATTATTAGCTGCGCTGCTAAGGTTTTCTTTAGCTTGACCGCCCAGCTGAGTATAAAGTACTTCGAGTCCCACACCCACATTTTTATGCAACGCGTACCCTGTAGTAAGGCCTCCTGAGAGTCCAATCTTATGACTCGCATCACTGTTCTTGTCTGCAAATTTTTTACTTCCAAGCCCTCCAAGCCAAGACATACTCGCACCGCCTTTTGCACCAAAACTCCACGGCTGCTCTTGCGCATTCAGCGTAGTTGTAAAAAGCAAGAAGGCTCCCCCTAGTGCTAGTGCTGCTTTATTGATTTTCATAATATAGGTTTGTTTAGATCGTTAAAATCAGAGATTTGTTGCCAAACTCAGTCCCACAAGCTCACCCTCTCCACAATGATAATGGTCTTCGCAATAAAATCCAAAAGTAGCAGAGACTATTCATGTACCAGGCACAGTACAGCCAAGCTGCCGCTGACCTGCTCAAACCTTCGCAGGCATGCCAATAGTGATGCAGGTATAACTGTCTTTAGGGAGAAGTTATGTCCCACAATGCAATAGGAAAGAAACGATTGCTTGTAAACTACTAGAGGAAATACCTAAACTTTAGCACAAGGTTTTACACAATGACCGTACTAACTCTGATACTGAAACGTGTCTTGCTAGTGCTAGTTTTCGTTTTTTGTGCAGGATGCCGCTGCTTACAAGGCCGTTAGCATAGCTACTAAAACTCAAAAAGTACTGCGCAGGTTAGCACAAATTTCCCTTCATCAAGTGCTGAGTCCATGATTGTGGTGCGTGATTTTGATAAGCTCAAAGCTTTCCAGTCCTATGACCCTGCCATAGGAAAGAGGTCTACCATTGAGGGTTTTGAGATGGTTAATATCATAGAAGATACCACAGTGCAGCGAGAAGGCCGGTATATTTCACCATGGCTTCTGGACGTATGATGTGGTGACCGGTTGTTGGCACAAAATTGATTATACGTGACCATGGTGATAGGCTAGGAAAACTGGCTGCTACAGAAAGTACAGAGGCAGCAGCAGCGCCCTAACAGTCTTACAGATTCTAGAAAAATAGAGATTTGGGCCTTAGCGTAGGTGCTGGTCCTACTTTGTATAAAAAAATTGCTCATTGTATCGTCAAAGAACGTGGTGGGGTCTTTTTCCTCCAGACTAAAAAAGGGGAGCAAGACAGAAAAAGCTACAAGATCAATTGGTTTGGAGCAGGTTACGCAGAGTGTAGCGATCCCCAGGCTGGATCTCAAGGGAAATGAGATACCAGGAAAACCAATTTTGACAAGAAGGTTGTCTTTACAGGGAGAGGACGTAATATACCCATCAAGCTGTTTACCCATTACACATTTTTAAAGCGCCTCAGAGTAGGTGCTGGATGCGAGTTTGAAATGAATCATGTGAAAGAGTTGACGCCCAAGGAAGATACATTTAATCCGAAGCTGTTCAAGGTACAGCTTGGCCACGAATGGTTTTGCAATATTGCCTGGTTGGTATTAATCGGATTCAAAGTTCTCCATCAAGACGTTGCAGTGGACTTACAGGTAGGCAGAAACTATAGCGCGGGCACTCCCCTCAAGCACCTCTTTGGGGGGCAGCTTTTGATGGCTGGTTATTGGGTGCGGGAGTAGCCTACGAGCGCAAGCTTAGTAACTATTTTAGATTGCTGACGCCGTGTCGGATGACTGGAAGATCCATGAAGATACGCCGATAGATCATGCCCAGGCGTCAGTAAAGCCTCACCAGGCAGCTTTCCACCAGAACTAGGCATTGGAGTCAGTTTTGGTAAAAACCACAAAGAGCATGAAAGAACGGAAGTACTTGACGTAGACCATGACTCAGGCTCAATAAAAGGCAATGCTGAAACCAGAAGAACCAGCGTCAGAAAGCAGCGAAAAAAATTGGCAACACCAAAAGTCAACGCAAGCGCCTAGGTAGTCAGTTTAGGAAGACTAGCGTGTATAGTTAGCCTCTTCTCAATTGCCCCAAGCCCAGGTAGTTGTTATTGTGAATACTTGGATCCTCCAGCAGCTGCTGGCACTCGATTCAACCTAGCCAATTACTAAGTACTTGTAGCAAGCTACTGGCAGCAAAGAAGCCCACCAAAAGTAGGATAGAAAGACACGACAAGATACGTTGATCAGCTTGATTGATACTAGCCATGGCAGTGGTTGTCTGGGTAGCTTTGCAAAACAACACGTAAGGCAACTTGAGGTAATAGTATAGGGACAAGACGGTACTCAGCAGGCCAGCCACCAACAAGGCCACCAATAAAAAACTGCCAGCATGTTGCGTTTGATTCCAAAGTGCTGTAAAGAGCAGCAACTTGCCTGTGAAGCCTGCGGTAGGGGGCAAGCCAGTAAGTGAAAGCATAACCAAGGTGATGCTACTTCCTAGTACTGGAAATTGTCTGCCAAGTCCCGCAAAATCTTGGAGATGTACACCACCGGTCAGGTGTTGTAGTATCTTGATGCCTACCCAAACAGCCAAACCCATGACCCCATAGACAGCACTGTAATACAGCACCCCTACCTGGCTGCTTGGAGAGGCTGCAATCCCTGCCATAAGCAAACCCCCTTGTGCTATGCTCCCATAAGCCATGAGCCGCTGGAGATTATTTTGAAGGAGGGCGGCAGCATTGCCCACGGCGATAGTCAGCAGGGCCAGGATCGCCACACCATGCTGGGCATGCTCCTGGAGTACAGGACCTAGCTGTGGCAAGAGTTGATGGAAAAGCCGCAGCAAGACCGCTACAGAGGCAAGCTTAGGCACTGTAGACAAGTACGCAACCACAGCAGCAGGTGCCCCTTGGTACACGTCAGGTACCAAAAAATGATAAGGAACGGCAGCCAGCACCAAGAGGATACTACTGAGACAGAGCAAGAGGCTGACCAATACTATGTATCCAGGTACAGCCTGTAAATCGAGTTCTAAGCCTGGATGGCCAAGCGCTAGCGTGCCTGTGAAGCCATAGAAATAAGCCATTCCCCAGAGCATTATAGCAGTGGTAGCCATGCTGTAGAGCAAGTACTTCAGGCTAGCTTCCGCACTGTGTGGTGTTTTTTGGCTGCCTATCAGGAGCGCAGAAGCCAGCGAAAGGAGTGTCAGACTTAGGTAGATGGTGAGCCAGTGACAAGCCATGACCAACAAGCAGCTACCTAACAATGTCCCCAATATTAATACCACGTAGGCTGGACTATAGGCTGTGTCTAAGGGAAGGTGTGCTTGAAAAGGGGTCAGCAACAGTAGAAACAGGGTGATACTGAGTAAGAGTAAGCAGAAAAAAACAGCCAATGGATCGAGTACCAAGAGCTGATTGAACAAAAGAAGCGCAGGGCGCAGTTCTAAATGGCTGCCCAGCCAATATTTACCGCACCAAGCCAGGGAAGTACCTACAAAAGCCACAGGATAGAGCCAATAACGCCGGTACTGAGGCAGCAGAAAAGCCAGTATCAGAATGACCCCTAGTGTGTTAGTTACTAATATTTCGGGCAACAACAGCGGGCAGCTGGCTAGGTTATCTAGTACGCTTTGTAGAACAAGTGTGTGGTTCATAAGGCGGTGAGACCACTACACTTGATGGATGGCCTGAACAATGAGTGAAGTACCCGCTATGCCAGTAACCACCACAGGTGCCTCGGGTGCTACATAGGTGCCTAGGGTACTGACATCGTAGTAAACGCCATGAATCATTGCTTTACCAGCTGGACGCAAAGGAGTTTGGGCAATGCCCCGCAGTCCTATAAGGTTGTCTGGGTGAGTGCGGGCTGTATAGCCTTGGTGAGTGGCTTGTACGGTAGAGAGCGCCATGCGGCGAAAGAACCGGGTTTTGCTCAAGAAAAATCCGCCCACTAAGAGAACCATGCCTATGCCAGCAAGGACAATCAGCAAGCCTAATGCCGTGTGTATATGATCTTCTAGAGGGCTCCAAGAGGAGTCTTCCTGCTGCAACGCCGTCAGTAATTGCGCACCCAGGGCACACGACGTGCTTGCGGACCCCAGCATCCATGCTAAGTAATTCATAAGACTCCCAAGATAGCACAATACCCGTGGCCAGCATAACAAAGGGGTCAATATGGCCCCCTTTTCATGTTGATAGGATCGAAAGAGTAAGACGCCCTATTTCTCCATCTTTTTTGTGTCTGTCTATGACAAGTCGTTTGTACAGGTCTTGAAAGCACTATATCCAATACACTACATCAACTTCGTAGTGTCTTTGGCCTGTTGATTAAGAATTGCGGGGCCAGATGTGAATTTGGAATTTCCATGGTCATCAACCTTGTACTTTGTGGTTTTTCCTTTGCGCTTGTCAAGTTTCTCTTTGAGACTCTCCTACACTCATTTACAATGCTTTTTACTGCTGAATAGCATCTTCTTCCTTTTGATAAACACTTTTGGTGGTGAGTGTCTTGATGGGTAAAGTGTCTGGTACGGTGGGCAATTTTTGCCTTTGAGCCACGTATTCAGCTTCTTTTTGGCGCATCAGCGCCTTGGTGGCTGGGGTCTGGTCCTTATAACCTAGTAAGTGCAACACTCCATGCACCATCACGGTTTGTAACTCTTGTATAAAAGGCTGTTGCCAGGTTTTTGCATTGGCGTTGACCCTGTCTATACTAATATAAATGTCACCTTCTATGGTCCCAGGCGTGTCTGCATAGTCAAATGTCAGTACATCAGTCAGGGTATTGTGTCGTAAGTACTGGATGTTTTGGGCGTGTAAGTAACGATCAGAGCAAAAGATAAAGTTGAGATGGGCAAGCACATACCCTTCTTGGTGAATGACTGCCTGAATCCAAGCAGCTGTTGCAGCAGGGGCTGGTAGCGTAAAAGCCACCTCTTCGGTAAAGAAACAGATGTCCTCCATGATCCAATTAGTCCAGGCCGTGGCCACATTGCTTGCTGCGATTTTTTTGCCGTCCTTTGCGGGGCACCTCTCGGCTGGCAGGCCCATTATTGTTGCAAAACTGCACAGTCTATGCGCCAAAAACAATCATACACTCCTATCATTCCTCGAGCTAGGGATTGGCCTGTAGTACAACTCAACAAGCAGCGTCAGACCTTTTTGCAGGCTGTGATCGACGAGTCGGTACAAGCCCTCCTGACTACGCACCAAGAAGCCGATGCCTTGCGCGCTATGCTTCATAAGACTGCAGAGATGGAGCTCATGCGCATTCAAAAAAAGCCGTGGAAAGCCGACCCCCCTGATGAGGCAGCTTTTTGGGAGCCATTGGCCACTTCCCTAGCAAGCCAAAGTAGTGTAGCCTTGCCAGTCATCTTACACAAGGTTGTCAAGCGTTACGCCCATGAAATCACAGGCAGGTTTCGCATTTCGCATTATCGATTAGGACAACGGGCTGTTACCTACACGTTGGCACAGTTGTTGAACCCTATCAGCTTAAAAGGTGTACGGAGTCCTTGGAAGATGCATGCCCGGCTTCAAAAGAAAATTCATATTACGGGAGCCATTACTCAGCTTAGGGAACTAGCCCGGATCGGTACTCTAGTGATGGTGCCCACACATTTTAGCCATCTTGACTCGCTGGTTATTGCCTGGGTGATCCACACGTTAGGCTTGCCGCATTTTATCTACGGTGCAGGGCTTAACCTATTTAACAGTAAGCTTTTTGCGTACTTCATGAATAATTTGGGCACCTATAAAATAGACCGAAGAAAAAAAAATTTGCCCTACCTGACTACACTCAAAACCTACTCAAGCTTAGCTCTACACTGGGGTTGTCACAGCCTATTCTATCCTGGGGGGACGCGCTCCCGCTCAGGGGCCTTAGAACAACAATTAAAGCTAGGTCTTTTAGGAACTTCCTTTGAGGCACAGCGCCGTAACTACCAAACCCAAGGCTGCACTGCTCGCAAGCTGTTTGTAGTGCCTGTGGTGCTTAGCTACCATTGTGTGCTAGAAGCACCGCGTTTGATTAAAAACTACTTGGCTTCCCAGGGATTGAACAGTGCACAAGTTCCTTCTTCTCCCAAGCTGCTCAAGCGTGCCACCACCTTTCTTACCAAAGACTCCAGCCTATTCGTATCTATTGGGCAAGCTATGGACTTGTTGGGCAATACAGTAGATGAGGCAGGTAATAGTTTCGACGCCCGGGGCACGTATGTGGATACATATCAGCAATTCTTAGACGCAGAAACAGCCATGGCCACTGGCCAACAGTATGAAAATCACACTAAAATATTAGGTGAAGCCATTGTCAAGGCCTACTACAAGAACAACTGTGTACTTACTAGCCAGTTGGTCGCTTTTTCGGCTTTTGTACTGATGAAGCGGCAGCATGCAGGGCTATCTTTTCAGGCGTTGCTGCTGCTGCCCCCTGAGAAGTTGGTAATCCCATATGCAAAGTTAGAACATGCCTTTGTCCAATTGAGAGAAATTATTTGCAAGCTACACCAAGCAGGAGAGGTACAAATGGAACCTGTTTTGCAGACAGAAAGCCTTGCAACGATGGTCCAGCAGGGGCTGGCTCACTTGGGTCTTTATCACAGCAGAAGACCCTTGCTCCAAAACCAAGCAGGTGATATTACCACCCAAGATTTAGATCTCTTACTATATTACCACAACAAGCTCCAAGGTTATGACCTCGAAAAGCACATTTCATAAATACGTTGGCGTGATCGGTGCGGGAAGTTTTGGCACAACAGTGGCCAACTTGCTGGCACATAATTCCGATGTACTCCTGTATGTGCACAGACAAAAAACTACTGGAGGCGCACAGCAAATACGTACTGTTGCGGGCTATCCACTAGCTCCCAATGTTACCCCTACTTACAACTTAGAAGAAGTGGCTGAGCGCTGCACCGTGCTCTTTCCCGTTGTACCTTCTGGGGCGTTCAGAAGCATGCTGAAGCAATTAGCGCCTTGGCTCAAGCCCCACCACATGCTCATTCACGGCACCAAAGGATTGGATGTACATTGGCCACAGGAGGTTGAATCAGGTTGTTTGCCCATGCTCACTAGAGAGGATATTAAGACCATGAGCGAATTGATCCAAGAAGAAAGTGTGGTCCACCAGGTAGGCTGTTTAGCAGGGCCTAACTTGTCCCAGGAGCTGGCCCAGGGACAGCCTGCTGCTACGGTATTGGCCAGCTCTTCGGAGGTTGTCATCGCACAAGGGCAACAGCTGTTGCGCAATGATCATTTTCAAGTCTACAGTAGCAAAGACCTGCTGGGAGTAGAGTTGTGTGGTGTCTTAAAAAACATCATGGCCATTGGAGCAGGTTGTCTGAGTGGGCTGGGCTATGGGTGTAATACCCAAAGTCTTTTGATTAGTCGGGGCATCGTAGAGATGGCCTATATTGGGCGAGCCATGGGTGCTAGCGTGCAGCCTTTTCTGGGGCTGGCTGGGTTTGGCGATTTGGTAGCCACTTGTACCAGCAGTTTAAGCAGAAATTATACCCTTGGCTATCGCTTGGCGCAAGGCACCGCCTCACGTGAGCTCATACAAAGTACCAAAGAAACTGCTGAGGGTATTAATACTGTAAAGATCATCCGTAGTCTTATCAACCACTACCAAATGCGTGCACCCATCACTGAGATGATGTATCGGGTACTTTTCGAAGACCTTGCTGTGCAAGAAGCCATCCAATACCTCATGAAATACCCGCTGAATAACATAGATGTAGACTTTCTCTAACGTTTTGGATACCTAAATGGGCCATTGCGTTGGCCGAGGATGTTGCATGTTTGAGTACCCCAGTGTCCAGTTATGTGCTCATCGATGACTCAATACTCGCGCCTGACCTGCCTAGGCTTTTTTGGGGCCAGAAGAGTGCGTACTTGTTGGCCGCTCAATGCACCCAAACCACCCACCATACCGCCTACTAAACCTGTCAATAAGATAAGCAGGGTAGCACTTTGGAAGCCTAGTAGAGGAGCAATCTTGGCAGACAGAATGCCATTAGTACGTACGTCAATCAAAGTAGCTACTATCATCCAAAGCAGGCTAATGGCAGTAAAGCCACCCAAGAAGGCTGTAATTTTATTTAGGGTTAATCCCATGGTTATTATGGCCGCACAAATGCCAATGGTCCACCAGGGCAGAAATTGCTCTGCTACATAACTCAACAAGACTGTCAAGACTACTTGGATCAGAAACTTCATAGTTTTTATATTTTGACTGCACGGTTGCGCTGCCCAACATGACAAAATCGGGAAACAGCCATTGAAGATACACTCAGCAGTACAGCAGTAGTAGTATTACCTAATCTTCACCGTGCTGGCTGTAATATTAGGGTACCAACTTCGTCTGCGCGTGCTTCACTAGTGTCAATCGTGATTGGTATATACTTTCCTTGGCGCCAAGACTCCAAAAAACTCGTGTAGTGTGGACTTCCCGGGTTTCCTGACTGACCTCCTGGATAGATAAACCAGCCTTTTGGCTGTGTTCCCAATGCTACTACCAATCGCATAGACGCCCCCTTGTTACCTTCATTGGCATTCAAAATATGGGCCCCTCCGCTTATTTGCAGATTGTTTAAACCAAAAGTAGCAATATTAGCTAAGTGGTTGATAAACACTTGCCTGTAGTCACCCCATCGGTAAGGCTTTTGATGCGTTGCTTGCCATGCTTCGAGCGTTTGCACGCCTTCTACAAAAGAAGCATGGATTAAATCGCCCACCGTGGCATAGTTTCCTAAGTCTAGGTGGGGACTACTTGGGTGGCACTTTAAGATTTCTATGGTACGGTAAAAACAAGGAACTGGTGTGGGCCATTGTTCATTTTGGAGTGACTGCCAAAGCTTTGCATGCAGCTGGTCTTGCCAGGCCTGAAAGACAGAGGGAGCTAGCTGATCCACTTCATTGTGATAGTTCCAGTCTAGGAGTTCCTGATAAGCAATTTTTTGCTCTTTGCTAAGCTGATTGGTATCTACATGCTTGAGTAGTAACGGTAAGCCTTCTTCTGCAGCTAGGTTATAGCTATCATTTTGCAGTTGCATCATGGCTTTTTCGTCGACGGCATTGAGTTTCCCCAAAACTTGATTGGCCCTTCTATTGCGGTAGTGCTCCTCTTCGTAATGGTGGTAATGGTACGGGTAGTGTTTGTCTGTGGAGCGTTCGTTGGCCGAACTGACATAGCCACTAGCAGGATTCAGAATTTTCGGGATGTGGTCCTGAGGAACAAAACCTTGCCATTCATAGGCCGCTGTATTACCTGGCATAATGAATCTTCCTTGGTCTTTCCACTGAACCGGAACCCGCCCTGCCACACACATAGCGATGTCGTTATTGGCAGCAGCGAAGGCAAAGTTCTGACTGGGAACATAATAGTGTTGCAATGCATGTTCAAAATCCTCAAAATTTTTGGCCCTATTTAAAAGATAAAAAGTAAATAACTCTTGACCAGGGTGATGCCCCAGCCACTTCATGGCTAAATTACTCTGTCCCTCATGACCAGGGAACTGGGCATCATACACCACAGGTCCCAAGTGGGTGTATATGACAGTGTCATAAAAGCTATCGTGGCCCCTTACTTTAATCTCTTCTGTTACAAACTGTGATTTTAGGAGCAGGTTGTCATAGTAGTATTCCTGCCTGGTCTCATCCGAAAAGTCAATAACGTGCCAATTCTTCACATTCCTAGCTGCATTGGTGACACCCCAAGCAATGGCTTCATTAAAGCCTATTGCTACTGCTGGAAGTCCTGGAATAGTGCCTCCAAAGACATTGACGGTGGGAGACTGTAAGTGCATGCCGTACCAAATTGAAGGCAATTGCATCACTAAGTGTGGATCATTGGCCAGATAAGGGGTGCCTGTGACAGTCTTCTTGCCAGACACCGCCCAATTGTTGCTTCCACTGGCCCGGTTGGCCTGTGTTTGCTTGATCTGACTCAATTGCTGTGGTATGGGCAAGGAAGGGGGGGGAGGTTGAACAGCAATAGGCTTAAACTTCCACGGTGTATTTTTAGGAATCACAGGCTCGGCTTGTTCAAAATAAGTTGGAAAGAGAAAGTCGAACTTTTCTTTACCTAGCTGCAGCAAAGCGTTGGTATTTGCGATACTCCTATCGTCTCCACACAGGTCATCGATCATCTGCACCATCATCAAAGCAACTTTGAGGGGTGTCCAGGGTTCGGGGAGGTAGTCAAGCAGCTTGTATTCGAGGGGCAAGTCTTTGTAAGACAAGGAATGGATGTAGGCATTAACACCTGCCACATAAGCCTGCACAATGTTGTGTAGCGTATTGTTTTTTTTGATCTGTGCTAAGGCATTGTTAGCAGCATACGGATTGCCCTTGCGGCGTTGCAGCCGATCGAAGTCAAGCGCTTTTTTTCCTACAATTTCTGCTATCCGGCCTGCTGCTGCATAGGTCTGAAAATCCATTTGCCACAGTCGATGGAATGCCGTGACATAGCCTTGTGCAAAGTATAGGTCTGCATCATTGTGCGCAGTGATGTGCGGAATTAGGTGTTTGTCAAATCGGACAGTAACGCGCTCTTGTAGCCCGGACAAAGACAGGCTTTCTGGCAGGTTGATAGCCTGTGTTTCTGCGTTTTGCCAAATGCCCCCAAAAGGGTCTAAAAACTTACCTAGTGGAGGGAAGTTGCTTACCCTGACATTGAGTAGTGTAGTGAGCGATAGGGTGAGTACGGTAATAAAAAACGGGCCTTTTTTACTCATGATGGCCTATTACAGCTAGCGATTATACTGAGGTTGTGTATACGGCCTCAGCGGTTGAAGCAACAGGAGTGCAAAGGTAATAATTTTTCTTCGGCTTTTGTGAGGGATTGTGTACAGGTCCAGCTGTTGCTTCTGCATTACTAGCACAGCTTTTTCCACCCTTCTCCTGATCTAGGCTTCTGTACATAAAAAAGCCCGAGATGCTTGCTCTCGGGCTTTCCGGGTATGGTTTCCTATTGCTAAAGCTCAAAACCCACCACTGCTTGCACGCGGTGTGCATCTTGAAAATCCTTGGTGATATTTTTTCTTGCACCATACAAGTATTCAGCCCCTATTTTGATCTGTTCTGTAGGATGATAAAATAGATTGATAGAAGCAGCATGCCCGTATTGATACGCGTCCTTGTCCCTTTTTTGATCTGTCGTGGACACAACCCGATAGCCTACTTCCGAGCGCAACTTAGGCAGCCATTGATGTGCTGCGTTCACACCTATGCCCCAAATGTCTAGCGTCTCGCACGCGGAGAGGTGATTGCCTGTTTGATAAACCGTGTTGGCCTCCTGCTCCAAATCTCCTAGATCTGCCACATAGCTACCTATGCCTTGGCCGTAGACGCCCTGTAGTTTTAGGGTGGTTTGTTCAGGTACTAGGTGGAGTGCTGCGCCCATATTAACACCCCAAGCAGGCATATAAATATCTACTTTGGTGTCTGTATTGCGGTACTCCAAAACTCTAAGCAACCCACCTAGTTGAACATGCCAAAACTTTTCTTGTTCATACCTCACATGAGCACTTACAGCAGGCATGTTTTTGTAGGGCCTTAATGGCTTCTTATCCCGATCCTCTTTCTTTTCTTTTGGATAGATCACTAAATCCGGCGCCTCCTCAATCGCTACAGCAACCCCGAATAATGTACTCAGCTTGTGTTGCCATCGTGCTTGCAAAAACCTGCCGCCTACAAGGTCACAAGCATCTGGATCGCAGAAGTTACTTGTGACTTTTCCTATTCTGAATCCTTTAACGTCTGCATACACACTTTTGAGTTCTAGTGCTTTTTTTAGGTTGGTGTGCATAACAATCTTTATGATGTCTCCTCCCGAGACGGATAATTCTTTTTCTATGTTTAACACCGCACTAGGGATATCGAAAAGAAAGCGCTTTCTATTGTTTGCATCACCCACCATGGGAATGGTCGCAGGCCCAAAGTCAGGTGCTGCATAGTAGTTTTTGAAGTCATACGCCCCACGTGCTTCAAGCGAGGCTTTTACCTTGAGCGTACTACTAGGCTTGCCTTCGGATATTCGTTCGTGACTATGCTGTGCAGCAGCTACGTTGCTACTACCTACCAGCAGCCCCGCAAGCCACAGCAATCGTTGTAATTTTTTTCTGGTCATTGTCTTTTTTTTAAAGGCCCGTATCCCAATTATATACTTTAGGATGTAACAATCCAATAAAAATTTATTTTTTTCACGAGTAGGCCGCGAGAACACCCCTCTCCTACTGAAGTTGCCTGGGAGGTATCTTGTGCTAGATTGGGCGTTTATAAAAAGCGCCACATCTACGGACTGTCCTATTTTTCTGCGCATCAATAAATTGGCTTACGAGAGCACACTGTAGAGGGTGCTGTGAGACATGGGAGTCAAAAAGAATGATCCAGAAAATACGGGCGTTATATTTTTTGATGAAAATCACTTCATCCAAGTTGATAGCCAGTAATGATGAAAAAGAGCATTCTTCTAGCAGGTAAAAGAGGGCATGTTGACTATGGTTGGCTCGATACCTACCACACTTTCAGTTTTGGAAGCTACCACAATCCCTACAGCATGAATTTTGGCGCACTGAGAGCACTAAATGATGATGTGTTGTGGGGAGGGAGCGGGTTTGGGGCGCATGAGCATAAAAATATGGAGATTGTCTCGGTGCCGTTACAAGGTGCTCTTGCACATGGCGATAGCACAGGCCATACAAGCGTCATTCTGCCCAATGACGTGCAGGTTATGTCTGCCGGCACAGGCATCATGCACACTGAGCGCAACCACGCTGCCCATGAGCCAGTCAGCTTCTTACAGCTTTGGATACTGCCCGCAACAAAAAACCTGCTGCCTCGGTATGCACAACAAAGCTTTGACCCAAAAACCTGGAAAAATAAATTTGTTTTTCTGGTAGGGCCCAGACAGCAGCAACGGCAGCAAGGCAAGTTATGGATCAACCAGCAGGCAGTCATTGCCAGGGCAAGCTTAGAGGTAGGCAAGCGTGTGAGCTATGCATTGCAAACCCCCGGAAATGGGGTGTATGTATTTGTGATCGAGGGCAAGACTAGTGTAGCAGGTGTGGTGCTAAGCAAAAGAGATGGCATGAGTGTGGAGGGTGTCAACGAACTGGTCTTCCAAGGCCTTGAAACTTGTGATGTGCTACTCATCGAAGTGCCTATGCAGTCTTCCTAACTGCCAGCAAGGAGCAGGTTACATGATGCGTCAAACTGTGATGCACGATTACAGGTGTATTCCCTCACCGTAAGCATTAGCCACTGCTTCCATGATGGCTTCAGACATAGTAGGGTGGGGGTGCACAGATTTAATAATTTCATGGGCAGTGGTTTCTAGTTTTCTGGCAGCTACTACCTCTGCAACCATCTCTGTGACGTTGGCCCCCACCATGTGTGCCCCCAGCCACTCTCCATATTGGGCATCAAAGATAACTTTCACAAAACCCTCCTTGACACCGGCTGCGTTGGCCTTTCCTGAAGCAGAGAAAGGAAACTTGCCCACCTTAATTTTGTAGCCTGCTGCTTGGGCTGCTTGCTCAGTATAGCCTACAGAGGCCGTTTCTGGTTGGCAATAGGTACAAGCAGGCAGGTTGTGGTAGTTCAAGGGCTCAGGGTGCAGGCCTGCTATGTTTTCTACACAAACAATGCCCTCAGCAGAGGCTACGTGGGCCAGTGCAGGTCCTTTGACGATATCGCCAATGGCATAGACACCTGGTATATTGGTGCAGTAGAAATTGTCCACGATCACCTTGCCGTGATCTGTAGCTACCCCTGCGTCTTCGAGTCCGATGTGTTCTATATTGGCTACAATGCCCACAGCAGACAGCACCACTTCGCTGGCAAGATTTTGTACTCCTCCCGCCTCGGTTTTGAGCTGCACCTGACATTGTGCTCCTTGGGTATTCACACGGGTCACTTCTGTGTTGGTGTACACTTGAATCCCCGCTTTGGTAAAAGATTTAGTCACTTCTTTGGAGATGTCTTCATCCTCAAGTGGTAGCAACCTCGGCAGGTACTCTACAAGCGTCACTTCTGTACCAATGGCATGATAGAAGTAAGCAAACTCTACACCAATGGCCCCAGCACCCACAACAACCATAGACCGGGGTTGTTCTTTGAGTACCATGGCTTCTCGATAGCCAATAATTTTTTTGTGGTCAATAGGAAGTTGGGGGAGTACTCTGCTTCTTCCTCCGGTGGCTATAATAATGTGGTTGGCTTGGTAGGTTGTGGTTGCACCTTGTGCGTCTTCTACGATTACGGTGCTGTTTTTGCCAAGTTTTCCAGCTCCCTCAATCGTAGCTATCTTATTTTTTTTCAAGAGAAACTGAACTCCTGTGCTCATGCTGCTCGCCACCCCGCGGCTACGCCTGATCATGGCCTCGAAATCTGGCCTGGCGTCTTGCACCTGAATGCCATAAGCACTAGCATTTTGGATGTAATTAAATACTTGAGCGCTTTTGAGCAATGCTTTGGTAGGTATACAGCCCCAGTTAAGACATACTCCCCCTAGGAATTCTTTTTCTACTACTGCCACTTGCATCCCTAGTTGCGAAGCTCTAATGGCTGCCACATAGCCGCCAGGTCCGCTGCCAATGATGATGAGGTCGTATTGCATTGTTATAGATCGTTGTGGGTTGATAGGTGTTGCCGCTGGTATTTTTCCTGATCATTGGGTAGCGTGCACCAGCTTAAGAGCACAAAGCTAATGCTACAGGCGCTAAAAAAAACAGCTGCGTAGCCTAGCTGTAGCCCTATGGGCATTGCTGCTATTTTTGACTATCTTTGGTTGTATTAATAAGGGTGTAGGTAATGAATGCTGCTCCTGAGCCGGATGTGAGTGGTATCAAAAAGAGTATGACAAAGCAATTGCAAGGTAAAACGGCACTCATCACAGGTGCCTCTAGGGGTATTGGTCACGCTATTGCCAGCAAGTTTGCTGCTGCAGGGGCTAACGTTGTGTTTACCCACCTTGCTAGTGATGCACAGGGACAGGCCTTGGCAGAGGAGCTTCGGGCGTTGGGGGGCAAGGTGAGGGTGTATCGCTCTGATGCGGCAGACTTTACAGCCGTAGTCTCCCTTGTCCAAGAGGTGGTGCGTGAGTTTGGTCGGCTGGATGTGCTGGTCAATAATGCGGGCATCACTAGAGATGGTCTCTTGCTGCGCATGGACGAGCAAGCGTGGGACGAAGTGCTACGCGTGAACCTGAAGTCGTGCTTTAACACTGTTAGAGCAGCCGCTAGCACTTTCCTGAAGCAGCGCAGTGGTGCAATCATCAACATCTCGTCTGTCGTGGGCATCAAAGGCAATGCAGGCCAAGCCAACTACGCTGCTTCCAAAGCAGGAATTATTGGTTTTACTAAGTCTGTGGCGCTTGAACTCGGCGCAAGAAACATCCGCTCCAATGCCATTGCTCCTGGATTTATTGAAACAGCTATGACGCAGGACTTAGACGAGGTTGTAAAAAAGGATTGGGAGCGGGGGATCCCGTTGCGGCGTATGGGATTGCCTGAAGACGTAGCTAATTGCGCCTTATTCTTGGCTTCCGAAGCCTCCAGTTATATTACTGGGCAGGTGATTCAGGTGGATGGTGGGATGCTGACGTAGTTGAAGTAGCATGTGCAATAAAAATACAGGTTGGTATGATGTGTGTGCCTAGTGTTTCACACTCCTATGGATTCATATCTCTTAAACCAACAAGCAATGATGTGCTTACTATCCCTTAATACAATCGGCAACCTACTGTTTAAGCGCCCTCTAAGGGGTGTTCAGTTTGGTGCTGTAGGACTTATTTCGCTTTTGCAGGGTTGTACGCTCTCTGTCCCAGCAGGGATCAAGCCAATAACTGGCTTTGATGCCAACCAATACCTAGGACGCTGGTACGAGATAGCACGTCTGGATAATCGTTTTCAGCGGGGACTAGAACAAGTGACTGCCACTTACAGCTTGCGAGAAGATGGCAGTATTCGCGTAGAGAATACAGGCTGGAACAGTCAGAATAAGCAGAAAAAAACAATTATTGGCAGGGCCAAGTTTGTTTTAAATGATCAAATTGGTCATTTAAAAGTATCTTTCTGGGGACCTTTTTACAGTAGTTATGTCGTATTCTATCTTGAAGCTGATTATTCTGTGGCGATGGTGTGTGGGTCTAGCAGAGACTACTGCTGGATTTTGGCCAGAAGTCCGGTACTGTCTGCAGGGGACATAGCTAGATATCGAGCAATAGCGCAAGAAAATGGGTTCGCCGTTGAGAATTTTATACATGCCTCAAGTACTGTACCTACTTCCAATATTGTTGATCGCTAAGCTGGGAACTTACAGGGAAGCCATCTCGGCATATTTGTCGATCTTTTTCACCAATCCTTGCAATGCTTTGCCAGGCCCACATGTAACAAAACGATGGGCACCGTCTTGGATCATGCGTTGAATTGTCTGGGTCCATCGTACCGGCGAAGTCAGTTGTTGCATCAACTGTTCCTGTATTACCTCGGGAGTAGTAGTAGGTGTGGCACTGACATTTTGATAGATGGGACATATGCCACGATGAAATTTGGTTTGGGATATAGCTCGCGCTAATTGTTCTTTAGCAGGCTCCATGAGCGCAGAGTGGAAAGCACCGCCTACTGGGAGTACAACAGTGCCTTTGCTACCTGCAGCTTCCATTGCTTCACAGGCAAGTGCAATCCCCTGGTGAGTACCGGAGATGACTAGTTGGCCAGGGCAGTTATAGTTGGCAGGTACTACAAACTCAGCTATAGAATCACATACTTGTACCACCTTTTCATCGCGTAAACCAAGAATAGCTGCCATGGCACCAGGTGCTAGCGCACATGCAGTTTGCATGGCGTTGGCTCTTTGGATCACCAACTGGAGTCCTGCCTCAAAAGTCAAGACTTGGTTGGCCACAAGTGCTGATAGTTCTCCCAAAGAGTGTCCTGCCACCATGGCAGGCAGAAAGTGGGGCGTAGTTTTGGCTAGGATCACTGAATGTAGAAAAACTGCAGGTTGCGTCACCTGTGTTTGCTGTAGTTCTTCTTTCGTTCCTTCAAACATCACATCAGTGATGCGAAAACCCAAACACTCATTAGCCGTCTCAAAAAGAATTTTGGCTTGTGGGTTGTAGGCATACAAGTCTTTGCCCATACCTGGAAACTGAGCCCCTTGTCCCGGAAATAGATAAGCAGTCATATGTGAAAAATTAAGGCAATAATACGCCAGCTTGTCCTGGTGTGGGAGATGGTCAAGCTTATTGTTTTTTAGAAATCTGGGCGAGCATGATCGCCTCACAGGCGAGTTGTTCGCCTACAAAAATCCGTCCTTGCATCTTAGAAAAACCTCGCTTGATGTCAGCCAGCAATTCGCAGTGCAGCACCAAGGTATCGCCCGGTACCACCATCTTCCTGAATCGACATTCGTCAATGCCCAAAAAGTAGGTCAAGTAATTTTCAGGGTCTGGCACTGTACTGAGCACTAAAACACCCCCTGTTTGAGCCAGTGCTTCTACCTGAAGTACCCCCGGCATAATAGGGTTGCTTGGGAAATGCCCTTGAAAAAAAGGCTCGTTAATGGTTACATTTTTGATTCCAGTCACACTTTTTGCATCTAAATGAATGATTTTGTCCACCATTTGAAAGGGATACCGGTGTGGCAGCATGTGGATAATTTGCTTAATGTCACGCACAGCAGGAATGTTTGGATCATACGGGGGTGCACTTGTCTGATTTTTAAGGTGTTGCTCTTTGTGCATTGTAAATCAAGGTGTCAAGGGTTAAAAATCAACGAAATGATTCTGGTTGTTCGGCAGTAAATGCTTTTCTTAGCGAAATGCCGCGCGCGTCCAAATTAGTACTTCTTTTTGAAGATCAACTCATTTAACAGCTATTACATTTATCATGAACCGACCCAGTCGTACGTTGCATAGCACCCTAGACAACCTGCCAGACACTGCGCAGGCGTTGCTACGTTATGCTGGAAGACAACGAGTATGGCTTCTGGAAGGCGATGTGGGCGCTGGGAAAACTACTTTGATCAAGGCTCTTTGCACGCAACTAGGTGTGCGAGATAATGTTTCCAGCCCTACGTTCTCATTGGTTCATGAATATGTTGCAGTATCTGGTGAGGTAATCTATCACTTTGATTTTTATCGCATTCGTCACGAAGAGGAAGCGCTAGACTTGGACTGCATGGCGTATTTTGAGAGTGGCAGCTATTGCTTTGTTGAATGGCCCACTAAAATTTATAACTTGACTCCACCAGGCTATTGTCAGGTTGACCTTATTACTCAGTCCGATGGTTGCAGGACGTTGCATATGCACCTGGTTAAAGAAGCAACCTCGCCGCTCATGGTAAAATAAATTTGAAGCTATTTTTCCATGGGTGCTGCCCTTGTGGCACTGCCATTGCTGTCCATATGCCGGGAGCCATTATTTGTAACGTACCAAAAAGTTGCGTAGCATTGTACCCCTTGTTTTCAACCCGCTTGAGCCATGAAAAGAACGTACCAACCCTCCAATACCAAACGAAAAAACAAACACGGCTTTAGAGAAAGAATGGCCTCCGTCAACGGCAGGTCTGTGCTTGCTAGGAGAAGAGCAAAAGGAAGGACCAAGTTGTCCGTCTCTGATGAACCACGCCACAAGCACTAGAATTTTTTGATATACATGCCGCAGTTTCCCACAATCTATAACTCGTAATTGCTATCAAGAATGGGCATCTAACAAGCAAGAAGCACATCGAAAAGCTTTTTAAAAAGGGTAAATTCCTCCATCTGCATCCCTTGCGCGTGGTGTATCTTCCGTGCAGTACCCTACCTACCCACCAGGTCTTATTTGCAGTGTCTAGCAAAAAAGTAAGAAGTGCTGTTGCTAGAAATAAGCTGAAGAGAAGAATGCGTGAGGCCTATCGTCTGAGTAAACATTGCTTGACAGATTGTGCTGGCGTTCATTTTTTAATAGGCTACATCTGTACTGGGCCCAACAAGTTGTGCGATTTCAAAACAGTGCAGGCAAAAATCGTCGCCTCACTTCATTACTTAAACAAACTGCGTACGCAAGATGACCATGACTCTCTACAGGCGTAAGTGGCGATATCTTAGTGCTTTGTCTTTACTACTTTTTGTCTTGTTAGCAGGAAACCAGCTACAGGACAGGTACTTCAAACTTGGCAAGAACCTTGAAATATTTGCCGACGCTCTCAAGGAGCTCAATGCTTATTATGTAGATGAGATAGACCTGGATGCTGTTGTCAAGACAGGCCTTGACGCCATGTTATACTCGCTAGATCCTTACACTACTTTTCTTCCTGAAGAAGACTTAGAAAGTTTAAAAACATTTTCCACGGGAGAATATGGCGGTATTGGTGCGGTCATCGGCGGGAGAAAAGGAAAAACCATTGTCATCATGCTCTACAAAGATTGTCCTGCTCACGAAGGGGGGCTGCGCATAGGAGACGAAATCAGTCAGGTCAATGGAGAAGACATGACAGGTAGCCCCAGCAAACACGTCAGCAGCTTGCTCAAAGGGATGCCCGGCACTTCTGTCCAGTTATCTGTTGTTAGGCACACTGCAGAGAAACCGCTAGCATTTACACTGACCCGAGAGAAAATAATACTTAAGAATGTGCCTTACTATGGTCAAGTCCAAAAAGACATTGGCTACATCAGGTTGGCCAATTTTACAACCCATGCTGCCGACGAGGTGCAAGCTGCCCTAGAAAGCCTCAGGGAAAGTGATATCCAAAAGTTAATCCTGGATTTGCGGGGCAATCCGGGTGGCATATTAGAAGAAGCCATCAAAGTGGCGAATCTTTTTATAGAGCAAGGTCTTGCAGTAGTAACTACCCAAGGTAAAATCGCCTCTTTGGCCAAAACCTATACAACAGCGCAGCGTGCCTATGACACGACTATGCCTGTCATTGTGCTGGTCGATCAGAAGAGTGCTTCGGCCTCTGAGATTGTTGCAGGGGTGATCCAGGATTATGACCGTGGCGTACTTATTGGAAAAAACACCTTTGGCAAAGGCCTCGTACAGACCACTAGGCCCTTGAGTCACAATACACAGCTTAAACTTACTATCTCCAAGTACTACATTCCCAGTGGTAGAAGTATTCAAAAAATTGACTATGGCCGTCAGCGCCATAAAAAAATCGCCGACCAGGCCATTGATATGCCTAAAAAGGTATTTGCAACGCGAGCAGGGAGAAGAGTTGATGATGGTAATGGCATTTCTCCAGACCTTGAAGTAGATCGGTTAAGCCTGGCACCCATCACGGTGAGCCTTAGAGAGCAGGGTTTAATTTTTGATTATGCGACACTCTTCCAAGCAAAAAACGCTCACATTGTTCCTGCTAAAGACTTTGTTTTCTCCGCAACTCAGTACAGGGATTTTGTAGCTTGGCTCAAGGACAAAGACTGTACTTATACTATCGAGCCAAGTATTGATCAACTGCTGAAGCAAGTCCAAGACGAAGCTTACACGGTAGGTATTAAAGAAAAAATCGCCCTGCTCAAGACCCAAATACAGCAACATAAGGAGGAAGATTTGCAAAAGTTTGAGGACGCAATCAAGCTGATCCTTCAAGAGGAAATCATTGCACGTTACTATTGTCAAGAAGGAGCTATAGCGGCCATGCTAGACCATGACCAGAGTATCCAAAAGGCATGTGCCCTTTTTCAAGACATGCGTCAGTACCATAGCCTTTTAAAAGCTCCCGAGTAGGCCCTATGCGTTAGTTCACATCAGTTGCCCAACTTTTTTGTTATGGCCCTCATTATAAGCATCGAAACAGCCACCAAAGTTTGTTCTGTAGCGCTTCATGCCGAAGACCAGCTGGTCGCTACCCAAACCCTGCATGTAGAGAAATCTCATTCCGAATCGCTGCTATGTACCATTGAGCACCTCCTAGCCATCAGCCCATACACGAAAAAAGACCTGGCTGCGGTAGCTGTTTCTAGTGGTCCTGGATCTTACACAGGTTTGCGGATTGGTGCTTCCACGGCCAAAGGGCTTTGCTATGCTTTAGAGATACCTCTCATTGCCGTTAATACCCTGGAAGCCATGGCCCATGGTATACAGCCTTACAACACGGCCCAAGCACTACTGTGTCCCATGCTCGATGCAAGAAGAATGGAAGTTTACTGCCTACTTGCTGATTCAAAAGGTCATCCCCTAACCTCCACCCATCCTCAGGTGATTGACCAACATAGCTTTCAGGCCTGGCTTTCAGACTACTCCATCCTGTTTTTTGGTGATGGTGCTGAAAAGTGCAAGCCGTTTTTGGCCCACGACGGCCATGCCCTGTTCATCGACCACATCTATCCTAAGGCACACCATGTAGGCACCTTGGCTTTCGCCAAGTTTCGGCAAGCTGCTTTTGAAGACTTGGCCTATTTCACACCATTGTATTTAAAGCCTTTTCAAGGAAAACCGATCAAGGAAGCGTAGTCGCCTGCATTTTTTGGTTATATTTTTATAAAATATCTGAAATCTCTTGCGTCACTGAGAAAAATACCTACCTTTGTCCAAGGATTTAAGAGTATTCGAACTCCGAAGTCCAGCGTTCTTTACAAAATTGATGTAGTAGGTAAGTTCATTCAAGTGAGAGGTGCGATTACGTTAGAGATACATCCCTGCAAGGGGATGATCGTACAATTAAATAATAGCAAGGAGAGTTTGATCCTGGCTCAGGATGAACGCTAGCGGCAGGCCTCATACATGCAAGTCGAGGGGCAGCAGGACACTTCGGTGTTGCTGGCGACCGGCGAACGGGTGCGTAACACGTATGTAATCTACCTTGTACTGGGGAATAGCTCTCGGAAACGAGAATTAATACCCCATATAATCCTGACAGCACATGCTGATAGGAGGAAAGCTCCGGCGGTACAAGATGAGCATGCGTCCCATTAGCTAGTTGGTAAGGTAACGGCTTACCAAGGCGACGATGGGTAGGGGTTCTGAGAGGAAGATCCCCCACACTGGCACTGAGATACGGGCCAGACTCCTACGGGAGGCAGCAGTAGGGAATATTGGTCAATGGGCGCAAGCCTGAACCAGCCATGCCGCGTGCAGGATGAAGGCCCTCAGGGTCGTAAACTGCTTTTGTACGGGAACAAAAAGCTCCTGCGGGAGCCATTGAGGGTACCGTAAGAATAAGCACCGGCTAACTCCGTGCCAGCAGCCGCGGTAATACGGAGGGTGCAAGCGTTATCCGGATTTACTGGGTTTAAAGGGTGCGTAGGCGGCTCTTTAAGTCGGTGGTGAAAGCCTGGCGCTTAACGCCAGAATTGCCATTGATACTGGAGAGCTTGAGTCAAGAAGAGGTAAGCAGAATTCATGGTGTAGCGGTGAAATGCATAGATACCATGAGGAATTCCAATAGCGAAGGCAGCTTACTGGTCTTTGACTGACGCTGAGGCACGAAAGCGTGGGGAGCAAACAGGATTAGATACCCTGGTAGTCCACGCTGTAAACGATGATTACTCGATATACACGCTTGTCGTGTGTGTCCAAGCGAAAGCGTTAAGTAATCCACCTGGGGAGTACGCGCGCAAGCGTGAAACTCAAAGGAATTGACGGGGGTCCGCACAAGCGGTGGAGCATGTGGTTTAATTCGATAATACGCGAGGAACCTTACCTGGGCTCGAATGTCTCTGCTACTTTGAGAAATCAAAGGTTCCTTCGGGACAGAGTACAAGGTGCTGCATGGCCGTCGTCAGCTCGTGCCGTGAGGTGTTGGGTTAAGTCCCATAACGAGCGCAACCCCTATACTTAGTTGCCAGCACATCATGGTGGGGACTCTAAGTAGACTGCCTGCGTAAGCAGTGAGGAAGGAGGGGATGAGGTCAGGTCATCATGGCCCTTACGCCCAGGGCTACACACGTGCTACAATGGCGTGTACAGAGGGAAGCTACCTGGTAACAGGATGCAAATCTTTAAAGCACGTCCCAGTTCGGATTGAGGTCTGCAACTCGACCTCATGAAGTTGGAATCGCTAGTAATCGCGTATCAGCAATGGCGCGGTGAATACGTTCCCGGACCTTGTACACACCGCCCGTCAAGCCATGGGAGTTGGTAGGACTTGAAGACAGTGGCCGTTAAAGGAGCTGTTTAGGGTTAGACTAGCGACTAGGGCTAAGTCGTAACAAGGTAGCCGTACCGGAAGGTGTGGCTGGAATACCTCCTTTCTAGAGTAAAATGCCCTCTCCACTTACCACTACATCTTTTTTATATTTTTATACTCTCTATTTTCCTTCCAAGAAACCTTCCCACATCTCTAATTAAATCCAGAGAAAGCACCGTTCTTCACTGATAATCTATAACTGTTATCATGGGATTTAATTTGCTTATACGAGAGAACAAGGCTTTTTTCACACTGCATACTTTGCTCCTTTTGTTAGGAAGTTACCCGTTGTTGGCGTTTGAAAAAGTGTCACTTTTTCTACAACTCAATAGCTTTCACCATCCTTTTCTTGATCGGTTTTTTTATCACATCACTTTTTTGGGAAGTAGTGCTATGTATGCCCTATTGATGGCTACGCTCGTAGTCACGAAGCTAAATAATAGAACTCTTCTAACAGGAATTAGCAGCTTTATAGCCATGTCTGCCATTGTGCAGGGTATGAAGAGAATTATTTTCTTCGACCAATTGCGGCCTATTGCCTTGATCCCTACGGAGGTGTCCTTACACCTTGTAGAAGGTATTGTGCCTGACACTCATTTGACCTTTCCTTCTGGGCACGCAGCCACCATTTTTACTGCTGTCTGCTTGATGCATTTGCTAGTTCCCCAAAAATCAGTTTGGTTCAGCGGACTTTTGCTGTTTGGGGCAACAGTTGTGGCCTATTCTAGGGTGTATCTCTGCCAACATTTTTACCAAGATATTTATGTAGGTGCATGGGTGGGCACATGGACAACTACCTTGGTATATAGAGTGCTAACAAAGTGGCAAGGTCCTGCCTGGTTAGACCAACAGCTTCCTGCACTGCTGTTTGAAAAAGTCAAGCAAAGAACCCCTGGGCCACCATGGTCCTGATACAGCGCAATACAAGTGCGATTTGTGTGGCATTTACCATCAAAAAACTCGCTCAATGTGGTAGTACTGATATCAACTAGTGTATCCATAATGCCAACTTAGGCATCCGAGTCGTGTCCTCATACTTTGCTTATAAAAGCGCATTGTGCATCTTCAGCACAAGAATTTTAGGAGTAGTTTGGCTGATGCCAAGCTTAATTGATAGAAAATGGGCCATTAAAAAATTACAAGAAATGTGCATTTTAGGGCTGCAAAGAGGATCGTACTCTTGCTATCTGCAATGGTCTAGAAATGTTACCTTGGTCTTGAGTAACAAATAGCTTAATTTTTCCGTGTTCTGATGAGAATCTTATTGCTTGCCCCAGTTCTATACATGGCTTGCTACCTGCCCGCTCATGCACAGCTGCTTTTTCCCCAACCAGCATCCTTGTTTGCGCAGGGGCTAGCACTTTTTCAAAAAGAGCAGTATGAAGGTGCCCAGCACCACCTAGAAACATATATGCGGTTGCATGACAACAACCTCAATGCCGTAGAAGCACAATACTATATAGCCCTGTGTGCCATCAAGCTAGGTCGGCCCGATGGCGAGGAGTGCCTCCACCAATTTATCAAGACCTACCCCCAACACTGCAAGGCAGTATTGGCGTATTATCAGCTAGGCAACCTCTACTTTTCCAATCAGGATTTTTCCAAGAGTATTACCTACTACTTACGAGCAGATAACAATGTCTTGGATAAGGCTGCACAATATGAGCTCCGGTACCGCCTGGCCTATGCTTATTTGAATACAAAAAACTTTGAACAGGCTCTCACCTATTTTAATGACATCAAGGTTCAAGAAAATGCGTATTGCTATGCAGCCAACTACTATGCTGGCTACATAGCATTGAAGCAAGAAGACTATACTACTGCCCTGAATGATCTCATGCGGGCCAGCAAAAACTCAGCCTATCGGCCTGTAGTGCCTTGTCTGGTGATGCAAGTGTATTACAAGCAAAAACGCTTTCAGGAGCTACTCAACTACCTCCATGAGGTAAGAAGTGCCGAAATAGTTCTCAAAGAAGAAGATGAGATAGCGCTGCTGACGGCAGAAGCCTATTTCTTTACAGGCAATTATGCATCAGCAGCCCAACATTATGAAGAATACATAGCACGTAAAGATTTTTTAGTTGCCAGTGAGGTGTTGTACCGAACAGCTTATGCATTTTACCAGACTGATGAAGGTTACAAGGCGCTGAAGTATTTCAAAGAGCTGGCTTTGCAAGAGGATGCCATTGGTCAGTCAGCAAGCTACTACACGGGGCTACTCTATCTAAAGAAAAACCAAAAAATACTGGCCTTGGCGGCTTTTGACAAAGCCCAAAAAGAGAATTTTTTTGCTGATGTACAGGAAGAATCTGCGTTCCAGTATGCCAAGGTCAGTTATGAGTTGGGCTATTTTATTACTACAATCGAAACGCTTCAAAAGTTCAAACAAGCCCACACAACCAGCAAACACCTGCCTGAAGCGAACGCCCTACTTGGCGAAGCTTACCTGCGTACCAATGACTATGATTTGGCCATGATGTACATAGAGGGGTTAGCAACGAAATCGCAGCGTATGCTCGAGGTTTACCAAAAAGTTACTTTTTGTAAGGGCAGTGAGTACTTCAACAACGCGGCCTATGCCCAAGCCATTAGTCTATTCCGAAAGTGCTTGAACTATTCTTTTGATCAAGCTTTGGCCACACAAGCACAACTCTGGCTGGGAGATAGCCTCTCGGCCCTACAGCAGTATGAGCAAGCAATTCTTGTCTATCAACATGTGCTGAAAAACATAGCCCCAAAAGGCGCTTTGTACCAACAGGCGGTATATGGGTTAGGTTATGCTTACTTTAACACGGAAAATTATGCACAAGCCTTACCTCAATTTGTACAGTATACCAGTCAGCATCAGGCCCTCAGCTCCACTGCATGGCTGCAAGACGCACTGGTTCGATCGGCCGATTGTTACTATGCTACTAAAAATTACCAACGAGCTCTTCAATGCTACGACCAAGCTCTCCAACATTACCCTGCACACGTATTGTATCAAAAAGGTGTGATTTATGGCATCTTAGACAATAAATATGCTGCTCAGACTAACTTCCAGGCCATCTTTGATGACTACGCCCACACAGTATATTATGAAAAAGCATTGTTTGAAATTGCTCACATTGATTTTTTGCAGAACAATTACCCACAAGCCATCGAGAGGTTTACTAAGTTTATCCAAAAAAAACCACACAGCACGTTCCTACCTGATGCACTCCTTAGTCGAGCCATTGCCTATGGCAATCTCGAGCAATACGACCAAGCTACCCAAGACTACGAACGGCTTCTAAAAAAATATCCCACGCATCCCAATGCACAGAATGCCCTCTTGGAGCTGTCCAGGATTTATAGTCTTGAAGGAAGTCCAGAGAAGGTTGATGAATGCCTAGCTAATTACCAAGCTGCTAATCCTGATACTGAAGCTTTGGAAAAAGTGCTATTTGACACTGCCAAGGTCCTGTTCTACGACCAGCGTTATGCAGCTGCTATTGAACATTTACAAAGATTTTCGATGCGATATCCTCAAAGCAAGCTACTTACAGAAGCCCACTTCTTGGTAGCAGAAGCCTATTACCGACAAGGCGATGTGCCAATCGCCTTGATACAATATCAAGCTGCATTAAAGGAACCTCAGACACCGTTTTATAACAAGATCTTGTTGAGGATCGGTGCCCTGGCATACAAGCAAAAAGACTTTGCACAGGCCCTCACCTACTACCGAAAGTTGAAGGACTGTGCCCAGAGCAAAAAAGAAAGCTATCATGCCCTGGCAGGCATGATGAAGGCAAGCCATGCGCTGCAGCACTATCAAGCAGTGCAACAATACGCTTCACAGATTATAGAAGAAGGTAATCTAACCGTCAATGCTACCAGCGAGGCAACACTTTTTTTGGGTAAAGCAGCTATGCAGCAAGGAAGGCATGAAGATGCACAAGCCTACTTCATGCGGCTTGTGCAGAGCACACAGGATAGTCATGCAGCCGAAGCACAATATCTGCTGGCCCAGCTGTACTACGAATCCAAAGAATACCAACAATCACTTGAAACTCTTTTTGAACTCGACAAGCGATTTCCTGCCTCCAAGTCATGGAAAGACAAGAGTTTTTTGCTAGTCGCAGAAAATTACTTAGCCCTCAGGGAAGACTTGCAAGCCAAGGCCACACTTCAGTCTATTATCGAAAATGCTGCAGAAGAAGCTATTGTGGCCAGTGCTCAACAAAAGCTAGAAGCGCTGATACAAAGGATAGCCCCTCCAACTAGGTTATCCGATACTGAGGAAAGGCTGCTCGAAGAAGAACGTGCATCGAAAACACCAGAGGTTCAATAGCCTTGCAATATTTTACGAAAAAATCGCTGGTATGTACGTAGATTTTCATAAAATTAGCAAATACGTTGTACTTAATAAGTAAGTGTACTATACTTGTTACGGTGCTTCTTTACGTAAGAGGCTGTGAGTTCACCTTAACCTAATAAATCATGAAACCTATTGCGTTCTCAAGAAGAGAACAAAGAGAGGCAATTGGCCTTTTATCCATAGGCAGCTTCTTGGAGTCTTTCGATCTTTGGCTTTATGTGCACATGGCTGTATTACTCAATGATCTGTTTTTTCCTAAAGCAGACCCTTATACTGCTGCACTGCAGCAGGCATTTGCTTATTGTTCCACTTTTGCACTCAGGCCGTTTGGTGCTTTGTTATTTGGATACATAGGAGACAGAATAGGGCGCAAAGCAACAGTAGTTATTACTACCTTGATGATGGCTGTTGCCTGCATTGTCATGGCGGTGCTACCCACATATGCTCAGATTGGTATCACAGCTGCTTGGGTTGTCATTGTATGTCGTATTCTGCAAGGATTATCAGCTTTGGGAGAAAGAGTGGGTGCGGAACTGTATTTAACAGAAATCACCCAACCGCCGCTCCAGTATTTGGTCGTAGGTCTTCTTTTCTGCGCCCTTGATATTGGGGGTCTTGCTGCCATTGGCGTAAGTGCATTGGTGACTTCTCATGGCTTCAACTGGCGCTTCGCTTTTCTCATTGGAGCAGTAGTAGCTGTTATTGGCTCCGCGGCTAGAACCAGACTCAAAGAGTCTCCAGAGTTTGTTGATGCTAAGGGGAAAATGAAAAAAGATATCAAAGATGGCGTGAGGTCCCAAGAAGAGTTAGACTATATTGCTCAGCATCACGGTAAGGTTAGTAAAAAAATGTCTTTAGCATACTTCTTGGTGAACTCTGGGGGTTCTGTGGCGTTTTATCTGATCTATATTTACTGTGGTAATATTCTGAAGGACACCCTAGGGTGTACGGCCCATCAAGTCTTGGTGCAAAATTTCTTTGTTGGACTCATTCAGGTAGCCAGGAGTTTTACATTAAGCTTTTTAAGTCTTAGGGTATACCCACTCAAAACCCTTAAGTTTGTGGGAATGGGGTTCTTTTTAATTGCTTTAGCGAGTCCGCTGCTCTTGAGCCATATCACTACGCCAAAACAGTTGTTCTTTTTTCAAGCCGTTACGGTTCTTTTTATACCTACTACCTTGTCAGCAGATCCTATTTTCTACAAACAATTTCCTACCCTTAAACGTTTTACTTACGCTAGCTTTTTGTATGCGATGGCAAAGGCCTTGATGGCTGTGATTCCCTCCTTTGGCTTTGTGCTATTGGTCAAGTACTTCGATTATTGGGGGCTATTAATACTACTTATACCCGTGGTTGTAGGTTATGGCTGGGGACTCTTGTACTACGAGAAGCTGGCACGTGCGGCTGGTAATTACCCTTCCAAAGGTTATAAAAGCCTCAAAGAAAATTCTGGTTAATATTGGTGGTCTTGTTGGGGAGGTGCTCCTTCATATTATTTTTTACCTTGCCCTGCAAGTACTTCCCCGTGGCGCGCACCTCTTCATCAACCTACCTCTGCAGAGAAGAGAGTGAGGAAAGAGCTATCTTGGGGAAATTATTTGTGTGACGTTTGTCCATGAGCAATAAAAGATAGTCATGAGACAATTTTTCTTTTTATTAGTATGTCTCGGCATCTCCTCCAGCGTACTAGGGCAGCAATCCGCATCCGAAGGTGCGCTCAAAGATGCTGAGTTTGTCGTTAAAAAAGAGCGCAAGCACCTGTTACCTGATGCTTCCCGCTTGTTTAGAAGCGCACCCACTTTACCTTGTACAACAGACCCCATAAAACCTTTGGAGTATGTGCTGCCAGACTTATTCCCTGAGTTTGACATACTGCCTCGCAAGGCCCAAATCTTGCGTGCCCAGCAAAATATTGTTGCTAAGCTCCATAGCAACTATCTACAAGGTGGCCATGGCAATTTTCATGCGCCGTTCTTGGAAGTATTCGTTGCTCACAAGCATTATCCAAAATATACTTACGGCCTCCAGATCAGGCACCTATCTGCCGGAGAAATAGCTTATTTCGAAGAAACTCACAATCTAATTCGGCTACACGGAAAGCTGTTTACTAAGACACTATGCCTAGTAGGGGAGATAGATTGCCATGGAGATGGATATCAGTTATATGGTCCTGGGAATAGCGCTTCGACAGTGCCTCGGCGACAAACGCTCCAGCAGTTTACAGTGCGCAATACTTTAAGCAACTACATCCATGAAATGTTCAACTACCAAGTTGATGGTTCGTTTTATTGCCTCTTTGATGCGTACCAAGCCCGTGAAAATCAGTGGGAATTTAATGGGAAAGGAGACTACCTCCTCAACGATGCATTGACGCTGAAGGCTTTTACGGATCTTTACCTTAGCAAGCACAGTGATGCCACGGTAGCGTACCGTAAGCTATGGCGTTTCGAGCCTATGCTGTGCTTGCTGTTCAATAGTTTTGATGTGCAAGGGGGCGTGAATCTAGTCTATCAAGATGATGTATCCTATGTTAGCAACGCCTTGAACGTATACCCAGTTTTGGAAGTCAAGTATGCCCTTCGTAAGTGGTTCAGGCCTTATGTGGGCATTGGCGGAGACATACAGCGGAATTCCTTACAAAGCTTTTTGCAAGAAAACCCTTTGTTAGCTCCTCAAGTAACTTTGCGCCACACCAACCAACGTTTTGTGTTTTATGGGGGGGCTAGAGGCGATGTTGCAGAGCAGATAAGTTGGCATGCGGGGTTTTTTAGAGGCAAGTACCAAAACCTCCACTGCTTGGTCAACAGTAGTCAAGATCCGGGTAGATTCGATGTTAAGTACGATCCATCAGCAATACTATTCAACACATTTGGCGAGCTAACCCATACTAGCCGGGATGAAACTTTGACAACGCAGCTAAGAGGCGATTATTTTTGCTACACGCTACAAGAGTTGTCCAAGCCCTGGCATAGACCCCGTTACCAGCTGGATCTACTCAGTACCTATCGCTTGCACGACAAGCTTGTGTGCAGAGCTTCCATGCATTGGCTATGGGGTCTAGAGGCACGGGATGTGATTACAAAAGTACCTGAGGCGCTAGGTAATGTGGTTGATATAGGTTTAGGCGTTGACTACCTATGGAACTCGCGTTTTTCCATCTTTTTTAATTGTCAGAACCTGTTAGCCAATAAAAATGAACGGTACTTACACTATCCCGCCCGCAGTTTACACTTTATGGCAGGGCTTACTTATGTCTGGTGATGCGTCACGTTGCTTATTTATTTCTGAAGACCAACTTGATCGGTACTCCCTCTAAGTTGAAATTACTACGAAGCTGGTTTTCTAAGTAGCTCCTGTAAGGAGGTTTTATATACTGCGGCAGGTTGCAGAAAAAAGCAAAAACAGGTGTGTAAGTGGGTAGTTGCGTGATATACTTGATTTTAATGTGCTTGCCCTTGACAGCAGGTGGGTTATACCGCTCGATGGCGGCCAGCATTACCTTGTTAAGTGCTGAGGTAGCAATCTTTTTCTTTCTACTTTCATAGACCTGCAGCGTTTTTTCAATGGCCTGGTAAATTCGTTGCTTTTTAACTGTTGATATAAACAAAATAGGTACATAGTCCAGGGGCACTAACTTTTTCAAAAGCTCCTTTCTGTAAGCCTCTGCCGTATGACTGTCTTTCTGCATCAAATCCCACTTGTTGACCAAGATCACCAAACCTTTTTTGTAACGGTGTGCCAATGAGATCAAGTTAATATCTTGCCCCTCTAACCCCTGCGTGGCATCTAGCATGATGATACATACATCTGCCTCTTGCAAAGCACCAATGGCCCGAATTACGGAGTAGAACTCGATGTTTTCTTTCACCTTCGCTTTTTTCCGAATGCCTGCCGTGTCAGTCAAGACCATTTGCTTGCCATACAATTTGTAAGTAGTGTCAATGGCATCTCGGGTAGTGCCAGCGAGGGGCGTGACAATACTTCGCATTTCTCCTAGCAAAACATTGAGAAAAGATGATTTTCCCACGTTGGGCCTACCTAGGATAGCGACTTTCGGTAGCGACTCCTCTTCTATTAAGTCCTTGTCCTGGAAGTTCTGAATAACCTCATCAAGCAATTCTCCCGTACCTGTGCCACTAGCTGCCGAAATAGGGTAGGGGGCTCCCATACCCAGTGGATAAAAATCATGTGCCATGAGTGCGGTAGGCACATTGTCTGCTTTGTTTGCTACTACCAGTACAGGCTTGCAAGTAGCTCGCAGTACTGCTGCGAAGTCTTTGTCCAAGCCTGTGAGCCCATCTTTACAGTCTACTAAAAACAAAATGACGCTCGCCTCGTCAATGGCTATTTGGACTTGCTGGCGAATAGCACTTTCAAATATACCGTTGCTGTTCTTGACATACCCTCCTGTATCTATGACTGTAAAATGCTTGCCTGTCCACTCCGCATAGCCATAGTGTCGATCACGCGTGATGCCGCTTTCGTTATCCATGATCGCCTTGCGCTGCTCGACCAGTCTGTTAAACAGCGTTGACTTGCCTACATTAGGTCTGCCTACAATTGCTACAATATTGGCCATTAGGGCACAAAGTTAAGATGAGATACTAAAAAAGTGATGAATGATGAGTGGTGACGATGCCCAAGATAACGATACATGTCCTATTAGCTTGCATGCCTATCCATATTTGATACGTAGACCACTCGTTCACCTATCTTTTATGGTTGAGCAACGGAACGCCTAATCGTGTTGTCACGTCTTTAGTATTATTTAAGTGTATCCAAATCGTCGCAGGAGCTGCAATTTTGTGCGCCAACCAGGCGCTATCTTCACGTGTTGTTCCAAAAATACTTTTTTCCCTAAGAACTTCTCCAAGTCGTGGCGTGCTTCTATGCCTACCTTTTTCAGGGAATGCCCTTGTTTGCCAATCAGGATGTTTTTTTGGCTTTGCCTTTCTGCGTTAATGATGGCACTAATCTTGACGAGATTTTTCTCTTCCTTAAATGTATCGATGACTACTTCAACGCTGTAAGGAATTTCCTGATGATAGTTGCATAATATCTTTTCGCGGATAATCTCTGCAGCAAAAAAACGCTCAGGCTTATCTGTCAGCGTGTCTTTGGGATAATACGGGGGGTGTTCAGGCAAGCAGGCCAGAATATGCGTCAAAACTAGTGATGTGTTGTAGGCCTGCAAGGCAGAGACAGGAATAATTGCATTGACTGATACATGGGAAGACCAATATTGCAGTACTTTTTCTAGTGCCACCTGATCTATCGAATCTACTTTGTTGATAAGTAAGAAGACGGGGGTGGTCCTTTGTAGCAGCTTTGCACTGAAGTCAGTGGGGAGATCTTGGTCGTGTACATCCACTACCCAAAGCAACGCATCTGCATCTACTAGCGAACTGCGAACTACTCGCATCATGGATCGCTGCAACTCATAGTGGGGGGTAATAATACCCGGCGTGTCTGCGTAAATGACCTGAAAGTCATCTCCACTCAAAATGCCTGCGATGCGGTGGCGTGTAGTCTGCGCCTTGGCCGTGATAATGGAGAGTTTTTTTCCCAGTAGTGCATTCATTAAGGTGGATTTCCCTACATTGGGCTTGCCAACGATGTTCACAAAACCAGCCTTGTGGGGTAATGAGGTCATACAGAACTAAAAAGTCTAACAATTTTGTGGCAATTTACGGCAAAAAAATTACCTTTGCAGGTGAAGTATCTGTTGGCTTGCAAAGCTTTGTTGATAGGTCGAGTTGTGCTGCTATGATGGCCTTCAAGGAGTGTTAGCTGTCAGGAGTTGTCAAGTAAACTGGGATTTACCGATCAATAAAGCGTTCAAGCGATCCTTAGATTGCGGGGTGGAGCAGCGGTAGCTCGTCGGGCTCATAATCCGAAGGTCGCAGGTTCGATTCCTGCCCCCGCTACTGTGTTACATCGGCTATTTGCAGTGGTACGATGTGAAAGGTCTCTCCAGGGCGCCTATGCCTCTCGCCTAGAGGGCCCTCCTTAGTCAACACGCAGGAAGTGTGTCTAATGAGGTCTATTTTTTTCCAGGTCAAGCAATTGCTGCTTCGCGGGTAAACCTGCAGCAAAGCCTCCCAACTTTCCATCACTCCGTATCACACGGTGGCAGGGTAACAAGATGGGTAGTGGATTACGTCCTACCGCTGTCGCTACTGCCCTAACAGCGCGAGGAAACGATGTCAACTGAGCCAATTCCTTATAAGTTATCTGTTCGCCGTAGGGTATGTTCTGCAGCTGTTCCCATGTTTCTCTTTGCAGCAGCGTGCCCTCTAAAGCATAATTGACGCTGAATTGGGTGCTCATTCCATTGAAGTAGTCTTTCAATTGTTGCCTGAATGATCTAAAGCACGCTATCTGCTCGCGGCATTTCCAATGTAGCGCAATCGCAGGCAAGCGTTGTTGGGTTGCGAAATATATACCAATGAGCTTCTCTGCTTTGGACACCAACAGCATCATTCCTACAGGTGTATGGGTGTAGGTATAATATACAGGCCTTACATCGACGTATGCTTGCATCACTCTAGTGGCTTGTGTCATCTGTGCTAGTTGGACCCGATCTGTGTACTAGATGATCTTGCTGCTGTATCAAGATCTCAATAAGTGTAAAATTCTGCCGGTATAGTTGCCTTTCGAGGCGTCAGATCTTTTCGTATTCATACCCATTGCTTTCTTGTTACCCATGGAGACAATACCACCAGGGCAAGGTAATCAATCTGTTATTTAGCATACCTCTTTTTGTGTATTGTCCAGATGACTGGTATGGTAAGTCTTGAGTGTCACGACCGCGTTGATCAACTGGGGGATACCATTTTTTTTGTCGTTTTGGGTGCAATCATCAATATGACCCTCATATTCTGCTACACTTGGTAGTCATATTGTATAATGAGACCATTGTAGCATAGTTGTCGGTCGACTCGTACTCTTTTTTGGGAGTTGTTCAAGTTTTGCTCACCCCTCTTACCGGTACCGTGGTCTGCTATAAGAGGCCTATAAGGTTCAGGGAGCCTATATAAGTTGTCCGCTAAGGCCTCCAACCCATGCTGGCCGTGGGTCTTCACCAGGCCTACGTAGACCGTTACCCCTCACACCAACGCTTATGCTTCCAAACACGCGCTCTATTTTATACCGACTACGACCCATCAGCTGATGATAACGCCTCGCCCAACAAGTTAATGGCTTATACCCCATAGGCTTTTCGCTGTATACCACTACGCAGGCCCCTACTACGTAGCAGGGTTTCATGGGCCTGAGTACAGTAGCCCTTATCAGCCAGTACACGACTCCCTTGAGGGAGGCTTACCTTACTTAGACAGGCATCTAGATACTGGCCTATCATGGGCACTAGCTTCTGTCGTGTAGACTGACAAGACCCTCCTTAGCCTCAGTGAGGTAATAGCGCTTGTAGCCCTACCGCAGTTGTCCATTCTTCTTGACCCATCTGGTTTCTTTGTTGACTCCTGGTTGTAGAGAACGCTGCATAGGTTCTTGACCCTCAGGCTCCAGCGTATCGCTTGTCTTGCCGTTAGGCTTACGCAAAGTAGGCGTCACGGGGCATAAGTTGGGCTATCTGTTGAAGAAACACCCGCTTAGTCTTTTTTCTCCACGTAGTGGCTTGCATAGCTCAGGGGTAAAGAAGTTTTGATAGGAATACTGGGTATAGTTTTGATGTGATTGACCGATGCAGGATTAGGGATAGCAAGAATTAAGTTCCGTGGCTCAGGAACATTCCTACTCTAATTTATTATTACTTTTGAAGTCACCTCCCTCCATGGCAACGCAACAACCGACGCAGCGGCATTGGGTATATATAGGTAGGGAGTTGGTTTCAGAACACCCCTTGGTCTACTTGTACGTTGATGCCATGAGTGATTGGACGGGGTAACCATGCCTCAATTTATTAGGAAGTATCAATAAGGAGCAGCTGCGCAGTGTTATGGTAGGAGGCAAAGACACTTCAGGTGCCCATGGTGCTTTGGCTGCACGTTCTTTTCTACTTTTTAGCGCATTCCTGGAGCAGTTTTCTAGGAAAACCATGGGGGTAGGCCTTGATTCTTTGATTGATTTGTAGGAGCATTGCGCTCTCTGCTTTTCGCACATTTGGATACGCAACGAAATTGATCATCCACCACATGAATCATAACAAGCTCTCCCATGGCATCTTATCTCTATTATTGAGTAGTGCTTTGCTTGGCGGCTGTAACAAGCACCCTATGGCGGCCATGAGCGAAGAAGAGCATTCATGGCAAGAATCTGTTGGTGGAATCACTATCCTGGAAGCAGGGCACCTCGAAGCGATGGATTCAGCCCGTGTGCCAGCAATTATTGACGTAGCACAAGAAGCTGCTGCGCATGGATCAAGCGCGATTCGGGAGATAGTTGGCGTTCCTGATCCCTTGGCTGTTACCCAGTTACAGGTCGTAATCAGGGGTAATCGTGCGCGGAAAAAAGTAATCAGTCAGCAAAACGCGGCCTTTTTAGCGGGCGCTGCAGCTTTGGGGGGGTATGTGACCAACAGCCTGTTTACGTGGCAAAGCGCATCGAAGCAGCAGGAAAAACAGGCACAAGAGCACCAGAAGTTGGCAACCAGGATTCGTACACTAGAAGAAGCCCTGTCGTTACCAGTAACGATAGATGTTGATACCACTCCAATCAGCCAGGCAAGTGATGCTACTTGTGTTTCGGGTACACGCCTTTTCGTTCCCCCCAGTGTCAGTGCGTCACAAGCATTGCCAGTGGGCCTGTGTACGTTATTGGTGGGAGGATACATAGTACGAAAAATACAATCCTGCAGAACTGCTCTAGCGACAGCAGAAAAAGAAGCCAGAGCGGCAAGAGACCAAGAAATCGTACAAAAAAGAAATGCGCTGGCAGCAGTAGCGAGGGCAAATACAGAAAGAGATGAAGCAGTCACAGAAAAAGACGAAGCAGTAGCGAGGGCAAATACAGAAAGAGATGAAGCAGTCACAGAAAAAGACGAAGCAATAGCGAGGGCAAACACAGAAAAAGACGAAGCAATAGCGAGGGCAAACACAGAAAAAGAAGAAGCAATAGCGAGGGCCAACACAGAAAAAGACGAAGCAATAGCGAGGGTAAACACAGCAAGAAATAAAGCAGTAGCCAGGGACAACAGAGAAAAATACGAGGCAGTAGCTAGGGCAAATAGGGAAAAAAACGAAGCAATAGCGAGGGCGAACACAGTAAGAGATGAAGCAGTAGCCAGGGCAAATAGAGAAAAAGATGCAGCAATAGCGAGGGCGAACACAGAAAAAGACGCAGTAATAGCGAGGGTAAATACAGCAAGAGATGAAGCAGTAGCCAGGGAAAATAGAGAAAAAGACGCAGCAATAGCGAGGGCAAACACAGAAAAAGAAGAAGCAATAGCGAGGGCCAACGAGGCAGTAGAAGATCTAGCAGCAAGAGACCAAGAAATAGCACAAACAAGAAATGCGCTAGCGGCTGCTCTAATGCCCCTCGGGGAAGCGGAGTGGAAGCAATACTTTGGTGATGTGAGGTCAGCGCCCCCGCTGCCAAGCGACATAGCTACTATCTTGGATGGCCCTTGCCCGTTCTGGCCCAATAAAAAGGTCAGAGACACGCACCTATTGGTACTGATCCCTGCTACCGTAGGGGGTGTGCCATTTACGCTGAACCGGCTTGGGGAGTTGATCAAGCACCCTAACAATGGTGGGCATAGGACGGAGTATAGGTGTTATAATGAGCGCGTCAAGGCACAAATTGGCGAAGCATCACCTTCTCGTTCCTATTGGGTGTTGATGACGCGTGATGTCTTGCCGGGGAGTCGAAATACAGGGTATGCTCATCAAAAAGCATTAGTTGCGGGCTATGCAAGCAGGGAAAGCGTGCCTTATACATTACCCAGTGTCTTGGAGGCGGCGACCGCTATTTTGATGCATCATGCCCGTGAGGGGGAGCGACTCTTTGGGGATCATCCACGGACTTACACGCGCTGCCAAGAAGTGGTGGATGGTCGCGACCCTGCCATTGTTGGGGGCTTCGAGTCCTCGGTCCTCCATGTCGATGTCATCCATTTTGACTTCTACGTCTACCTCTGTGGCGTGTCTTGTTGCCGGAAGTTTTAGGCACTTGGCTGTTTGGTGTGGAGGTTTTTCATTTTTACTGCGCAGTGTCTTCTTAGTTTCTCCACAAGTAGTTTTTGCCATTTTGAAGAGCTCTTTTGAGCAGCTAGATGATTTCCTGAACTCAGGCCGCAGAATTAGTTTTTAGTAAGTGCAAGAAAAATCCATCTTGATCCCGCAGCAGTGCTCCTGCTGATAGTATCTTGCGAGTGCAAGAACATGCATTTCAGGAGGCTGCCAGAAGATGGAGCTAGGGAGGAGTATCATGGAGGATCGTGGTTGTTCAACTTCACTCATGCAAGAGCAGTATGATGCAATACACTAATAATAGATTCTACGCCATGCTTACTACTCGATTTTGGGGTGTCACGACAGGAGTGCTGTGTGCCTTGCTGTTGCAAAATTGCCAGTCGCAGCTGCATGCGCTAGAGGAGGAGTCGCCTGCAGCAGCCCCCTCTCAGTCAGGCTGGCAACCGCCAGCCTCCGAGGCACTGACACAGCCTCTTGGCTATCCTCCATCTCTTCCTCCCACGACGGCTACGCACCAGCCCAAAGTACCCCCCACCGCTTTTGTAGGAACCTCACCATCTACAGGCATCCGCCCTACTGCTAGCACAGCACCCTCCCGCAACAGCCTCAGACAAGACTCCTGCCCAGTTTTCACGACCGCCTCCGGTGAGCACGTTAAGTTTAGCCAGGTCGATGGCCAGTGGTGCGCTGCCATGCAAGCAGATTCTGGCGTCTCTACGTTGCAGCGCACCTTGCCGGTTGTAGGCTCTGCTGATATCGTTAGTTTTCTGTCCTGGCTACAGAGCCAAGACAGCAGTACTTCGAGGGCGCATCTTCATGTTCTGAACCCTTCCCAACCGTCATATAGTCCATGCGTCTACTTGGGTAGGGCAGGCTTGTTGGGAGGGATGCCTAGTGACGAGGAAGAAGACTCAAAGCTACCTGCCAGACGACAGTCCCCAAGCTCAGAGGATGAGTTGGCTAAGTGTCATGAGAAGACACGTCATGGGGAGAGAAGAGAGCAAGAGCGTGTTCGCAGGGACACCCTAAATATCCTGTTGGATATGGCCTGTTCGGAGCCTAATAAGGCCTCCAAATTCCTCGAAGTCTTGCTTGCTGCTGTCAAGGACAAGCATTGTCGCCAGAAGGCCTTGCGGGCTCTCGGTAAGGTGGCCCAGGCGGCACCTGATAGGGTCTTCGAATGTCTCCCCTCCCTGCGCGCTGCTGCCAAGAATGAGGATAGGGAGGTTTGCTTAACTGCCCTAAGGGCCCTCGGGGAGGCGGAGTGGAAGCATTACTTTGGTGATGTAGGGTCAGCGCCAGACCTACCAAGCGATATGGCTACTATCTTAGACAGCCCTTGCCCATTCTGGCCAGAAAAACTAGTAAAAGATACGCACCTGTTGGTGCTGATACCCGCTACCGTAGGGGGTGTACCATTTACGCTGAACTGGCTCGGGGAGCTGATCCAGCACCCTAACCATGGTGGGCGTAAGACGGAGTATAGGTATTATAATGAGCGAGTCAAGGCACAAATGGGCGCAGAATCACCTCTTCGTTCCTATTGGTTATTGATGACGCGGGACGTGTTGCCCGATAGTCGAAGTAAGACGTATGAAGCCCAAAAGGTGATGGTTGCTGCGCATGCAGGAAGGGTGGGTCTTCCCTATGAGCTACCGCACGCCTTAGAGGCGGCGACCGCTATTTTGACGCATCATGCCCGTGAGGGGGAGCGGCTCTTTGGGGACGATCCATGGACCTACACGCGCTGCCCAGGAGTGGTGGATGATCGTGATCCTGCTGTTGTTGGGGGCTTCGGGTCCTCGGGCCTCATTGTCTACCCCAATATCCGCTTTGACTTCGATATCATCGGCGTGGCTTGTTGCCGGAAGTTCTAGGCACTTGGCTACTTAATGCGAGGGTTTTGCGTTTGTACTGCGCAGTGTCTTCTTAGTTGCTCTACCAGTAGTTTTGGCCCTTGTGAAGAGCTCTTTTGAGCAGGCAGATGATTCCTTGAACCTTAGGCCGTAGCATTAGTTTTTAGAAAGCAACGAATCCACCATCATGATATGTGCAAGCAAAATCCATCTTGATCTCGTAGCAGTGCTCATGCCGATAGTATCATGCGAGTGCAAGGACATGCATTTCAGGAGGCTGCCAGAGGATGGAGATAGGGAGGAGCACCATCGAGGAGAGTGGTTTTTTAACTTTACCTATGCAAGAGAAGTATGATGCAATACACTAATAATAGATTCTACGCCATGCTTACTACTCGATTTTGGGGTGTCACAACAGGAGTGCTGTGTGCCTTGCTGTTGCAAAATTGCCAGTCGCAGCTGAATGCGCTTGAGGAGGAGTCGCCTGCAGAAGCCCTCTCTCAGTCAGGTTGTCAACCGCCAGCCTCCGAGGCACTGACACAGCCTCTTGGCTATCCTCCATCTCTCCCTCTCATGACGGCTGCCCAGCAGCTCAAAGTGCCCCCCACCGCGTCCTCATTACCACTACTGCCTGGTGCATCGCTTCTCACCGCTTTTGCAGGAGCCTCGCCATCTGCGGGCATCCGCCCTGCTGCTGGCACAACACGCTCCCGCAACAGCCTCACACAAGACTCCTCCCCAGTCTTCACGACCGCCTCCGGTGAGCACGTTAAGTTTAGCCAGGTTGATGGCCAGTGGTGCGCTGCCATGCAAGCAGATTCCAGCGTCTCTACGTTGCAGTGCACCTTGCCGGTTGTAGACTCTGCTGATATTGGCAGTTTCCTGTCCTGGCCACAGAGCCAAGACAGCAGGACTTCGAGGGCGCAT
>JANPMB010000002.1:0-16026 GCA_031422615.1 Amoebophilaceae bacterium
AAATATGGGGCTAGCGATTAGTAGGCTTCTGATAGAAGGACACGGTGGGCAGTTGTTGTGCAAGACCAGTTCCATACCAGGTCAGTCCTACACGGAGTTTGTGTTAGTGATCCCGCCTGCTGAGATGGAAGCGCAAGCAAATGCTGAGCCTGCGTGAGTCTAGGAGCAGCGTAGTGCCACTATACGTGCTAACAACCAACGACCCTGGTGCACAAGAGCAAGAGCAGGCCTTCCTGAAAGCAGTCTCCCAGCGTACGGAAGCAAATTTAGAAACGGTACAAACCGTATTGGAGCTTATCAAATGGTACCATGGTCCCATGAAGCGCCAGACAGGTGAACCATTTTACTTACATCCGCTTGCAGTAGCCCAGATTGTGTTAGACTACAATCAAGCAGAAGCGACAATTTTGGCGGCGTTACTCCACGATACGGTCGAGGACACTGCAATGCTCTTGATACATATCGAGGCCATATTTGGCAAAGAAACGGCTGCTATTGTGGATAAAGTAACGCATCTGGAGAGTAGCCAAGATAGCTTTTACAAGGTCAAGCTCTCGGCCGAAGAGAACATACTGATGCTTTTAGAATCAGGAGACGACCGTGCCATGTATGTCAAGTTAGCTGACCGTGTGCACAACATGCGTACGATCGAGGGGAAGTCTACGACAAGCCAAGTACGCATTGCTAAAGAAACCCTCCAGTTTTTCGTATCCCAAGCCCAGCGATTAGGGCTCTACCAAGTTGCCCAAGAGCTCAAGGAAAGGTGTATGCAGGTCTTGTCCAAGACTCATGATGAGTTTAGAGAAGACGCTGTGTAGCGGCCTCTAGTGCCATGGTTCAATGATCAGTATACGCTCTTTTGGGCTCTAAGGCTAGATCGTGTGTCCCTCATTATTTTAGCTACAAAGTACTGCTCTGTCTGCCAGTAGTTGCTGGACAGCTTCTGCAACTATTGTGTGCGCTATAGAAGAGCTTTCTCATCGCTGTTGGTATGTCTTAGCAAGCGATGTTATGCATGATTTGTCCTAAAATGCGTAAATTAGGCCTGCCGTTTTAAAGAAGACAAGTATGGCTACGGGAGTACAAGAAAATATTATCCCTATCAACATCGAAGATGAGATGCGAGGGGCCTACATCGACTACTCGATGTCGGTAATCATTGCTAGAGCATTGCCTGATGTGCGCGATGGTCTCAAACCCGTGCATAGGCGGGTGTTGTATGGCATGCACGGCCTAGGACTAAGTGCTCACAAACCTTTTAAGAAGGCAGCCAGAATTGTAGGAGAAGTGCTTGGTAAATACCACCCTCATGGAGATGGTTCTGTGTACGATGCCATGGTTAGGATGGCACAGGAGTGGTCCTTGCGCTACCCGTTGGTTGGAGGCCAGGGCAACTTTGGTTCTGTAGACGGAGATGCGCCAGCAGCCATGCGTTACACAGAGGCTCGTTTGGCACGTCCCGCCGAAGAGCTGCTGGCAGATATTGACAAAGACACGGTTGACTTTCGGTCTAACTTCGATGATTCATTAAAGGAACCTGTGGTCTTGCCTGCCAAGCTTCCTAATCTACTGATTAATGGCGCCTCGGGCATAGCCGTAGGGATGGCCACCAACATGCCTCCACATAATCTCAGAGAGGTCATCAATGGTATCGTCGCTTATATCGATGACAACGATATTACTATCGAGGGCTTGATGCAGCACATTACAGCGCCCGACTTCCCCACTAGTGGTATTATCTATGGCTATCAAGGTATCAAAGAAGCTTATGAGACCGGCAGGGGTAGGGTGGTAATACGTGCTCGGGCAGACATTGAAACAGCTGCATCAGGCAGAGAGCAAATTATTGTGACAGCGATTCCTTACATGGTCAACAAGGCAGTGATGATTGAGAAAACTGCACAACTTGTCAATGACAAAAAGATAGAAGGGATTGCAGACATCAGAGATGAATCAGATAAGGATGGACTGCGCGTGGTGTATGAACTGAAAAGGGATGCACTGGCCAGTGTGGTACTCAATAACCTCTATAAGCAGACAGCCCTGCAGACCTCTTTTGGCGTCAACAATGTTGCGTTGGTAGCAGGCAGGCCAAAGCTGCTCAATCTCAAGGAGCTGATCCAGCATTTTGTAGCCCATCGGCATGAGGTCCTTACTCGCAAAACGCAGTATGAGCTGAACCAGGCAGAGAAAAGGCAACATATTCTGGAAGGATACCTGATTGCGCTAGATAACTTAGATCATATCATTGCGCTGATTCGTTCTTCGAAAGATCCCGAAAGAGCCAAGGAAGGACTCATGCAGGGCTACAACCTTAGTGAAGTACAGGCCAAGGCTATTCTAGACATGCGCCTGCAGCGGCTTACCGGACTAGAGCGGGAAAAAATTATCAAAGAATATGAAGAAGTAAAACAGATCATTGAACGACTCCAAGCCATACTGGCTAACAAGGCCTTGCGTATGCGACTGATCCAAGAAGAGTTGGTAGATATGAAGGAACGTTATGGCGATGATCGCAGAACAGCCATTGAATATAACGCGGATGAGTTGACTACCGAAGACATGATTCCTGATGAGGAGATGGTGATCACCATTTCTAACGAGGGATATATCAAAAGAACTCCGCTAGCAGACTACAGAACGCAGGGCAGGGGAGGTGTAGGGGCACGTGGTGCTAAGACCAAGCAAGATGATTTTACTGCACATCTATTCGTGGCTTCTGCGCATAACTACCTGCTGATCTTTACAGAGTTTGGCCAGGTGTACTGGAAGAAGGTTTATACGATTCCAGAAGGCAGCAAGATTGCTCAAGGAAGGGCTATTCAGAACCTAGTTAACATAGCACCGGGCGATCAGGTAAAAAGTATTATCAAAGTCCGCAGCCTCGAGGATGCCGCCTATGTGGACAATCACTATGTCATTATGTGCACCGAGCAAGGCACTATCAAGAAGACCTCCCTGGCTGCTTACGCTAGACCACGTGTCAATGGTATTTATGCCATCCGCATTAATGAAGGAGATAGATTGCTTGAGGTAAAATTAACCGAAGGAAATAGCCAAATTATTGTGGCCCTGAGATCAGGCAAGGCTATTCGGTTTCATGAACGAGATGTCAGGCCCATGGGTAGGGTAGCTGCGGGGGTTAGGGGCATTACACTAACTGGTGACGATGATCGGGTTGTAGGATTAGTAAGTACCAACCAGGCCCAGGCCGATCTGTTGGTAGTATCTGAGAAAGGTTTTGGCAAGCGTTCTGCCGTAGTAGACTATCGCATTACCAAACGCGGGGGCAAAGGTGTCAAAACGCTGCAAATCACAGAAAAGACGGGGATGTTGGTAGCCATCAAAGCTGTGACAGATACAGATGAGCTCATGATTATCAATCAGTCAGGGATCACTATTCGAATAGCTGTGGTAGACTTGCGTGTTATGGGCCGGGCCACACAGGGAGTACGTTTGATTCGCTTGGACAAGGAAGATAAAATTTCCTCCGTGGCCAAAATAGAAACCAGTGATGTTTAATACTTAAACTGCTGCGTCCGCTTCCTTGTGCACTTCCGTTGTTGCCAGCACACCTTTTATCTAGCCCTTTTGGGAGTTTTATAGACTGTGCCACTCTGTTCAAAACCCTCACTGGTTAAGCAAGCTATAGCAGCTTTTGAGCGGGAAGCATTCCCTGAAGCGAAAGCATACATCGATCGAGCTCTGGAGGATCCCCCTAACCACCAGGTCCGGGGAAGTGCCTGGTACTATCGGGGGGTATCTATAAAAAAACTACTACGAGATCGCATTGCTACAGGGAAGAAAGTTGCACAACTTTTTTAGGAGACGCTAACTGCTTATGGAAAAGTTCTTGTCTTGACACCAGTGGCATCACAGTACCATAGTTTTGCACAGATCAACCTCAATAAATTATGGGCGTACTCTTTAGATCGAGGTCGGCGGTACTATCAACAAGAAGCTTTTGAAAGTGCTATACAGCAGTTGAAGTACTGCAAGAAAATCGTGCCCACCCATCTTGGCGCCTACCTCTACACAGCCATTGCAGTGTACCAGGCAGAGGAGCATGACTTAGTACTGCACAATCATACACACTAAGGCGCAGTAGACCCTGCTGCTGTCTGCCGTGGCTTGGTTCACCTTACTGCCTACCCCTTCAAAGCCCTTGCAATCTTGGAGCAAGCATTGTTGCAATACCCATTCAATCATGACTTGCTTGATGAGCAAATACAGCTTTACATGGTCTTGGGTCAGTTTGAAGCAAAGCAGCAGCTAGTTAAAAAGCAGGGGGCAGTAATATCTGATGAAGCAGCCCCTCATGATCAGTTGGGGTATTGGTATGAGCAGTAAGGGATATGGCAACAGGGCCCCTCAAACAGTATCAAAAAGCAGCCGAGCTAGTTCCCCATAGGGTTGAACCAATGCTTCAACAAGGGATCGTGTATTATAACCAAGCTGCTCAAAGTACCCAAGAGATCACAGAAATGGCTGAAGAAAAGTTTCAGCAAGTAGGAGAGAAGTGGATTGAGCAACTAGAAGAGTTCCTTGAACAGGCGTCGCCTTGCTTTGAACAGGCCTATAAGCTTAGTCCTCGAGATCCCTTTATTATCAAGTACTTACAGCGCACCTATCAACGTCTTCGTAGGCCTGACAAAGTGAAAAAAAATAGAACATCGCCTTCGTAAGTATAAGCTTTGAGGTAGTATGCACTACCGCGCTTTTGTAGAGATACACAAACAGCGTATACAAAACATTTTGTAGCCGGCTAGACACTAATGTTATAGTCCCTCAACGCATCATTGAGAGAAACCTTGCGTTCAGTTTGTTCCGTCCTTTGACCAATAATTAATGCACACGGCACGTGGTACTGGCCCGCAGGAAATTGTTTGGGCAAAAAACCTGGTATAACCACTGACCTGGCAGGAATATAGCCTCTATATTCTTTAGGATTTTCTTTTTGGGTAACATCAATAATTCTTGTGCTAGCTGTTAACGTCACATTAGCCCCAAGAACAGCTTCTCGTTGCACATAGACACCCTCCACAATCGAACACCTGGAACCAATAAATACACCATCCTCAACGATGACTGGCGTTGCTTGAACGGGCTCTAATACACCCCCTATCGTAACACCTGCACTGACGTGAATATGCTTGCCCAACTGGGCACAGCTACCCACAACAGCTCCTATGTCTACCATGGTACCTTCATCGATGTAGGCCCCGATATTCACGTAAGAGGCCATGAGTACAACACCTCGATGCAGGAAAGCACCATACCTAGCTACCGCGGGAGGCACTACCCGTACACCTAGCTTCTTAAAGTTTTTCTTCAAGGGGATCTTGTCATGAAAAACCAAGGGACCTGCTGTTTGTTCTTCCATCCTTCGTATTAGAAAGTATAAGACAACCGCTTTCTTGGCCCAGTCATTGACTTTCCACCCTGCTTTGCTAAGTACTGCAACCCTTTGTTTTCCCTGGTCTAGCGCATTAATCACCAATTCAATGGCTACTTGTACTTCTTCTTTTTGCAGCATTTCCCTGTCTTCCCAGGCCTCCTCAATCATTTTGATATGTGCTTGCATTTGTGTGATGCTTTAAGGCTGCAATGATGCAGTTACTATGCGACAGCAAGTTAGAAACAAAATCTACAATAGATTAAAGATTAAAAATGAGGGCTGTGCTGTGCTTGAGTAGTGAAGCAACTGTCACGTAATGTATTGCCCTTGATGCATAGTTTAGGGGCCACTACTTATTGCTTTATTGCTATTTATAGGAAATTATCAAAACATCAAGTATAGGTATATAACTAACTGATATAAAGACACGTACAAGTAGACACCAAATATTATTTGGTGTCTATAAGTACAAATAATATGAATACTAGTTTTGCGCCATGAAGCACTATCGTTCCCCTTCAGCTTACCTTGATTAGCACAGACAATATGTTAGGTGCCCCCATGTAATTTTAAGCTTTGCAAAATTTATTTTTAAGCTCGCCTAAAAAATGGTAGGTTTGGCGTGGTACTACACAATCAGCAAAACAACTTATGCGCGTTAGTTATACAGAAGAGAACTATCTAAAAGCCATCTACCAGTACGCTGCAAACGGAAGCAAGACAGTGCCCACCAATGCCATTGCAGAAGCCTTGAACACCAGCCCGGCGGCAGTAACAGACATGGTTCAGAAACTGCACGAAAAAGGGCTTGTGGTCTATCAGAAGTATCAAGGCGTCAGTATTGCCGAATCAGGCAAGGCCCATGCACTGCAAGTCCTTCGTAAACATTTGCTATGGGAAGTATTTCTTGTAGAAAAACTCAAGTTTGGTTGGGAAGAAGTGCATGAAATAGCAGAGCAGCTCGAACATATCCAATCTCCTCTACTTATACAGCGGCTCGATGATTTTTTAGGAAATCCAACATACAGCCCCCATGGCAAACCTATTCCTGATGCCCAAGGGGAGCACGCACACAAGGTTAGGGTAGCGTTGACCAACGTGGAAACAGGCAGTAGTGGCATTGTCATTGCTGTCAAAGAGGGCACATCCCAGTTTTTACAGTACCTGAGCAAACGAGGCATCTACCTAGGAGCCAAGATCAGCGTGATCGAAAAGATTCCATTTGATCAATCCATGGAGATCAGCGTTGATCATCTGCCCAAAGTCAATATATCTCAGAAAGTCAGTGACAACATTTTAATCACCCCTTAAGCCTCTGCTACAAACCATGAAGGCCATCAAGACTCTATCACATGCTATCCTGAAAAGAGGCCACCAGATGATACTGCTAGCTTGTTGTTGCATGGGTTGTGGTGATAGTGCAAAAGATCGGTTTACGGTGGTTGCTACAACCAGTTTGATTGGGGATGCGGTGAAAAATATTGTTCAAGACCATGCAACAGTCATTACACTGATGGGACCTGGAGTAGACCCACATGCCTATAAGGCTACACAGAAAGACGTAAAGCACTTGCTCGATGCTGACATTGTTTTTTACAATGGGTTGCATTTAGAAGGGAAAATGGCTGATATCCTACACAAGCTCAGTAAAAAAAAGCTTGTCTACGCAGCAGGTGAAGCGATTACACCTGCCCAGCAGCTCGTAGACCCTAATTTCTCTATAGGGATAGATCCTCACATTTGGTTTGATGGGTGCTTATGGAAGCAGGTTGTGCAGCATATAAGTGATCAGCTACAAGCTGCAGACCCCGAAGCAGCTGCCTACTATAAAAAGAATACAGATTTCTACCTGCAGCAGCTAGATGAACTCCACCAAGAGACCTTGCAAGCCATTCAGAAGATTCCTGCTGCACATCGCGTGCTCATTACAGCCCACGATGCCTTTGGGTACTTTGGCCGTGCTTATGACATGGAAGTGCGGGGGTTGCAGGGCATTTCTACCGTATCAGAATGTGGTCTTAGAGATGTGACTGATTTGGTAAAGTTTATTATCCAAAGAAATATTAAGGCTATTTTTTTAGAGACCTCTGTATCGGAGAGACCCTTGCAAGCGGTAGTGGAGGGTTGTAGAAAACGTGGCCACCAGGTGGCAGCAGGGGGTTATTTGTACTCTGATGCATTGGGTCAAGAAGGTACACCTGAAGGAAGTTATCAAGGAATGGTACGAGCCAATATTCAAACCATTGTTAACGCACTGAAATAATGACTCAACAAATTGATCACCCCATTGTGGAAGTACACGACCTAACGGTTTCTTACTACAAAAAGCCAGTGCTGTGGGACATCGACCTCCGTTTTCCGCAAGGCAATGTCATTGGCATTATGGGGCCTAATGGAGCTGGAAAGTCTACCTTACTCAAAACCATGATGGGGTTGATATCACCTGACAGTGGTTATACTAAGCTCTTTGGCAAGACGCTTGATGAAGTGAGAAAGCAAGTTAGCTATGTGCCCCAGAAAGAATCCGTAGACTGGGACTTTCCTGCTTCTGTGCTTGATGTAGTAGTGATGGGGCGGTATGCCCAACTAGGTCTTTTCCGGCGCCCCGGAAAAGCCGATAAGGAAAAGGCCTTGGCTTGTCTGCATAAGGTAGGCATGGAGTCCCTAGCCAAGCGGCAGATAGCCCAGTTGTCAGGTGGACAGCAGCAGCGGGTATTTTTAGCCAGAGCTTTGGCACAAGAAGCCCAGCTATATTTGATGGATGAGCCCTTTGTAGGGGTCGATGCAGCCACAGAAAAAATGATCATCAACCTGCTGCAAGCCATGGCACACGAAGGAAAAACAATTATTGTGGTCCACCATGACCTGCAATCTGCCCCTAACTACTTTGACTGGAGCGTTCTTCTGAACATGCGGGTGGTGGCTGCTGGCCCTACCCAGGACGTGTTTACGCCTGCTTTGCTACAAGAGACTTATGGTGGCAAGCTCACCATCTTGAGCAAAATTGGCGAACTACTTAAAGAACGCGAAGTACCACCCCGAGAGTCCAAATAACTTAGCTGGCCTATGCAACAAGCCCTGATCGAATTCTTTTCTTTTTCTGATCCTAACATCAGGTACGTGGTATTGGGTACTTTACTCCTTACCAGCAGTGCTGCCATGATCGGTTCTTTTGCTTTACTGAAGAAGAAAGTGCTCGTAGGAGATGCTATTGTGCACGCAGTGTTGCCTGGCGTGTGCCTAGCCTTTATCGCGACAGGTACCAAACACCCTGTCCCCCTGTCTTTGGGTGCATTCACGACGGGTTGGCTGGCCTTAGTGCTGATCAACCAGATTACACAGCGTTCCAAGATCAAAGAAGATACTGCTATTGCTTTAGTGCTCTCTGTCACCTTTGGGCTAGGCATCTTGCTCCTGACTGCTATTCAGCATACAGGCAACGCTGAACAAGTAGGTTTGAGCAACTTCTTGTTTGGCAAAGCAGCAGCGCTGGTCAGTGATGACCTAAAGATCCTAACCCTGCTCAGCCTAGCACTGATGGCCATGGTCTTGCTATTTTTCAAGGAATTTACGCTTGTAGCTTTTGATAAACCCTTTGCCCAAGCTAGTGGCTTACCTGTCCAACGTCTTGAACTATTACTTACCAGCCTTACCGTATTGGCCATCGTAGTCGGCATTCGTGCTGTGGGTATCTTACTCATGACAGCCATGCTTATTACGCCGCCAGCTGCAGCTCGCTTCTGGACCCACCACCTCTCTAAGATGGTGCTCCTGGCTGCCGTATTAGGCATGATTGCTGGGTTGGTAGGCTCCTTTGTTTCTTACATAGCCCCAGCAATGCCTACAGGTCCTTGGATTGTCATCACTATTTCCTTGATGGCTTATGGATCGTTTCTGTTGGCTCCTCGAAAAGGTCTGCTAGCACGCAAAATACAGCAACGTCAACACCAGAGAAAGACCTTGACGGAAAACATTCTTAAGCTTTTCTACGAGCTAGGTGAAGAAGACGGGCATTTCTACAAAAGCAGAACGCTTGATACACTCCGCCAATACAGGCCCTTACCTGCTGGAAGACTTGTGCAAGGACTCAAGCATTTGCGGAAACAAAACATGCTACAAAGAGAAGGCGACAGGTGGTTATTGACTGCTACAGGTAAAAACAAAGGCGAAGATATAAGTCGACTTTACCGCCTTTGGGAGCTGTATTTGACCCAATACCTAAAAATCAAGCCAGATCATGTACATGAAGATGCAGAATCTATCGAGCATATCATCACGCCTGCATTGGCAGAAGAATTGAGTAGCCTTGTGAAGTTGTATACAACGAAGACGTAAAAATAGACCATTAAAAAAGTAAAGACGAGACCCCCTCTCATCGCCTGAAAATGGATTTTTTTAGTATTCTGAAATAGTTTTGTCTTCTTTCTTAACGTTAAACACGAAGCTAAGTACACTGTTTTTCTGAAGACGAATAAGCACCTACTACTCATCCTTCTACTGCTTGTAGAGATGCTGCTGAGATATACTAGTTGTATGTCTCGTAATCCAGAAAACGGTCCAAGATCAGTGATACAAAGGAAGCCCTGCCAGACGCGTTGATTGATCGAGTTAAGGATCCAAAACTACAACAACACCTGCGTGAGCTTAGAAAAAATACAGCAACAATTGATACAGCTAGCTGCTATAGCTGATGAACTAGAAGGGCTTTAAAGCCCTTCTACAAACAGGAGTAAATATTGACGAGTCAGATAGCTACGGTGATGCGCCTCTACACGAGGCAGGAGCAAGAGATCATCTAGAAGTTGTTGAAGTGCAGATAGAGAAGCAGATATTAACTAGTCATATGACGACGGTAGAACGCCCCTACACACGGCTTCTCACAGTGAATTTTTGGAGAAAGAACAAGCAAAGAAGACAGTTGAACTATTGGCGCAATAGCCAGGCATCGATTTCAACAAAAAAAATATTACGGGATGCACGCCATTGGGATGAGCTAGCCAACAAAAAACACAGCACATTGCTGATATATTGAAGCAATATGGGGCAACACACTAGGTCTCACAAAACCAAAGAGTGGTTGGCGATGCTGAAAAATGTACCGCAAGTCTAACAAACGCTAGCGTGCTTAGTGCTGTGTACCCTGCTCTGGGTACTTACCCACCTTGTCCTTGTAAAAATCCTGTATCTGCTGGAGTTCCTTGGCAATATCACCTGTAGGGTAGACCGTGGGACCGAAGCCAATGTTTTTTTGCTTATAGTCTATATAGCTAAGTACTAGAGGCACTTTGGCGTGTAGGGCTATGTAGTAAAACCCCCGTTTCCACCGCTTTACGTGGCTTCTGGTACCTTCTGGTGCTAGGATCAACATCAGTGCGTCTTTTTGCCGCAGCATGGCTGTCATCAGCTGAACCATACTTCCCCTCTTAGCAAATTCACTTTTCCTTGTTCGGTCAATGGGAATGGCTCCCATCCATTTGAGAATAGGGCCTATAGGAAAAAAAAGCGCTTCTTTTTTGATGGCAAATTTGACGGGCAGTTGTTTTACAAAACAAAACAATAGCCCATAGAAGCCATCCCAGTTACTGGTATGAGGTGCTACCACGAGCACAGCTTTTTTAATATCCTGAGGGATGTTGCCCACGAGCTTCCAGCCAAGGGCTAGAAAGATCCGAAGGGCCAACCAACGCAGTATTTCCATGGTTACTCCTTTAAAAATATATGCTAACGGCCAGCACTGTCTTGGGCATGTCAATGTTAACAAAAAATGAGCGTGAAATAAATTATGAACTGCCAAAGACCATTGAAATTGACAAAATACTTAAGCATTACGGTGAGTACCAACCACCCTCTTCTGTAAAAGAGTGTACGCCTAGCTACTTAAGGCCTGCTTTTATCCTTGTGTGGGGGGATATTGATGCCTTGATTCTGGGGGTAGAATGGGAGGTACATCTTACATAGCGTCTTTATGTGCCATAATAACTGCCCAATGCTTCTTCAGGGGGGCATATTCCTTTGTAGGTTGGTGCAGATTCCCCTAGTTTTGTCGCCCTAATGAAACCAGGCAAGTGATGCAGCAATCGCACGCATATTCCAGAGATTTTTGGCTAACTAAAATGGCTCTAGCCCATGTAGGAGAGGCCCATTGGCAACTGAGCCCAGCCGCATTAGTAGAAGCAGCAATCCAACAAAAAGAAGGTGCGCTCTCACAAGAAGGAGCCCTTGTATGCGATACAGGGAAGTTTACAGGCCGGTCGCCACGTGATAAGTTTATCGTACAAGATGATGACACACGCGATACCATCTGGTGGGGGCCTATCAATAATCCACTGGTTCCAGAACAGTTTGATGCACTCTATCAAAAAATAACACGATTTCTTAAGGGAAAAAAAGTTTACATCCGCGATGCTTATGCCAATGCTTTACCTACCTACCGCCTGCCTATTCGGGTAGTCAATACTGTAGCTTGGCATAACCTTTTCTGCCATAACCTCTTTCTGCGACCTTCCCAAGAAGCACTGTCTTATTTTATACCTGAATTCACCCTAATCAATGTACCTGAGTTCCAAGCAGAACCTACTTTAGATGGTACGCATCATCCTAATTTTACAATTATCAACTTCAGCAAAAGGATCATCTTGATTGGTGGTACAGGCTATGCAGGTGAGATGAAAAAAAGTATTTTCACTGTATTAAACTACTTACTTCCCCAAAATCACCAGGTCTTTCCTATGCACTGTGCAGCCAACGTAGGGCCGCAAGGTGATACTGCTATTTTCTTCGGCTTATCTGGTACTGGCAAAACAACGCTCTCTACCGATCCTAAGCGGCGACTGATTGGTGATGATGAACATGGATGGTACGACCAAGGGATTTTTAATTTTGAGGGAGGATGCTATGCAAAGACCATCGACCTGTCGCCAGAAAAAGAACCCCAAATATTCCATGCGATTAAGTTTGGAACTATCCTGGAGAACATGCGGTTTCTGGTAGGTACGCGTGAGGTAGACTATGCTAATGCTACTGTCACAGAGAATACGCGGAGTGCCTATCCCATTGAGCATATCCCAAATGCTGTTACACCTTCAGTAGGAGGAATTCCGCAGCACATTTTTTTTCTGACATGCGATGCCCAAGGGATTTTACCTCCCATCGCCAAGCTGAGCAAAGGACAGGCTATGTATCATTTTATAGCAGGCTATACAGCCAAAGTAGCAGGTACTGAAGTAGGAGTTACTGCTCCTCAGGTTGTTTTTTCTGCTTGTTTTGGTACTGCTTTTTTGCCGCTGCACCCTACACAATATGCAACCATGCTAGGCCAGAAGATGGAAGCCCATGCCGTGTCAGTATGGCTTGTCAATACAGGTTGGGTCAAGGGTCCTTATGGCGTGGGAGAACGCGTGCAACTAGACCATACCCGCGCTATGATTGACGCAGCATTGTCCGGTGCTCTGGATAGAACAGCCTACACTGAGCATCCTATCTTTGGGATTGCCATGCCCACAACATGCCCGGGGGTACCCGCAGCTTTACTGAATCTTAGTAGCAGTTGGCAGAATGCGGCAGCCCACGCGCTGGCCCAAGCGTTTGCCGATAATTTCAAGCAGTATGAAGACTTTGCTAATCAAGAAATAAGATCTGGAGGACCCAAGCTGCCGTGATACTTGGTACATAGTGCTTTTGCATGATTGATTTGGTGCTTACATAGATGCGAAAAAAACTCCAGCGGTTTGCCGACAATTCCCAACGCCGTAACATCATTGAACCGGGCAAGGCAAGCTATGCACACCTGAAGGGGAAATGGCGGACGGACTACTTTGACAATCAGCATGACCTTGTTGTGGAGCTAGGCTGTGGCAAGGGAGCATATACCCTTGGCCTAGCGCAGCGGTTTCCAAATAAAAACTTTGTGGGCGTAGATATTAAGGGTGCTCGGTTGTGGGTAGGAAGCAGTTACGCCTTAGCCCATGAACTTCACCAAGTTGCTTTCTTGCGCACAAAGATTGAGCAGCTAGAACAATGCTTTGCACCGGGAGAGATCAGCGAACTATATATTCCATTTCCAGATCCACGCCCGCGTGACCGAGACGAGAAGCGCCGGCTTACTAGCCCTAGGTTGCTAGCCCTGTATCAGCGGTTGCTTCAGCCTGGTGGGCTCTTGCATTTCAAGACAGACGATGCTTTACTTTTTGCCTATACGTTAGCAGTACTCCGCGCACAACCCGTAAGCGGCCTGGTGTATACCGAAGATTTGTATCAATCTGAATGGCTAGCGAAACACTATGGCATCCAGACCGACTATGAGCAAAAGTTCTTAGCAAAGGGCGCTACCATCAAATACTTACGTTTTTCTTTTAAAGAAGTGGACCAAACAGATCATATCTCAAAAAACTGTTAAGCTGTACTGCTTACCTCTCACGATGAGCCCCCTCAATGGGGCGGCGTTGTCACGCTTTTCAGAGCCTCTCCATGCGCCCCTTATTGCTTGAACCGGACCTCAGCCTAGCCCAAAACAAAAAAATAGAATGTCCTCGTACGCCCTTGCTGGCAATTACTTGAGTGGCCTAAAAAGATATTTTACCTTGGCTTACTCCCATCATCACAGCCAGCTTGTACAGGATACGACTACCTACCTGCGCATCCCAATCTATGTTTTCTCCGGGGGCTACTTCACACAAATCAAAACCAACAATCTTCTTGCCTGCTTTGACGATTTGCTCGAATAGGTAGCACACCTCATCAAACTCAAGCCCTCCAGGTATAGGCGTACCCGTGCTAGGACAAAGCTTGGCATCCAGGCCATCGATATCAAAACTGATGTAGATATTTTCGGGTAGGGTATCAATAATAGTTGCACAAATATTTTCCCAAGAAACGCCTTGAAAACGCTGCCGCTTGAGGTCACTATCAAAAAATGGGACAATACGGCCCTCTTCGGCAGCGATCACTTGGAGTTCTTGCGCAGTATAATTGCGCAAGCCTACTTGCACCAGCCTGATGATGTGTGGCAGCTGCAAAACATTGTGCATAATCGAGGCATGAGAGTATTGAAAGCCTTGATAAGCCTTGATAAGGCCAGGGTGTGCATCTATTTGCAAAACACCAAAGTTGTTGTAAAACTCAGCGAGCGCCTCAATGAGTCCTAGCGGTACACTGTGGTCACCTCCTAATACGCCCACCAGTTTGTCTTCCCTGAGGTAGGCAAGTGCTTTGGCTTTTACATCCTCCTTGAGCTGATAGGCATAATGGTCTATCTTTTTCACAATACTCTTTTTAAGGCTAGGCTTTTCAAAGCCCAACTCCATGGCATGGATATACCCTACTGTATGGTGCCGAAGAGTATCGCTCAGCGTTTTCCAGTCATGGGCGATAGGAAGCATGGTAACCCCAAGCTCTTGTATACCCGAGGCTTCATGTCGAGCCATACTTCCTAGCTCATAAGATGCCTTGAGGATGCTCTCGGGACCTAGGGCAGTGCCTGAACGGGACGAGACGGTGACCTCCCAGGGAACAGGAATAATGATTACTGACGCCTTTTCGGTGGGACATGCCACGCCAAAAAGTTTTGTGGGGCTATGGGTGGATAATTTCATAAATAGTTGATGTTGGTTTTTTTTAAAGAAACTGTAAAATCTTCGGGGCTACTGGTCGATATGAGCTTGCCCATGCCCTGCTACTACGAAAAGTAATGTAAAGCCTGTCGTGTGCATCATGACAAGGAGGAAGCAACCGTTGTTCGCTGGTCAGATAGGTAAGTAAACACCCATTAGCCGCTTGTGGCTAATCAATAACACCTGGCACTGAGCATAAAATCTATGCATTCACCATGATCACAAAAGCAGCAGACAACTTACGCCTTGGCCTACCTGAAGCAACGGTCTTTCCCTACATACCATGTTAGGAAGCTCTGAGTGCCGCAGACCTCTTGCTCCCAAAGACCTAGGCTACCTCTTCAACTTGAAGTTCAAGAAGCAGGGCTTCAGCATGTCGCAAGATAAATAGGTCCTTCAAGTCCAAAGTAGTGCTACTTGCATACCCGACAGGTAACTAACAAAAAATAATACGATTCATACTATAAAACGCCTACAAGAGACCCATGGTTAGGCTCTTGTAGAGTAGCGACAAGCATGCACGACAAGTTGCGCATGACACGCGTGCGGATTTTTGTGCGTGATACTTTCACCCATTTTGAATGATCTTTGCCAGCAGACTCCTGCCAAACTGCACTACCGCTAATCACCTGCATAACATGACTCTCCGCTACAGCGTCCAGAACCCACAAAAGGAAGATGGTAGCTTGGCCGGGCCATGGCGCTATTGTTAGAAAGTAAGCAAACTATCCCTGCACTGCTTTATCTAACGCGGTTTTGATGAGGGTAATCTTTACCATCCCTCCACCTCCACGCCCCAGAGACGCGTTGCATCGCCAAGGGGAAGGTGCATAAGAAGTATGAGTTGGGCAGCAAAGTCTCCGTAGCCAGTTTGTCGGAGAGCAATGTAGTAGTAGGGCATCGCTAATTTTCTAGGCACCCCGCATGACAGTAAAACGCTAGCCCCGACGCTGGATCAAGTAGCGCAATGGACAGGCCGTCGGTATGCCCGTTTCTTGGTAGACAAAGGCGATCGTGGTC
>JANPMB010000003.1:0-10427 GCA_031422615.1 Amoebophilaceae bacterium
CTTGATGCTGCTACTCAGAGAATTGGTAGGTAATTTTTTGGGTCCTATGCGTTGGGAGTTTTGATGTCTAGCTCTTCGTAGACAATGACGCCTTGCTCAACAATATCAATGCGAATGAACTGAGTTGTTAAGACTCGACTATCTACTGCAACGACCCTCAAGGATCGGTGATCCATAAAGCGGGGACAACTCAACTTTATTTTTACAATGGTCTATTGAATAATATGCTGAAGCACTGCTGGGGGGTATCACAAACGTTGGCTAGCAGGAGCTAAAAAGTATATAGTCGCAAACAACATGCTGCTCCTAGATCGTCAGAACAGCTAAAATGGAAATCATAGTCAACATCTAACCCCGAAAAATGGCTTCCTCCAACAGTAGTAGGTAGACACTTGTTGTCCGCATACCCTATCCGTTCTTTACAACGGGTGTACGTCCTAGGGGCATTAGAAAATAAATATTCTCCCTTGCGTACGTGATGCATCAAAATTGTGGTGGCCGCCTCCAAAGCATTGGGTAGCCTATAAGGTAAACTAGTGCTGTTTGCATGGTTATTAACCAGTTTTTGTTGTTCTCGATAACACTTATCGGAACTATCAGGTAAAATATCACGTGTCATTAAGAGCCAGTAGCTCTGGCGGGGAGCATAACCGCCTATTTTTTGCTGTATGTGCCGATCATAATGGCGGTATTGTGTCCTGTAACCGTTGTTCTGGGGGTGCTGTATCAGCATTCCTAGCAAATTAAGCGAGAAAGACTTTCCGTTAACCTTAGCAGGTATTAGTATCAAAAGGTGTGTATCTCTAATTTTTTTACCATGCCAGAATGGACAGGAAGCATCCAAGATCGTGTTGATATTTAAGGGTAGTGCTGGTTCTAGACCTATCTCGTCGAAATAATATTCCCAGGCCTGTTTACCAAAAACAAGTTCATCATGTTTCTGTTGCGGCGTAGACTCCGAATACGCTTTTAGTTTAACCAAAATCAAAGCCAATGCTTCATCTGGTGCGCTATGGTAGGCATTAAATGATGAATTGGAGTGCGTTGTTGGTTGCGAAACCCTAGAAGCAAGCACAGAGGGGGCTGCAGCAAAGGGAGATCGAGATCCCGAATGATTAACCAAAGATAGTGCGGACTCTAACACTAATACTGGAATTGATGAAGAGGCTGGCTGATTAGGGAGTTCTTCTTCAGACGCATTCAGCTGCATGCGGCAGCTCTGAAGCAGTAAAATAAAAAGTAACAGCGCTATGCTATCTTTTTGAATTCGAATAGGAGACATGGCATATAAGAGAATCTGTTGAACTTTCGTGTGTATGGGGGAGATCTCCTGTGGGGGTTAGAGCCTCAACACCACACACTGCGGTTGAGTGCCGAATTGATGACACAGCCTTTCTAGAGGTAAGCATCAAAACTATACTCTACTGCTCGTGTAAATACAAACGAAAGTAGCCAAAAGTAAGGGGTATTGCTGAGCTAATGGTACGCAGAACCTGCGTTGCCAGCGTTATACTTGAGTGCCTTTTCCTCTCTTTACATACTTGCGCACTCAATCTCTTTGGACTTCCATAATTTTTGAACGAGTCGAGCAGTTCAATTTTTTAGCCCTACTTTTTTTACATAGTATAAATCTGCAGAATCATGAGAAAAAAGCTACACTAACAATGATGAGCTCTTCGCGGTAAACAGTCTCTACTCCTCACTAGTATTCGCTCCACACATTTCAGCCGCTTGCTTTTTGTATTGTGCGGATTGCACGTATTCACCCAAGGAATAAGCAATATCACCCACATCGTCTAGTATACTTGCGATATATGTATTGTACTTTTTTTCCTCGAGCCCCCTCAATATTTCTAAGGCTTTCTTTTTATACGCTAACGCTGCTGACAAGTCGTTTAAGACTCGGTACGCACGGCTCACACCATCTAGGGCAGCAGCTACATTGAAATGTGGCTGATCCGCGTGGATTGCTTGAAACATCGCCAAGCATTGCTTTTTACACTGTAGTCCCCGTTGCAAGTCACCTGAGAAAAGGTGGCTATTCCCTAAGGCACCTAATTCCGATGCTACATCGAAGTGTGGCTTATCCTTATGAATTGCTTGAAGCATCGCCAATCCTTGCTCTTTGTACCGCAGCCCCTTTTGAGAATCACCTGCCGCAATATGACTCCTACCCACACTGCCTAATGCAACGGCTACACTGGTATGTGCTTTGTCTTTATGAAGAACTTGACGCATCTCTAAAGCTTTTTCTGCATATTTTAGCCCCGCAAGAGGGTCTTTCAAAGTAGTATAGAAATTACCTAAGTCGTACAAAGTGTTCGCTAGCTCAATATTTGGCCCATCTTGGTAGAGTTCTTGAAGTATTACCAAAGCTTCTTCAAGATATTCAATAGCTTTCTCAAGTTTACCCAAAGAAGCATAGGACATACCCACACTATTCAAAGCTATGGCCAGGTCCAAATTAGGCTGATTGAGTATTCTCTGCATTTTCAAGGCCCTTTCTCCATATACTAGCCCGTTTTGAAAGTCATGCAAGCTATTATAAGCACAACTCACTTCGTAGTTGACTCTTGCTAAAACATGATTAGGCTCATTGTCATCATAAAGCTGCTCGTACATAGTTAAAGCTTGCTTTCGACATTCCAGAGATTCAGTATAGTGATGAAAGCTATGGTGGGCATCGCTCATGCCCTCTAAATAATGCGCCATATCAAAATGTGCACTATCCCCATAAATTTCTTTAAGCATCTTCAAGCCTTGCTCTTGATACTGTAGCCCCTTTTGTAAATCACCTGCGGCCATGTAACTGTTGCCCACACTTTTTAATGAAAAGGCTATACTGGAATGAGGCTTGTGCTTATAAATCTTCTTACGCATCTCCAAAGCCTTTTCTGCACATTCCAGCCCCATATAAGGTGCGCCTGTGATAGTATAGCCATTACCCAAGTTATACAAGGTGTTTGCTAGATCAACATTAGGGATGTCTTGGTAGAGCGCTTGAAGTATTGTGAAAGCTTGTCCTGTATACACTATACCTTCATCAAATTTACCCAAAGCAGTATAGATCATGCCCACACCATCTAAATTTATAGCCAGATCAAGATTAGGCTGATCCCCGTAGAGTGCTTTACGCATTTTCAAGGCTCTTTCCTCATGCGCTAGCCCTTTTTGAAGATTACCTAAACTATGGTAAGTATGACCTAAATTGTAGTTCGCTCTTGCTAAAACAGGATTAGGGTCGCTGCTATCATAAAGTTGTTCATACATGACTAAAGCTCGCTGCCTATATTCCAGGGCTTTGGCATGATTGCGTAAAGTACAGTGGGCCTCGCCCATACTCTCTAGAGAGCATGCCACATCAACATGAGGCTTATTCCCAAAAATACTCTCCCGCATGATCAAAGCTTGTTTTCCATATACTACACCCCTGTGGGGGTTACCTAAATGGTTGTAAGTGTTACTTACGTTGTAGAGAGCGCCTGCCAAATTATGATTAGGCTGATCCGCATAGAGATCTTGGTACATTGTTAAGGCCAGCTCAAAGTAATGCAGGCCTTTTGAAAAATACCCAGAATCCTTTTTTGCCACCTCCCAGCTTTGATAAGCCGTTCCTAGTTTAGAGAGAGCAGCCGCTATATCAGGATGAGGCCGGTCTCCATAAAGTGTCTTGCGCATTGCTAAGACTTGCTCACCGTATTCTACACTCTTTGAGAAGTCTTCTAGAGTCTCATAGGCACTCGATATCTTGTATAAAGAGTCGGCTACATCAACGTGGGGCATATTCTTATGAAGCTTCCTACGCATCTCCAAAGCTTGCTCCAAATATTTTAGGCCTTTACGTGCGTCATTCAAACGGCAGTAAGCATCACCCACATTATTTAAAGAACGTGCTAAGTCAATGTGAGGATGATTACCGTAGAGTTGTTCAAGCACCTTTAAAGACCGCTCAAAATACTCCAATTCCCTTTGCGTATCTCCCAGTTTTTGATAAGTGTTGCCTACATTGAAAAGGGAATTTGCTAGTATACTGTTAGGCTTATCCTTATAAATAGTCTCCCGAATTGCCAGCTCCTGTTCAAAATACGCTAGTCCTTTGGTGGAATCCCCCAGGTCGCAATAAGCCATGCCCATGTCCCGAAACGACACTGCTAGAACAGGGTGAAGTGGATCATCGCAAAGTTTTCTACGCATCGCAAGTGCCTGTTCAAAACAAGCTAATCCTTTGTGTATATCACCTGTAGAGCAATGAACTCTGCCCACATTGCTCAAAGAATTTGCTATATCTAGATGAGGCTGATCTCCATGAAGCTTCTTACGCATCGCTAAGGCCTGCTCTCCATAGTTCAATCCTTGACTAAAATTGTACATTAAATAATAGGTAGTTCCTGCCGTATCAAGTAAATCTGCCAGCGCAATGGTAGGCAGATTTCCGTGGAGCTCTTTACCCAAATCAGCGGCTTGCTCTATGTATTTGACCCCTTTTTGGGGATTGTTTAGGGCGATGTAAGTATTGCCTATATGGCTGAGTGTCTCTATTGCATGAGGCCGGTACTCATTCAAATCAAGAAGAAGTACGTTATATATGTCAAGTGCTTGTTCGAAATATATTAGCCCTTGACGCAAGTCTCCCAACGAGATACAAGCCTGCCCCACGTTGTTTAATGCAACAGCTATATCAGGGTGAAGCTCGTCCCCATAAAGTTCTTTTTTTGACGAAAGTGCTTGCTTTTGTTTCGCTAAGATTTCTCTATTGTGTATTGCTTCTTGCTTGTCCCTATTTTCGGAAAGCGATAAATTTTCCTCTTGTTCGTTACTTTTCTTTTTGGATTTCTTGCCTTTATTGGATTTTTTTCCTCCTCCTAACAGGCCGTGCTTACCGAGGTAGACATGCGCATTGTAGGGTGGTTGCGCCGTGTTGATAACGTGCACACGGGCTCTAGCAGTCCAAGTATTTTGACCCTGCAGCCACGACAATAGCTTACCAGTATCTTCATGACTCACGACTGGTAGGGTACGGTGGGATACAACAGCTTCCCACCGATCACCTACCCGATTGAACTTGACATGCTCACCAGAAGAGGCTACAAAAACTGCGGGAAAGAAGGACGATATTTGTGATTTTTTTGAATGGAGTGTTGGCTCTGAACAAGACTCCCCTTCATGTACATTGAGTGTAGTAGGCTGGCAACTCTGTAACAACAACCCGAGCAACAGCATTGCTGCGATGCCACGCTGGTAAAAAACGTAAGTCATGACGTATAATTTTTCTTAATGTTAGATGGGTGGTTCTCGTTTAGTTATAAGAAACTAGGGTCGCTAACCACACGTGATACAAGTAAAAACCATCGAGAGACAAATGTACTTGTTACTAAAATGAAAACAAGTCACGGCGTTTCTCACATTTCCTCAAAACATACTCTCTTGCTATTTGTCCGTCAAAGTGTACATCACAACTCAGCAGTGCTGGCATTTTCTGTCAACTTTTTGTGAAGCACACATTTTCTTATTACATGACAAATTGTACCGAGATTGTTGCAAAATTATTTGTTATCATCTGGTTTTCTTTTAGATCACCTCACGTCTTTTCCCTAACCGCCGGGATGTATCTTAAGTTCTTGTGCCTATTAAGACCCTCTTTCAAATCAACCGGCTCATCGACTGGACACCCATCCTACGTGTCTTGGAGCGGCATTATTCCATAGGCCAAAGTACTATAAGGGGTAGGCAAACCTATCCTACCCTGGTACTCTTTAAAATAACCTTTATTCTGAACTTAGTACAGTCTGAGTGATTATGGCGTAGGAGAGCAAGTTCTTGACTTGCTCTCCTACATGCGTTTTTGTGGCCTTCGGTTAGAAGATGAAGTAAAGGATTGTGGTGCCGTCGCTTCAGAAAATCCTTGAACGATGCAAGATCCTGACCCTAGCTTTGCTCCAATATGTACCTCATTCTCCCTAGCAATTTGTCTACCCCGCACATTCCTCACCGCCTTGGAGCTCTTGGCTATTATCTATCACGGCCACACAATTATTGATGAACTCCACTGCTCTACCTGTTTTCTGGGGATTTCCTGCGCATACCCAGTCAGACTTAACATTTACGTATACTAGATGTTCAATCTCTTGATCGATTTTATTATAAAATCCAGGTTCCAGACCTTCCAAGACTTGCAGTTCACCTGGATGATGCGCTGGCACATGATGGTGAGTGTTAAGTCGTCTACCATGTGAATAATAACCCCATACCTCCAGCACCTTATTCACACCACTATGCTCAACCATCGTCGAGCTAATCATATCTGACATTAAGGCTAGAATCAAGCTACTGTGCACCACAGGACCAATATCAAATGCATACTCTTCCGGCTATATAGGTCAGGTGTCGAGTTTTTAACTCGCCGGCAAAGTTAAAATGGCCAATCACCTTCTTATTGAGATCTATTACTAGCTACCCAGTATCCTTCGATCCTCAGAAAGTACTTGACCTGCCTAAGAGAGTTTTTTTCATCCTTCCGAAGCTGTGCTACAAGAGAATCCTCAAGGCAATTGAGGGGACTACTCAAGAATGACACCTAAAATATCACTTACATAACGGCAACAGGCTTTCTGCTGGGCGCTAAGCTCATGACCAGTAGCTAAATTGATTGTGCGCTTTGTGTTCTAAAAATGCACTGAGCAGATGCACGTTTTGCTTTTATCTGTGTATCTCTAACATTGCGCATTAAATATACACTGCTAATAAAAAGAGAGGCCTATCAAATACTTCAAAAAGCACTCACTAGGCAGGCGGCTGTTGCTTTACTTGGACCAAGACAAGTAGGTAAGACTACGCTAGCACTTGAAGTTGGGAAAGTACACCATGCAATGTATCTAGACGTAGAGTCTGGGACTGATAGAGATCAACTAGCTGACCCAGAGCTCTTCTTAAGCCAGCACCAAACGCTACGGGGACTCATTGACCGCTCCAAAAGAATGGGGCAAGCAACCGAGCAGTACTTAATACTGGGATCCGCGTCGGTGTCTTTGCTGAGGCAATCTAGTGAAAGTTTAGCCGGAAGAATCGAGTATATCCATCTCGATCCGCTCCATTTATTGGAAGTAGGTACTGCGGCAAAAGATGCGCTGCATACCCTCTTTCTACGGGGTGGTTTTCCGGATAGTTTTTTAGCACAAAACGATCAAGATAGTTGGGTATTTAGAAAAAACTTTATCCGAACCTACTTAGAACGTGACATTCCTCAGTTTGGTTTTCGTATCCCTGCAGCAACTTGAGAACGTTTCTGGACCATGCTTGCTTACACGCAAGGAAGTTTGCTGAATGCTTCCAAAATAGCTGCTAGCCTTGCTGTAAGTACTCCTACCATCAGTAGGTATGTAGATCTACTAGATGATTGACTATTAGTACGTCGGCTGCAGCCTTTTCATGCAACTATTGCCAAAATACCAGTAAAAGTACCCAAGGTATACATTAGAGACAGCGGGCTTGTACATGCCTTATTCTTATTGGGGCTGGCATCCTACAATGACCTTGCTGGACATCCTGTGGTAGGCAGTAGTTTTGAAGGATTTGTCATTGAAAATCTTATTGCCGTATTACCTTACCCGACCCGCGTAAGTTTTTATCGCAGCAGGAGAGGCGCCGAAATAGATTTGCTTTTAGCGCTTCCTCAACAACTAGGTATATGGGCCATTGAGATTAAAAGTGGGTTCAGTGCGCGACCTAGTAGAGGGTTTTATCATGCCATAGAAGATATCTTCCCTACCAAGTGCTTTGTAGTATATGCGGGAAAAGACCGTTATAAAATCGCTGCCAATATTGAGGCAATCAGCTTACAAGAGTTGAGTGTTCTTGTGAAAGAATGTACCGGTTGAGGGTACGGCATATAGATTGATAGGTTACGGTTCATCAAGAAACAGAAAGCAGGGAAGTGATGCCTTGTCTTCAGCTTTTCCCTTTTCCCCGCCCTCGTCCTTCTGCTAATATCTACACCGACAAAACTTCCAGGAACTTGTTTTTGATCATGAGGTAGCGGGTTAATAGGCTTGATATGCAATAGCTTCAATCTACGCACCTCTCTACATACTTAGAATGCATCCTGCAAAGGTCTAGAAGTATCAATAAGGAGCCGCTGCGCAGCGTTATGGTAGGAGGCAAGGACACTTTAGGTGCTCATGGTGCTTTGGCTGCACGTTCTTTTCTGCTTTTTAGCGCATGCCTGGAGCAGTTTTCTAGGAAACTACTGGTGACAGGACTTGATTCTTTGATCTATTTGTAGGAGCATTGGGCTCTCTGTTTTTCACACATTGGATACGCAAAAAAAAAAATATCATCCACCACATGAATCGTAACAAGCTCTCCCATTACATCTTATCTCTATTATTGAGTAGTGCTTTGCTTGGCGGTTGTAACAAGCACCCTATGACGGCCATGAGCGAAGAAGAGCATTCATGGCAAGAATCTGTTGGTGGAATCACTATCCTGGAAGCAGATCACCTCGAAGCGATGGATTCAGCCCGTGTGCCAGCCATTGACGTAGCACAAGAAACTGCGGTGCATGGATCAAGCACGATTCAGGAGATAGTCGGCGGTACTGATCCAATCAGCCAGGCAAGTGATGCTACTTGTGTTTCGGGTACACGCCTTTTCGTTCCCCCCAGTGTCAGTGTGTCACAAGCAGTGCCTGTGGGCCTGTGTGCATTATTGGTGGGGGGGTACATAGCACGAAAAATACAATGCTACAGAACTGCTCTAGCAACAGCAGAAAAAGAAGCCAGAACGGAAAGAGACCAAGAAATAGCACAAACAAGAAATGCGCTAGCAGAAGCATTAGCGAGGGCCAACGAGGCAGTAGAAGAGCTAGCAGCAAGAGACCAAGAAATAGCACAAACAAGAAATGCGCTAGCGGCTGCTCTAAGGACCCTCGGGGAGGCGGAGTGGAAGCAATCCTTTGGCGATGTGGGGTCAGCACCGGACTTGCCAAGCCATATAGCTACTATCTTGGATGGCCCTTGCCCATTCTGGCCCAATAAAAAGGTCAGAGATACGCACTTATTGGTGCTGATACCCGCTACCGTAGATGGTGTGCCGTTTACGCTGAACCGGCTTGGGGAGCTGATCCAGCACCCTAGCAATGGTGCGTATAGGACGGAGTATAAGTATTATCATGATCGCGTCAAGGCACAAATTGGCGAAGAATCACCTTCTCGTTCCTATTGGGTATTGATGACGCGTGATGTATTGCCGGGGAGTCGAAGTAAAGGGTATGCTGATCAAAAAGCATTAGTTGCGAACTATGCAAGCAGGGAAAGCGTGCCTTATGCATTACCCAGTGTCTTGGAGGCGGCGACCGCTATTTTGATGCATCATGCCCGTGAGGGGGAGCGGCTCTTTGGGGATCATCCATGGACCTGCACGCGCTGCCCAGAGGCAGTGGATGGTAGCTATCCTGCCGTTGTTGGGGGCTTCGGGTCCTCGGGCCTCGTTGTCAGCTACGGCCTCTATGACCGCAGCAGCGGCAGCCGCGGTGTGGCGTGTTGTCGGAAGTTCTAGGCACTAGGTACTTCTAGTTACTTCTGGATACTTCTGGGCTTGGCTTCTTGGTTACTTGTTGCGGGGGTTTTGCGTTTTTACTGCGCAGTGTATTCTTAGTTTCTCTGCCAGTAGTTTTGGCCCTTGTGAAGAGCTCTTTTGAGCAACTAGATGATTTCCTTAACTTGGGCCTCGGAATTAGTTTTTAGTAAGTGCAAGCAAAATCCATTTCTATCCCGTAGCAGTGCTCTTACTGATAGTATCTTGCGAGTGCAAGGACATGCATTTCAGGAGGCTGCTAGAGGATGGAGATAGGGAGAAGCATCATGGAAGAAAGTGGTTTGTCAACTCCACCCATGCAAGAGAAGTTGATACAAGACACCAATCATAGATTCTACGCCATGCTTACTACTCGATTTTGGGGCATCACGACAGGAGTGTTGTGTGCCTTGCTGTTGCAAAATTGCCAGTCGCCGCTGAATGCACTTGAGGAGGAGTCGCCTGCAGCAGCCCCCTCTCAGTCAGGTTGTCAACCGCCAGCCTCCGATACACTGACGCAGCCTCTTGGCTATCCTCCGTCTCTCACGACGGCTGCCCAGCAGCCCCAAGTGCCCCCTACCGCTTTTGCAGGAACCTCGCCATCTACTTGCATCCGCCCTGCTGCTGGCACAACACGCTCCCGCAACAGCCTCACGCAAGACTCCTCCCCAGTCTTCACGACCGCCTCCGGTGAGCACGTTAAGTTTAGCCAGGTCGATGGCCAGTGGTGCGCTGCCATGCAAGCAGATTCCAGCGTCTCTACGTTGCAGTGCACCTTGCCGGTTGTAGACTCTGCTGATATTGGCAGTTTCCTGTCCTGGCCACAGAGCCAAGACAGCAGGACTTCGAGGGCGCAT
>JANPMB010000004.1:0-28099 GCA_031422615.1 Amoebophilaceae bacterium
ATCCCTAGCTCTTCCGGTGTTCTGAGCTCCATATGGCACCCCATCCAGTGGTTGATAGACGTACTTTTTCCTGTTCCGGTTTCTCCCAGGATGGCAACGGCTTCTTTGTTGTTGGCTTGGCCTGCGTTCTGCTCGCCTAACTGGGCACAGTGCTCGATCAAAGAGATGCTTTCTGTAGTGCTGAGGTCTAGGTTAGGGCAATGCAGCTTTGCGGTTAGGAGTTCTTGCGGGTTGGCGTCCACGCCTAGTTGATGGGATTGGCTGCAGCTACCAAGTACTATGGTCCCTAGGAATAGCAGCATTAAATGCCCTATTTACTTTACAGATTGTGAATAAGTTGTATACATATGCAATGGATTTGATGACGTTTTGTTGCAACAAGTTTAGTAAAATCATACAAAATAGTCAAGAATTATGTATAAAAACTTAGAATAGAATATCTAATTCTTTCTAATTCCTTCCAAAACTTCCCTTTTAACTTCATTTGCCATGGTAAAGGGGTGGCACTTGTATAAGTGCGGGGGTTCGAATCCCCCCATGTGCACAAAATTTACTCATGAGGGGTGATTTGCTCAATTAATTGAGAGCGTCTCGTTGACATCGGGGAGGTCGCTGGTTCGAATCCACAGCATCACCCACCATTCCTATTTTTTAATGAGGTGAAGTCTGCTCTGTTGAGTACCCCCATGTTATGCCGGATTGCTTATGAGAACAAGGAGATATGGATATTTTTTGACTGTTGCGCGGACAGGGAAAACAGGTTCTTGCGTGACAGCGGAGGAGCCGTAAAATGTATTTTTCTCGTCACTCGTATTGTTAATATTTTCGAATCAGGACACTGAATTGGTCGTGATGCCATTTTTAAAAATCTATTTTGTGCTAAGATCACCGACCGTGTTATGATTTCCCTTTTGTCAGTTCCCACACCACAATCCCCATACTCACCGATACATTCAGCGAATGCTTCACACCATGCTGAGGAATTTCTAAGCATACGTCGCAAGCAGAAAGTACTTCCTCCTGAATGCCAAAAACTTCGTGGCCAAACACGACGGCATACTTTTGCGTTGTTGCACGGGTGAATGCATACAGCGTCTTACTAGCATCAGTTTGTTCTACAGCAATGACCACATAGCCTGCTGTTTTTAAACGCTGGACGACTGTTAGTGTCTCTTGCGCATGCTCCCAGGCAACATGTTCCTCAGCCCCCAAGGCTGTTTTATAAATCTCTCGGTGAGGTGGTGTGGCCGTAATACCACACAAATAGAGCTTCTCTATCAAGAAAGCATCGGCAATGCGAAAAGCTGCACCTACATTATGCATGCTCCGCACATTGTCTAGTACCATGACCAAAGGGGTCTTTTTGCTAACTTGGAACGCTTCAGGTGATAAGCGCGGTAGCTCGTGGATTTTTAGCTTTCTCATGGTGCTCGATGCATGACTGGCAGTAGTGACACAAAGTTAGTTGGCTCAATAGTAGGCTACAACGTACATTCATACCCTGCAGAGCACCTGAAGCAAGGAGAGATACTGCCGATCACTATAGCAACACCATCTTCATGAAGCACCAGTCCCCAACAAGTACTCAGCCAGAATGTTCGGATAGGAGCAAAGAAACCCCTTTGATGCAACAATACAACCGGGTCAAAGCCAAATATCCTGGTGCTTTGCTACTTTTTAGAGTGGGTGATTTTTATGAGACTTTTGGTGAAGATGCTATCAAGACCAGCAAGATTCTAGACATTGTCTTAACCAAGCGATCCAACGGTGGTGCAGCAGCGGTTGAGCTAGCTGGTTTCCCGCACCATGCCCTGGATACCTACCTCCCCAAACTCATTAAAGCAGGTTATCGTGTAGCCATTTGTGACCAGCTTGAAGACCCTAAGCTGGCCAAGGGCATTGTGAAGCGGGGTGTGACCGAGCTAGTCACGCCTGGCCTTGCTTTTAATGATCAGGTCTTAGACCAGAAGTACAACAACTATTTGGCATCGCTGTATTTTGATAAGGAGGAGCTGGGCATTGCGTTCCTGGACGTATCTACAGGTGAGTTTTTGGTGGCCCAAGGGACGACCTCTTACGTAGATAAGCTTGTCCAGAGTTTTAGGCCGTCGGAGATTATTTTGAGTAAAAATCAGAAAAAAGACTTTCAGGCGCTTTTTAAAGACCAGTATAACAACCATTGTCTGGAAGAGTGGGTCTATCACTTTGATTACGCCTATGAAATGCTCAACGAGCATTTTGGTACTGCCTCGCTCAAAGGCTTTGGCATTGAGAAGTTACCTGCCGGCATCATTGCTGCAGGCGCTGTGTTGCGGTACTTAGAGGAAACAGAGCACAAAAAAATAAAGCATATTGCCTCCATTGCCAGGATTGAAGAAGATAAATATGTATGGCTAGACAGGTTTACTATCAGAAACCTAGAGTTACTTGAGCCTCAACAAGAAGAAGGTGTACCCCTCATTCATGTGCTTGACAAGACAGTCACCCCCATGGGTGCGCGCCTGATGAAGAAGTGGGTGGTGTTGCCTCTCAAGGATATCCATGCTATTCATAGGCGGCTTGATACTGTGGAAGTACTGGTAAAAGACCCTACGCTATGGCAAAACATCTTTCAGGCACTGAAGCAGATCGGTGACTTGGAGCGACTTATTTCCAAGGTTTCTGTAGGCAGGGTCAATCCCAGAGAGCTTTTGGGTCTGAAAAAGTCTCTCCAGCAAATAGCGCCGATCCAGCGCCAGCTTCAGTCCAGTGCTCATGATCTGCTGCTCAAGCTAAGCGAACAATTGCACCGGTGCGATTACTTGCTAGAAAAGATTGAGAAAACGCTCCAGGAAAACCCGCCCCTAGTCACCCACCAAGGTGGCTTGATCAAGACGGGTCTCTATGAGGAGCTCGATGTATTGAGAAACGTGGCTCATACAGGCAAAGATTATCTCATTCAAATACAGCAAAAAGAAAGCAAGCAAACCGGTATCTCCTCTTTAAAAATTGCCTATAACAAAGTCTTTGGCTATTACTTGGAAGTGACCCATACCCATCAAGCCAAGGTGCCTGCCAACTGGATTCGTAAGCAGACCTTGGTGAATGCAGAGCGCTACGTTACGGAAGAGCTGAAGCACTACGAAGAAAAAATTATTCAGGCAGAAGAAAAGCTCACTGCGCTAGAGCAAAAGTGCTACCAAGAGCTAGTCAGCAGTGCTGCAGAGTTTGTGCCCCAGATCCAGCAAAATGCTCGAGTGCTCGCACAGCTAGACTGTTACCTCTCCTTTGCTCAGGAGGCTAGAAAGCACCATTACACCAAGCCTATTGTCAACGAAAGCAAGACTATCGACATTCGAGCAGGCCGACACCCTGTTATTGAGCAGCAACTCCCTCTTGATGAAAACTATGTCCCTAATGACATTCATTTAGACAATGCAACGCAACAAATCATCATCATCACAGGTCCAAATATGGCCGGCAAGTCAGCCTTGCTCCGCCAAGTTGCCCTGATTGTGCTCATGGCTCAGATAGGCGCTTTTGTACCTGCTGACAGCGCTTCTATTGGCCTGGTCGATAAAGTTTTTACCCGAGTAGGTGCTTCTGACAACCTTGCCAAGGGAGAATCTACCTTTATGACGGAAATGACCGAGACAGCTAGCATCATGCATAACCTGAGCGATCGAAGCTTGGTGCTCATGGATGAGATTGGTCGTGGTACCAGCACCTACGATGGCATATCTATTGCCTGGTCTATTGTAGAGTACTTACATAACCACCTCAGGTACCGTGCCAAGACACTTTTTGCCACCCATTACCACGAGCTCACTCGACTGTCTGATGGATTAGTCAGGGTTAAGAATTTTAATGTGACTGTGAAGGAGGTGAACAAAAAAGTGATTTTCTTGCGTCAGCTTAGAGAAGGAGGTAGTGCTCACAGTTTTGGGATCAATGTGGCACAAATGGCAGGCATGCCCGCACAAGTCGTTCATCGTGCCAATGAGCTCATGCACCACTTAGCACAAGATAAATCGTGCCAACAGCACCAAGAGAAAATACAGAATATTCCTACAAACAGCTACCAACTCTCTTTCTTTGAAGCGGATCCCTCTTTTATTAAAATCAAGTCGCTTCTCAGTGATCTCGATGTCAATGCCACCTCGCCTGTAGAAGCGTTACTTAAACTCAGTGAGCTGAAAGCCCTACTCGCTAAAAGTCAATGATTTCTGTATAATCACCAATCTCTTGTTCTACTTATAGATGGTGTTTTCTGCTTGCTACGCATGCATCACAAGTCATACTTTTTCCGATGCTTGAAAATCCTATCGATTTGCTTAAATTTGGCCTATGTCGTAGGCGCTTTACATGCTGGTCAGGCCAATGCGAGAATAGCTCAGTTGGTAGAGCACGACCTTGCCAAGGTCGGGGTCGCGGGTTCGAGTCCCGTTTCTCGCTCCATTTGCTTGTTGATTGGGTGCATCAAGACTGGTTAGTGGCAGTAGATGGTGTTTTTTTGGCTCAAAATCCTTGCAGAGGCAGGCATTGTTGGCGAAGTAAGCATCCAGCCCCTTTCATAAAGAAGCACAAGAGCTACTCTGTGTATTTGCTACTAGCCAGAAAACCGCTAAGAATAACCCGAAGCATAAAAAATAAATTCTTCTTCTAATCATTTAAACAAAAAATTGTTAAACTTCCTGACAAATCTATGGACCTGCCAGGGTGGTGGAATTGGTAGACACGCAAGACTTAAAATCTTGTGGGCATTTGTCCGTGCGGGTTCAAGTCCCGCCCCTGGTACACAGCTTATGGGAGAACTTTATTTTTTGTTGTATAGGTGTGTGATTTGATCAAGTAGTTTGCGTTTGTGAGTCATTCCAACCCAACTCAATAGTCAGTTATGTTACTTCATAATTCATTGCTCCTAAATTTTAGAGACCATCAAGTAGATACCCCCAGAACCAGCACATACATTGTATTGTCCTTGCTACTGGCTCTGCTATTACCTGCTTCCCTCGCTTGGGCTACTCCTTCCAAGCAGCCTTCTTGGCAGAAAAATATGAAAGTAGGCCTTGAGCTCAGGTGGGGTGCACCTTACGGTTGGGCACTCAAAGAGGAGGATCTTGAAGAGTGTGGGGAGCACATTAAAAAAATTAATTCCAATTGGCAGTTTGGCCCGGTTGTAGGCTATCACTTCCCGGTCTATGACAAGTCTTTGGCTATAGGACCTGAAATAGGGTTGCTCATCAGTTCGAAAAGAGAATGTGAAGCCTCTAGATATTTTGCTTGTATTAATGGCAATCGTAGACTCTCGATGCAAGAGCGCTATCTGCACGTTCCGTTGGCACTCAAATTAGCCCTTTTCGACCAAGAAACAGGTGTTCAAGAAAGTGGGTTGGCTTTGGGGTATGAATTTCGTGTACTGCTCTCCTCTCAACTAAGCCGAGTTGGAGGCAACTCGAATCCTGAAATTCAGTCGTATTCAAAGGAGACTGGAGATATAGCAAAATCTATGAAACTTGGAGGTAGTCTTTTTCTAGAAGGTAAGGTGGACCTTTTGCAAGGTTGTTATCTAGCAGGACGGTTCAAATTTCCTATAATCGATTCCTTAGCTCTCAAGAAAGCAGATGAAGGTAATGATGATAAGAGGAGGGTTCTGCATGCCATCCGAGTATTAAACGAATCTTTGGTTGAGATAAGTATCGGAATCAATATTATGAAGTGGTTTTCATTTTTTTCTTAACAAAAACGCATGAGGAAGTGATTAAAAATCGCTTCCTCGTTTAACTGCTTTCAAGAAACTGACAAACAATGGATGTGGATGGAGGGGGGTGCTTTTAAGCTCAGGGTGAAACTGAGTGCCTACAAACCAAGGGTGGTTTACCAGTTCTACAATCTCTACGAGTCCAGTTTCAGGATGGACACCGGTCATCAACATGCCGGCGTTTTCAAAATCCTTCAAATACTTTGCGTTGAACTCATAGCGATGGCGGTGTCGTTCTGAGATGAGTGTGGTTCCGTAGCTTTCGGCAGCTTTGCTACCTGGTGTAAGTTGGCAGTTTTGTGCCCCCAAACGCATGCTTCCTCTTTTTTCTACCACGTCTAGTTGTGAATTGGTCAAGGTAATGACAGGATAAGGCGTTTGAGGGGAATGTTCCGTAGAGGCTGCTTCTTGCCATCCTAGCACATTCCTTGCAAATTCTACTACGGCGCATTGCATGCCCAAACAAATTCCTAGTAGTGGCAATTGGTTTTCTCTGGCATATCGGATAGCCTCGATTTTTCCCTCTATACCCCTTGATCCAAAGCCGGGCGCAATCAAAAGTCCCTGCAAAGGAGCCATCAGTTGCGCTGGGTTGTCCTCATGCAATGCCTCAAAAGAGATGAATTGCAAATCTATTTGACAAGCGTGGTGGGCACCTGCATGGATCAAGGCTTCTTGAATAGATTTATAGGCATCAGGACCTGCAGTGTATTTTCCTACCAGGCCAATGCGCAAGGTGTGTTTTGGGTGCTTGAGTTGGTTAAGGAAAATTTCCCAAGAACCTAAATTAGGTGCTGGGGTAGGAGGCAAGTGTAGCTGAGTAAGGACCTGTTCATCTAACTTTTCCTGGTGCATGAGCAGGGGTACTTCATAGATTGTGGAAGCATCTATGGCCTCGATCACAGCGTTTTGGCTAATATTGCAAAATAGCGATAGCTTTTCTCGGATACTTGTTGGTAGGGGTCTTTCAGTACGACAAACCAGGATATTGGGTTGTATGCCTGCTGCTTGTAGTTGTTTGACAGCATGTTGTGTGGGCTTGGTTTTGAGTTCTTGGGCAGCTCGGAGATAAGGAATAAGAGTTAGGTGGATGGATAGGAAATCGGCTGCTGCGAGGGTCCAGCGTATTTGCCTGATGGTTTCGATAAAAGGCAGCGATTCAATATCACCGACACAGCCCCCTATCTCTGTGATGACAAAATCGTATGCACCTGTTTCACCCAACATAAAAATGATGCGTTTGATTTCATCAGTAATGTGCGGTACCACCTGCACTGTCTTGCCTAGATAATCTCCCTTGCGCTCTTTGGTGATGACCGTATGGTAGATTTTTCCTGTGGTTATATTGTTGGCCTGGGAGGTCGTAATATCCAGAAAACGCTCATAGTGACCCAAGTCTAAGTCTGTTTCTGCGCCATCTTCCGTCACATAGCACTCTCCATGCTCGTAGGGGTTCATGGTGCCAGCGTCTACATTGATGTAGGGGTCCAGTTTCTGGATAGTAACTCGATAACCCCTTGCTTGGAGGAGTTTGCCCAGAGAGGCAGCGATAATGCCTTTTCCCAAAGAGGAGGTAACCCCTCCTGTGATGAAAATGTACTTTACGGTCGCCATAAGCGTTGTGCAGATCAATAGCAAAAAAAACATTTTGCTGTAGACAAATGTAGGCCCTTTTTGTTGATGTGTTGGTGTGTCGATTTGTCACGGTAAAACATGGCTACAGCTTGCGTCTTATAGCATGAGTAAAGAGATTTGTGTTCATCCAAGGAATAAAACGCCGCAGCGCAACCCACCATGAACTGTAGTTATCTACTCGACCGATACCCTGTTTTGCGGCACATTCAGGTTGTTGCTGATCAGCTCCAGCTAGAAACGTATGTAGTGGGGGGATTTGTGCGTGATTTACTTTTAAAAAGACCAACCCAAGACATTGACATTGTGTGTGTAGGGAGTGGCATCGGGCTGGCCAAGGCTGTGGCGGAAGCAGTAGGCAAGGCTGACCAGGTAGTAGTATTTAAAAATTTCGGCACCGCCATGGTCCAGTGGGAAGATTGGAAACTCGAGTTTGTAGGCGCCAGAAAGGAATCTTATTGCAAAGAGTCTCGCAAGCCTACCGTAGAAGATGGTACCCTGGAAGAGGACCAGTGCCGGCGTGACTTCACTATCAATACTTTGGCTATCTGCTTGAATAGCGATCGCTGGGGGGAGCTGGTAGATCTTTTTTCGGGTGTGGAGGATTTAAAGCGCCGTGTCATTCAAACACCTTTGGCGCCGGCTAAGACTTTTTCAGATGATCCACTGCGCATGCTGCGGGCTGTGCGGTTTGCTGTGCAGCTGGGCATGGAGATTGCCCCTGACACACGTGTAGCTATTCAGCAGCATTCCGCAAGAATCAGCATTGTGTCTCAAGAGCGTATCATTGCTGAGTTGAACCAGATTATTGCTTCGCCCATGCCTTCCCTGGGCTTCAACCTCTTGCATCAACTAGATCTCCTACACATTATTTTTCCCGATTTAGTAGCTCTGCAGGGTACAGAGACCATCCAGGGCCAGTCGCATAAGGATAATTTTTACCATACGCTGCAAGTCCTAGACAACGTGGCACAAACCTCCAATAACCTTTGGTTGCGCTGGGCTGCACTTTTGCATGACATTGCCAAGCCCCATACCAAGCGGTTTGATCCAGTCATAGGGTTTACTTTTCATGGCCATGAGGAGCAAGGTGCGAGGATGGTCCCCAGCATCTTCAGGAAACTGAAGCTGCCTATGCAGGATCATAGGGTGTATGTACAAAAGCTGGTGCGCCTGCACTTGCGTCCTATTGCTTTGGCACAAGAAGAAGTAACAGATGCTGCTGTAAGACGACTGATTTATGAAGCAGGGAGCACACTAGAAGATCTGATGCTACTCTGTCGTGCAGACATTACGTCCAAAAATGACTCGAAGGTCAAGCGCTACCTTCAAAACTTTGATAAGGTAGAAAAGAGAATTCAATTGGTAGAAGCAAGAGATGCATTGAGAAACTTCCAGCTTATCATTACGGGAGATACTATCATGCAAACCTTTGGGCTCAAACCGTCTAGCCTGGTAGGGGAGCTCAAAGAAGCCATCAAGGAAGCAGTTCTGGAAGGGGAGATCCAGAATGAGTACGAAGAAGCGTATCATTACCTGCTAACGCTCGGAAAGGCGCGCGGCCTCCAGCCTATTTCAACAGCACAATAATCCAATGACCCCAATAAAACAGTAGCAATGCACACACCTGTTATGCTCCAAGAAAGCATGGAAGCCCTAGCTATAGATCCTAAGGGAACTTATGTGGATTTAACTTTTGGCGAGGGTGGGCATGCCAGGGCTATGCTCAATCAGCTAGAAGGAGGAAAGTTGTTTGCCTTTGATCAAGATCAGGCGGCCGCACAAGTAGCTCAACAGCTGCAAAGCAAGCACTTCACATTCATCAAGGCCAATGCCCGGTTCATGCGGCAATTCTTAACCTTCTATGGCGTGCGCCAGGTAGATGGCATCCTGGCCGACCTAGGCGTTTCGTCTTACCAAATTGATACGGCTGAGCGAGGCTTTTCTACCCGTTGGAAAGGAACGCTTGACATGCGCATGGACCAAGCCAGCCGCCTCACTGCTCAAGCAATCGTAAACAACTATTCTGCAGCCCAGCTACAACAGTTGTTACAAAACTATGGGGAGGTGCGTAATGCTTTTACGCTTGCTAAGGCCATCGTGACTATGCGGGCTGCTAAGCCTATTAATACAACGGAAGACCTACGGATGCTCTTGCAGCGATGGGCGCCTCGGGGCAGAGAATCCAAGTATTATGCACAAGTATTTCAAGCCCTTCGCATCGAAGTCAATGATGAGATGGGTGCCCTGAAGGAAGTCTTGCAGCAAAGTGCCCACCTCTTGCAGCCTCGTGGTAGACTGGTGGTTTTGTCCTACCACTCCTTAGAAGACAGGCTGGTTAAACACTTTCTGAATGCTGGCAACTTTGAAGGAGAATTACGCAAAGATGTTTATGGCAACGTGTTGCGGCCGTTCAAGCCTATTTATAGAAAACCGATTAAGCCTTCTGATGAAGAAATTAAAGCCAATAATAGAGCGCGGAGTGCCCGACTTAGAGCGGGAGAAATAGTGGGCACTCGTGCATGATGCACTACCAGTGACCAATGTCCTGATAAGGAAACTACTTTACCATCGGATAACAAAATTGGTAGCTTTGGCGCGCTATCAACGCGCTCCCTTACTTTAGTTATGGATAAAAACATCTACAAATCACGTAAGAAGAAGGGCTTGTTCACTTATTTAGAGCATGCGATACGCTTCAAGAAATTTTCCTTTCATGGATTGCCAGGACGCTACATTCCCCGTTTATTATTTCTCTTTTTCATAAGTATCTTGTATGTGGGCAATACACATTATCATGAAAAAATAGCGCGTAAGATAGGTCAATTAGAACGAGAAGCCGACGTTCTAAGGGTGGACTATACGACTCTACAAGCAGACTATATGTTTGACAGCAAACAATCAGAAGTAGCCAAAAGGGTGGCCAAAATGGGCCTTTACGAAACCTCCGATCCCCCCTCAAAAATAAAGTTGAAATAGCATGGCCTTTAAGGAGACTATTCTGCTGAGAACAAGGATTGCTTTTTTAGCAGTTTTTGTCTTTGCTGTTGCCATTGTCATGAAGTTGGTACAAATACAGTTTTTTCAGGGCGCTCGTTGGGCAAAAGAAGCTGAAGTAGCTCGCTTAGTATACAAGACCGTTAAGGCGACTAGGGGCAATATTTGCGCAGATGATGGGAGTCTATTGGCCACTTCCCTGCCTTTCTACCGTGTAGCCCTAGATCCTTGTATTGTGGATGAGATCACATTTCAGGCACAGCTTGGAAAGCTGAGCCAGTTATTGGCCAACTTCTACAAAGACAAAAGCGCGGAAGCGTATCAGCAACTCGTCGAAAATGCCCGCCAAGCCAAGCGTAGGTACTTGGTGATTAATAAAAAATGGATCAATTACCAAGCAAAAAAAGAAATGAGTCAGTGGCCTATCTTCTGCCAAGGACGTTGGCGGGGAGGGGTGCTCTTCGAAAAGGTGGAAAAACGCTTTCAGCCTTTCAAAAACCTTGCTACTAGAACCATAGGCTTTGTCAATGCCAATGAATACGGGGCTGGTTTAGAATATAGCTTTAACCAAGACCTCAGGGGTCTTGATGGCAGCGCACTCTACCAGAAAACAGTAGGAGGAAACTGGAAAATGATTGAGGGTGGTGCTGCCGATCGACCGATCCATGGCTATGACCTGGAAACAACGATTGATATCAATTTGCAAGACGTGGCACACAACAGTTTGTTAAGAGCACTGCAAGCAAGTGAAGCAGCATATGGCTGTACTGTCGTCATGGAAGTGAAAACAGGCGAAATAAAAGCCATGGTCAACCTGAGTCGCACAGATGACGCGCAATACAAAGAATACTACAACTATGCAATGGGGGACCAAGGTGCCACAGAACCCGGTTCTACTTTCAAGTTAGCCTCCATGTTGGCGTTGCTAGAGGAAACTTCTGTAGCACTCACACATACCATTGACACAGGTGATGGCCGATTTCAGTTTTGTGACCGTATCATGAAAGACGTAAAAAAAGGAGGCTTGGGTGAGCTGACTGTTCAGGAAGTGTTTGAGCAATCATCGAATATAGGTATGGCCCGTCTAATTGATGAGACCTTTGGTAAAAATCCTCAAAGGTTTATCGACTATGTGTATCAGCTCGGATTGTCTAAAGCACTTGACTTGCAGATGGTTGGTGTGGGGGCACCTTTGATTAAGCATCCTAAGAGTCCTGAATGGAGTGGAGTTACCTTGCCGTGGATGTCCATTGGTTACGAATTAAAAATCACTCCCCTGCATACACTCACGCTATACAATGCGGTAGCGAACAATGGCAAGATGATCCAGCCTATGATTGTCAAAAGGATCAAACAAGCCAACAGAACCATCAAGGCATTTCAGGGAGTTGTACTCAATAAAAAAATATGCACTAATGCCACACTCCAAAAGCTTAAGACCATGCTAGAGGGGGTGGTGGAGCGCGGTACTGCGCGCAGGTTCAGACACGGGTTTTATCAAATTGCTGGCAAGTCCGGAACCGCAAATAAGGTAGTCAATGGCAGGTATACTAACGACACTTACGCCTCTTTTGTGGGATACTTCCCTGCAGGATCACCTCGTTACAGCTGTATTGTGGTGATAGATAGCCCCCAGGGCTATGCTTGGCATTTTGGCACCTCTGTAGCTACCGTTGTTAAAGATATTGCTGATAAGATCGCTGCCAAGGACCTTGCAGCACAAGATTTTATTACTGCGAAAAGTAGCACAACACTACCCGGTACTTTGCCTCTGATCAGGGCTGGCTATCGAAGCGAATTATTGCAGCTTTGTGATGCACTAGGCATTGCATGCCGCAACCGGGAGCTATCAGCAGTATGGGTTAGGGGTACTATCAACGACGATTACATTGCCTGGAAGGCGAATGATCCTCCTCAAGCGGGGAAAGTACCGCAGGTGCTTGGAATGACTCTCAAAGACGCCCTATTTTTGCTTGAAAATTGTGGTCTGAAGGTAACCTGGCAAGGCCATAAGGGAGGGAGAGTCAAGACCCAGTCCCTACTCCCAGATACTAGGTTAGCTCATGGAAGAAGTATTACCCTGCAAATGGGCTAGATGTTTGAGGGCTATGAACCATGATTGATGCGTACCTTACGGACCACGGACTCAAAAAACAGTTAAAATAGTTGCAAAAGGACTACACACTACCTACCCTACTCCAGGGCATTGTTGTTAACAAGCTTATTGGGGACCGGATGGCGCAGGTACGAGCCATTAGTTTTGATTCACGTACTATAAGCAAGGAGGCGCTGTTTGTAGCCCTCAGGGGCACCAAGGTAAATGGACATGATTATATTCAGGAGGCTGTTGCAGCAGGTAGCGTTGTCGTAGTGTGTGAACGTGCTCCTAGCAAGCCAATGAAAGACATTACCTACGTAATAGTAGCAGACAGTGCGCAAGCCCTAGGCATGATTGCTTCTAATTTTTATGGCCGCCCCTCTACCCAACTGAAATTAGTAGCTGTGACAGGAACCAACGGAAAAACCAGCACAGTGCACTTGCTCTCTGGACTTTTTAGCCAGTTAGGCTACCGTGTGGGTATGCTCTCTACTATTCACAATACAATCAATACACAAACACTGCCCACTGCACTGACTACACCAGACGCCATTCAGCTCAATGCCTTGCTGGCACGCATGGTGAGGCAGCGTTGCCAGTATTGCTTTATGGAGGCGAGCTCGCACGCCATCGTTCAGGAGCGTATGGCAGGGTTACAATTTGCTGGCGCCGTATTTCTCAACATTACACACGATCATCTGGATTACCACCAAACGTTTGATGCCTATATTCAAGCCAAGAAAAAACTTTTTGACAGCTTGCCAGCTGGTGTCTTTGCGTTGTTCAACGCAGACGATAGGCGTGGTTTGGTCATGGCACAAAACACCAAAGCTGCAACCCATAGTTTTGCCCTAAAGTCTTCTGCTACCTTTACGGCAAAAATCCTTACTAACACACTGCAAGGGCTAGAGTTGCGCATCGCCAACCAGTCCGCCTGGTTTCAGTTGGTTGGCACCTTCAATGCTTACAATGTGCTTGCTGCGTATGCTACTGCTTGCCTCCTTGGAGTCGATGATCAAGAAGTACTTACAGCCCTGTCTTCCCTGCCTCCTATCCAAGGCCGATTTCAGCACATGCACGCCCAAGTGGGCTTTGATGTCATTGTCGATTATGCCCATACACCAGACGCACTCAAGCATGTACTAACAGCTATTGGAGAAATAAAAAGCAAATCAGGGAACATCATTACTGTGCTCGGATGTGGAGGTGATCGAGACAAGCAGAAGCGGCCGCTCATGGCACAAGTTGCCTTGAAGCTCAGCAATCGTGTCATCTTTACATCTGATAACCCTCGCAACGAGGCGCCACAAGATATTATTCAGGACATGCAAGCCGGCCTCACTCTTATACAGCAACAAACAACCCTAACTATTATAGACAGAGCTGAAGCAATAAAAGCAGCTTGTCAACTTGCACAGCCCAAGGACATCATCTTGCTAGCAGGTAAGGGGCACGAGGCTTACCAGGAAATACAAGGCAAGCGCTACCCTTTTGATGATAGAAAAATATTACAAAGCATGCTACTCCGAGCGTAAGCTTATCTGACCTTTCGCTTCACTATGAATACTGCAGCATACATTAATTTGGGGATCATTCAGCGGGGGCAGGGCCTTAGGGGAAATGTGGTAGTCAGGCTCAATCAGGATGTGTCCCACCTTGATAGCCTAAGCACTTTATTGATTCAAATAAACCACACACTGGTGCCTTATTGCGTGGAGCAATTCTCCTGTCAGCACCGAAAAATGATCCTCAAACTACAAGGGGTAGATAACCCCAAAGCTGCGCACCATTTACAAGGCTACTCTATCCTCGTTCCTCAAGAGCTACTGCTCCAGCTGTCCCCCCAAGAAGCCCATCTAGATAGGCTTCTTGGATACCATGTGGAAGATATTCAGGAAGGTAGCCTAGGCACTGTGCAAGCTATTTACACACCTTCTCAGCAAAGTCTTTTGGCCATCGACTACCAAGGGCAGGAACTGCTCGTTCCTTATCATGATGCCATCGTCACCCACGTGAATCATGAGCAGAAAACCATTGCCGTGCAGCTACCTAATGGTTTTATCGACGCTATGTACTGAGTGCGAAGTGGTGTAGCTAGCTCTCGATGCTAGCAGAATAACACCTCAGATTCCAGGAATCAACTAGTATCTAGTTGATTCCTCTTCTCGTGAAGGCCTTTCTTGTTCTTCTTCTTTTGCGATCGCTGTGCGCATGCTTGTGTCTGACTTGATGTTTTGCATGCGGTAGTAGTCCATAATACCCAGGTTGCCCTTCTCAAAGGCTACAGCCATGGCCTTGGGCACTTCAGCCTCAGCCAAAATCACTTGTGCCCTTGCCTCTTGCGACTTTGCCTTCATCTCTTGTTCTACAGCCACGGCCATGGCTCTACGCTCTTCTGCCTTGGCTTCTGCCACCCTTAAGTCCGCATTTGCCTGGTCTATTTGGAGCTTGGCACCAATGTTATCGCCCACATCTATATCAGCAATGTCAATAGAGAGAATCTCAAAAGCAGTGCCAGCATCTAGGCCTCGATCAAGCACCAGCTTGGAAATTTGATCAGGCTTAGCCAAAACTTCTTTGTGCGTTCGGGCAGAACCAATGGAGGTAACGATGCCTTCTCCTACCCTGGCCAGAATCGTCTCTTCACCAGCACCGCCTACCAACTGTTGGATGTTAGCACGTACCGTTACTCGTGCTTTGGCAATTAACTGGATACCATCAGCGGCCACGGCTGCTACGGATGGGGTGTTGATCACCTTAGGATTAACAGAGATTTGTACTGCCTCAAACACATCGCGGCCTGCTAGGTCGATCGCCGTGGCTTGTTTGAAAGTGAGGCTGATATTGGCTTTGTCAGCGGAAATCAAAGCCCGGATTACTGAAGGAACATGGCCGCCTGCCAAGTAGTGCGTCTCGATTTCTGAAGTGGTTATCTGGAGACCCGCTTTGGTAGCTGTGATTAACGCATCTACGATAACGCGCGGCGGGACCTTACGGATGCGCATAAAGATGAGCTCAAACAGCCCTACCTGAACGCCAGAGAATAAGGCTGTAATCCATAGGTTAATAGGCACAAAATACAAGAATACGAGAACACCAATAGGAATGATGCCGAGCAGGAACATAAACGGTAAGGAATCCATAGAGAAAATAAGTTAGCACGGGGTTAATCAGTGATGCCTGATAATTGCAGCCTAATATAGCGCCAGATTACTGAAGTTCCCAAAAGATTTGTCGTAGGATAGCGAGTCTATTAGGCAACTCAGCGGCATTGGCTACTACTGGGATCACCCCCGACCTCTAGACCAACACCTGGCGTATGCTTTGATTTTGAATGTCAATTCAATAGATTGGTATGCCTGGGGACTTTTCATTAGTTGCCGTTCTACTGGCAGGGGGGAATTTTTGCCGGAGCTTCACTTATAGTTGATCAGCATTTTCTAGAATAGATGCAGGAAACCCCCGTTCAATGCGCTCTATGCAACTACTACAGCAGCCTTTTAATTGGCTTATTAAGAAACGGCTGGCCCACTTGGAGCGGTTGATGAGCCACCCTCTAGAGGCTCAGGAGGAGCTGTTCAAGCGGCTTATTAGCAAGAGTGCACAGACTGCTTTTGGCAAGCAGTTTGATTACTCCTCTATCAAGCGGGTAACGGATTTCCAAACACGTGTTCCTACACATACCTACGAGCAGTTGTATCCTTACATTGAGCGTGTTCTTAAGGGAGAACAGAATGTGCTCTGGCCTACCCCTACTGCCTGGTTTGCTAAGTCTTCAGGTACTACCAATGCAAGCAGTAAATACATCCCAGTATCGCCAGAAGCCCTGAAAGAGGGTCACTACAAGGCGGGCAAAGACATGCTCGCAATTTATATCAATAACTATCCGGATAGTCAGGTAGCCAAAGGGAAAAGCGTTGGTTTAGGAGGAAGTTTATATCCTAATGATTTGCACCCTGGGTCAGATACGTGGTATGGTGATGTCTCGGCAGTGCTTATGAAAAATCTTCCTTTTTGGGCACAGTGGAACAGAACACCCGATCTAGCGGTTGCCTTGATGAGCCAGTGGGAAGAAAAGGTCGAGAAGTTGGCAAGCATCACTGCCAAGGAAAATGTCACCTCCATAGTAGGAGTACCTACTTGGGTGCTTTTACTGCTTCAAAAGGTCATGGCCCTACACAACAAATACTGTATCCACGATGTGTGGCCTATGCTAGAGCTATTCATTCACGGTGGCATTGCCTTTGAGCCCTACAAAGCTTTGTTTCAAGCCATCACCTCAAAAGAACTCCACTACTTGGAAGTCTATAATGCTTCTGAGGGATTTTTTGCCGTACAAGATCAAGTAGATCCGCAAGGTATGCTCCTACTGCTAGATCATGGAATTTTTTATGAGTTTATGCCGCTGGATGAGATCAAAAAAGAACATCCAAAGATTGTTGGGCTTGGAGAAGTAGTGCTTGGAAAAGTCTATGCACTACTCATGAGTACCAATGCCGGGTTGTGGCGCTATCAAATTGGTGATACGATCAAGTTTACTTCTCTGGCACCATTTAGAATAAAAGTAACAGGCCGGACAAAACATTTTATCAATGCTTTTGGCGAAGAAGTGGTTGTTGATAATGCAGAAGCAGCCATGGAAAAGGCTTGTCGGTTGACAAATGCTATCCTTAGTGATTACACGGCAGGACCACGTTACCTTGAAGCAGGAAAGTCAGGCAGCCATGAGTGGATCATTGAGTTTGCTAAATCTCCGGACGATGTGGAGCGCTTTATTGATGTCCTGGATGCCACCCTACAAAAGATCAATACTGATTACGAGGCAAAGCGCTATAAAAATCTGGTGCTTGCCAGGCCTATTGTACACTGTGTATCCCAGGGGCTGTTTTACCGATGGTTGAAAAAGCAAGGCAAGCTAGGGGAGCAGCACAAAGTACCTAGACTTGCCAACGACAGAAGATACCTTGATGATATACTTTCCATGCTTTAAGAAGAAAACAGAACATTGCTCAAGCTATGCTTCTCATTCGAATGCTTTCTAGTGCAAGGGTTACCGCTCAACGATGCATCAGTCATGCTGCTACTGGCTACTCCTTGAGGCTGCTCAAACTTTTGATACCTCGACGGCCATCCTTGCACTGGTTGAGCCACACACCTACGCACGTTATTCCTTGTTGGATAGTAATAAGTGCTGCTTGAATACTGTTTGAATAGTCTTTCAAGATGACTTATGTCGTTAATACTATGGAGATAATCCAAGTTCGCGATATGTAGTGCTGTCCTTGATGCCGATGATTGGGTTGCTGTGACGCGCGCGCAGGTTCTTGTGTCCGGCTACAAGCTCTTTGGTACAGTTACCCTGCTTGCTGGAGGTTGACGCCGTCTGACTAGGCACAGGTCACAGCACAGTGTGAGTTGATAATTAGTTACTGGCTCTGCCATCGATCATAAGCGACTGTTGCTTGCTCCGAAACCTTGCATAAAAGGCCTAAAATTTGGGTATGGTAACCCATGCGCCCGCTTTTTGTAAGGCAATGTTGGAAAATTTTTAAGGTGTTGCAGAGCCATGCTACCTTCACCTAATTTAAAATAGAGGTCCTCAATTTTTTCCTCATCGAGGAGTACAAGAAGCTGTTTGATGATCTCCTCATTCCACTCGAAGTGAAGTTGGTGGAGCTGCTCCCGTACAAGCTTCTTGCCTCTAGCAATTTTTCTCTTTTTTTCTTGTTGCAGGAACTTCTTAATAGTACTACGTGCTTTGTGTGTTATTGTAAAGTCAAGCCAGTCTTCCATGATCTGTTGCTTACCAGCGATCATCACCTTGATACGGTCGTTATGGTTGAGGGCATAGTGATAGGCAACTGGCTCGTTGTTGATTTGGGCGCCTATACACCCAAGTCCGAATGCTGTACCTAGCTCAAAAGCGAAATCTAGCACTGTGGCACCTACTGGCAGGGATACAGATTGTCCTTGATGCGTGAACACCTCGATTTTTCGTATTTCTGGACTCGCATCGATTGTATCTAGAAGCTTGTCCGAATCTTGTGATTCTTGCTCTAGTATGGTTCTTATTTGATTGAGCCATGTGTCTAGGCCGGGCATATGCTCAATTTTATTAGTCTCTTTGTATTTCCAATGTGCTGCATGTCCTTTCTCAGCTATCTCATCCATTCTTTTGGTACGAATTTGTACTTCTACCCACATGCCTTCATGGCTCATGACTGTGGCATGCAACGACTGATAGCCATTGCTTCGTGGATAGCTTAGCCAGTTTCTGAATTTATTGGGATGGACTTTATAGAGGTTTGTTACCACCTCATAAGCTTTCCAGCAACTTAGCTTTTCTCTGGATTCGGGAACATGAAGGATAATGCGGATGGCGAAAACGTCGTATACCTGCTCGAAAGGTAGCCCCAAAGCTTGCATCTTATGCCGAATGGAGGTCAAGGATTTGATCCGGGTTTTGATAGAAGAAGGAAAATCATGCCTTCTTAGTGCTTCCTGAATAGGTTTTGTAAATCTCTTGATAAGCCGTTCTCTTGCGTTGCTGGTATTCTTGAGTTGCTCTGTCAGGGTATGGTATACTATTGCGTTAGTGAACTTGAGATATAGATCCTCAAGCTCTGCCTTGATAGTATTGAGGCCTAGTCTATGCGCCATGGGTACGTAAATGTACTTTGTTTGCGCAGCAATGCTTGCCTGTTGCCCATATGGTAAATGAGTAAGTGTGCGCATCTTCTGAAGATTTTCGGCCACTTTCATCAAAGCAACCCTGGGTTCTTGCGTGAGTGCTACTATTAAAACTTCGGAGCTTTTGGTGCTACTTATTGCCCTAAACTGAGGAATAGCTTCTAGCGCGATAAGCCTATGGACAGTTTGTGCTACCTGAGCACCAAATATTTTTTGAGTTTCTGAAGGTGCTAGGGCCTCTGACAAGTCATATAAAAGCGCACAGATGATAGAGACAATTCCCAAACCCATATCTTCTGCAATGATCTTGGCTATATCAAGCGCCTGTGAGATATTAATGCCCGCTGACCAATACTTCTTTTTTTGATCAGCCGCCAGGGCAAAGTGAAAAGCTCTTTTCAGCTTGGAGGCATCGCCCTGCCTCATTGTGGGCTTAGCCAGCTGATATAACGTGTGATACTTCTTAGACGCTTCTTCGTACGCTAACATTTCTGCTGTGGGCATTATCTCCTGTAGCGTTTTAAACATAGTGGATACAATTTTTTTTAAGCACAAACTAAGCTATTTCTTTACGATAGCACCTGTTTACAGGAGTCTGTACACTACAGGCCACATGCCATAAAAAAACAAAAATTATTTTTATGTAGGCAATCTTTTATTTAGGTGTAAATTTACACCGCTAGCCGCGGATGTGGCGAAATTGGTAGACGCACTAGATTTAGGATCTAGCGCCGCGAGGCGTGGGGGTTCGAGTCCCTCCATCCGCACTCAATTTACTGGCTAGTTAGTCCATAGGTAGATACAAGTTAGGTGGGCTGCGGGTTCACCGCAGCAGAGCCTTGCTGTCGCTTTCATGTCCTTCCTTCAACAAGACTTTCTCATACACAAACGAGCAACGAGCCTGCGGTAGCCTAGCTCCATGTAACAGACAAACTTTCAGATAACCTAATACTTCGACCAAGTGAAAATCTCATTCCACAAAAAGAATGCTACAGAGGCCTCTATTGTCATCAAAATTGAAGAGGCTGATTATCAAGCGCGTGTAGCAAAAAGAATCAAAGAGTATAGTAAGAAAGCCAGTATAAAAGGATTCAGGCCTGGCAATGTTCCTAGTGCGCTCCTTCAACAAATGTATGGTCGCTCTATTCTTATGGAAGAAGTGAACACCATGCTTCCCGAATCTTTGGCGCAGTACCTGAAGGAAAATGCAATCCATGTTTTAGGGGAGCCTATGCCTGTGCGTGAAAAAATAGAAGCGATTGATTGGGAACATCAGCGTGATTTTGAGCTCGAATACATGATTGGTATGGCAGGGGAATTTTCCTGCGAACTTTCTAAGGATATCGTAGTAACAGCTTACAAGATTAGCCATGTAGCAGAGCAGACAGTTGATGACCTGGTTGAGCAGCTGCGAAAGACTCATGGTAGGGTAGAGGTAGTAACGAAAAGTGCTACCGATGATGTGATTCACGGAGAATTGCGTTACCCTGCGCAGAATTTCAAGACACAGACTGAGATCGCTGTTGGGGAAGTAGCGGAAAAAGCGCGTAAAATTTTTACTGACCTCAGCCCTAAAGATGAAATCACATTCGATGCTCAGCAGGTCTTTGAGAAAGTTGAAAAGCTTCCAGGCGTTACAAAAAAGATGTACGAAACCATGCTCAGGCTAGGTGGGCCAGCGATATTTACGGTGGGAAAAATCCACAGACTATCTCCTGCCGTCGTAGAACAAGAGTTCTTTGACAAGGTATTGAGACCAGAAGTTGCAAGCTCTGAACAAGATTTCAAGCAAAAGCTGCAAGTCAGGATTTTACAAAATAAACAACAGGAAGCCGATTTCTTTTTAGAACAATCTATTCAAGCAATACTCCTTAAAAAGACAGCCATTGTTTTGCCAGACGATTTTTTGAAAGGCTGGCTCCAGGAAAAAAATAATACAGTGCCCAAAGAGCAAATAGAAATATACTACCAGCAGTATGCAAAAGAGCTGCAATGGCACTTATTCGTAGCAGTACTTAGCAAAGAGCATAGTCTTCAGGTAACACACGAGGAAGTAGCAGAAGAAGTCCAGCATCGGCTGCAAGCTACTTTTGATGGCAGGGAAGTGGTGGAGCAGTTGCCAGAAAACAATATGGCACAGCTGATCCAAAATTTTCTTCAAAAGAATCATGGCAAGAACTACAGAGAAGTGCACGAGAGCGTGCACGCGCGCAAACTAATCAACTTTATCAAAGACCAAATAAAGATGGTTGTACAAGAGGTAAGTGTCGAAGAATTTGATAACCTTGTGCTGGAGTAAAATTTCTTGTGAAACGTAATAATGGGGGTGATTTTCAGTCAATAGCTATCAAAGCAAAAACACATGCTCAACCGAAAAGAATTCAGGAACTACGCTGTAAAAGGTCGTCAAATCAGTAGCCTGCATGTTGATAATTATGTAGAGCAGGTAGAAAATATGACCCGTTCAGTCATCGAAGAAAGATCCGCCAACTTCCGAGAGATTGATGTTTTTTCTAGGCTCATCATGGACAGAATCATTTTTCTGGGCATGCAAGTGGATGATCATATTGCCAATATTATCATCGCTCAACTTCTTTTTTTAGAGTCTACAGATCCTAACAAAGATATCCTCCTTTATATTAATAGTCCGGGCGGTGCTGTATATCCCGGGTTAGGGATCTATGATACGATGCAGTACGTTACGCCCCACGTAGCCACGATTTGCACAGGCTTGGCAGCCTCGATGGGCGCTGTTTTGTTAGCAGGGGGGGCACTTGGCAAGCGTTCTGCTTTGCCTCATGCTAGAATTATGATTCATCAGCCTTTGGGGGGCGCACAAGGCCAAGCCTCTGACATGGAGATCACTATCAAGCAAATGATAGAGATTAAAAAAGATTTATATCAAATTTTTTCTAAACACACAGGAAAAAGCCCTGCAACGATAGAAAAAGATGCAGATAGAGATTTTTGGATGCGGGCAACACAAGCGCGAGATTATGGCATTATCGATGAGATATTAGAAAAAAAGCAGTAAATGTATGGAAAAGCTCTACTGTTCCTTTTGTAGACGAAGCAATGATGCGGTGGTCATGATGATTTCTGGCCATGCTGCCCACATATGTGATAAGTGTATTGAACAAGCCATTTTGCTTGTCGACAAAGAAAGTAAGGGACCACCAAGCAAGGGGTCACAAAGCCAGGAAGAACCCTTCAAGTGTATTACCCCTAAAGAGATCAAAGCACATTTAGACCAATACGTAATAGGCCAAGATGAGGCAAAAAAAGTCCTTTCAGTGGCTGTGTACAATCATTACAAAAGGCTTACACAACCTACAGAGGTTGATGACGTAGTGATAGAGAAATCTAATATTATTTTAGTAGGAGAGACAGGAACGGGCAAGACTTACCTGGCGCGTACATTGGCGCGAAATATTCTTCACGTACCATTTTGTATTGTCGATGCTACTGTGCTGACTGAAGCAGGTTATGTAGGCGAAGACGTTGAGAGTATTCTCACACGACTGCTGCAAGCAGCTAACTATGATGTAGCTGCTGCAGAGAAAGGCATTGTCTACGTGGATGAGATCGACAAGATTGCTCGTAAGGGTGATAATCCCTCCATTACCCGTGACGTTAGTGGGGAAGGGGTACAGCAAGCCCTGCTCAAATTGTTGGAAGGTACTACCGTCAATGTTCCTCCTCAAGGTGGCAGGAAACACCCCGATCAGAAGATGATTCAGGTGAATACAGAAAATATCTTGTTCATATGTGGTGGGGCTTTTGGTGGTATTGAAAAAATTATCGGAAAAAGAATCAACACTAAACAACTTGGTTTTATCACATCCAGTATCCAAGAGCAGCGCATTGGGGAACATAAACTGCTACAGTACATTGCAGCGCCCGATTTGAAAGCGTATGGGTTTATTCCTGAGCTCCTAGGAAGGCTACCCATTGTTAGTCACCTCAGTCCCCTGGACGCAACTGCGCTTGGAAAAATACTTACGGAACCTAAGAATGCTTTGACCAAGCAATACAAGAAATTGTTTGAGATGGAGGGGGTAGAGCTAAAGTTTACAGAGGATACAATAGACTACATTGTACAAAAGGCATTAGAACTGAAGCTGGGTGCGAGAGGCTTGCGTGCTATATGTGAAGCGATTATCATGGATGCCATGTTTGAAATTCCGTCTCAAAAGAAAATGAAAAAGATGGTATTGAATAAAGCGTATGCCATGGAAAAGCTTGGTAAGTCAAAACTAGCCATACTGAAAGTTGCTTAGCCTTGTCTTAATGAAAACACGCTCGATATGTTTTTTGAGTGAATAGATGATGCACTTGCTAGTTTTCGATGGTTCGGCCCGTGAAGAGTTATGAAACCATAACCTTTAATAACCTTCTGTTTCCTTACACTTCATCCCATTTAGGAGCCTGGCTCTCTGCACTCCCCAATAGTTTTTGTCAAGAAATTGTTAAACCCAGTGGTGTTGAGGGGTACAAGCTGCGTCAAGGGAGTATTGGCCTCTATGCTTCTGCAGGGAATAGAACCAGTGCAGAAGAAAAAATGCAGTGCTATTGACGAGCTTCCCAAAGGTAAATTCTCATGCATAACTCCGTAAAGAGGCTCCTTTTTTATGGCGGATGTTTCTTTTTAGTCACGTATTTTTTTCACAAAAGCGCTCTTCGTTCATAAAGTTGCTGAACCCCGGGTACACACCAATGCATCTATCGGCTATGGAAATAGGTGGTATTCCCACTAGGTTGTTCAGACATCCAAAGTGTTCAAGGAAGCAGTTGTTGTATTCAAAGAAGGAGATCAACTCTGCATCAACATAGGCGAGTCAGGAGCAGTTTACCTAATTCAGTGGTTTGATAGCTCCTGTATTCGCGTGCAATCTTACACTAATTTGAAGAATTTCTCGGATCATCAAGAAAAAAAATGATAAGAGAGCGACTGCGTGGGTAGATTTAAAAGGCAAAGGTAGTACACTTCCTATGTTGATTACCTGGCTGCGAGGTGGATAGCAAGCATCAGCATGTTGGGGAAACTTACCGTGGCACATCCATTTTTACTGATGGAGATGTGTGAGGGCGGAAGCTGTACGAGAAGTGTAGCCTAGTGGGGCTCAGCATTCTACCGACATTGCTCCTGGAATACTCACCAGGGAAGCAGTTAAAGCTGCGGTTGCCTTTTGTTGTTTTATATACATTTTAATTATATTGCCCGTAAAATGGGATTTCCATCACTAAAAGACTCAGAATATGAACCATTACGAAAAATTGAAGCAGCTAGTCCTCGACACAGAAGATGATTTTGTTAAGTTTTATGAAAAAGAAAACAATGCTGCGGGCACCCGAATCAGAAAATGTATGCAAGACCTCAAGGTATTGGCCCAAGAGATCAGAACGCACGTCCAAGACATAAAAAACGAAAATAACAAGCAAGAGTAATCTGACAAAGCAACACGATTTAAAAGAGGGAGCGTGTACTGCTTCCTCTTTTTTCATTTTATACCCTCTTGCAAGACAGCAGCCTGTATTTTTTGAGCAAGTGACGCAGGTGCTGTGACAAGCGGCAGCCTAACATAGTTTTTACAGATTCCCAATGCAGACAACAGTTGCTTGGTGCCTACAGGGTTGCCTGCCTGGCCAATCAGCCTATCTATCGGAAGCAATGCCCAGGCATGGGGTCGTGCTGCTGCACCATTGCCTTGTAGTGCAAGGTCGACCATATGGTTCATTGTTTTAGGAAATCCATTGGCTATAGTGCTGATGACCCCTACAGCCCCTACAGCCATGATAGGGAGTGTTAGCATGTCATCACCTGAGATAAGTAAAAAGTCACCGTGTTTTCCTTTAGCAATCTCCATACACTGCAGCAAGTCGCCAGAAGCTTCTTTAATGCCGATGATATTGGGATGCTTGCTGAGCTGCAAGGTTGTTGCTGCTGTCATGTTGGTACCAGTTCTAGAAGGAACATTGTAAAGTAGGATAGGCACAGGGCACACCTCTGCTATGGCGTTGTAATGCTGATAGATGCCTGGCTGAGAAGGCTTGTTGTAATAAGGGCTTGCTGAAAGCACTGCATCAATGCCATGAAAAGAAGTGTTTTTGATCGTGTTGATGACTTCATGGGTATTATTGCCTCCTATGCCACAGATGATGGGCAGGTTATTAGTATTGTGGGCACGGACAAAGGATAAGATCGCTTTTTTCTCCTCAGGCGTTGTTGTGGCAGCTTCTCCTGTGGTGCCGTGCACCACAAGGTAGGAGATTTTGCTGTTGGCGATATGGTCCAGAAGTTTTTGTAGCCCCTGGAAGTCAACATTAAGTTTTGCGTCAAAAGGGGTGACGAGCGCTACACCAGTACCTATGAATTTTTTTGTCATGGTGCTTTTAATAGCTGAGTGTAATGTACCATTTGTGCTGTTAAGGCATTAATTTCGTTGCCATTAGGTCGTTTATCGAATGTAACCATCATTTCGAACAGGCCGGTACGTACAGTGTCATAGTAACCTACTCTGCATTTGGCTTGAGACTTGGCTAGGAGGTAGTCAACCACAGGGTCGCCCACCAGGTCTATCTGGAATAAGTAGTCAAAAGGAGTATTGATAAAGGTTTGGGCTTGTGGGTTTGTGAGGGTTCCCCAGAGTCGTAGATCGTGGTGGGTGATGGTAGGAAAAGCAAGGTTGGTAGCTTGTATAGGTACTGTTGCATAACACAGGCCGGCCACTTGTTTACCCATCTTGTTGAGCTGGCTTGCCAAATGGCGTGCGGCTTCGTGCTTTTGTGGGTTATTAGCACTGTATAGAATGCCCATGTTTTGGGCTTGTTGGAATCCTACACTGGTGCGTACTGCACGGCCGGTCCTGATAAGTCTCTTGGTATAAAGCGCAAGGATTTTCTCTTGAATGCGTGACATCACAATCCCATCATATTGATGATTTCTTCTTCAGAAAGCACATGGGCCCCCATTGTTTGTGCAGCAGCTAATTTGGCAGGCCCTGCTTTGTTACCAGCCACAAGATAATCTACATTTTTAGACACAACCGTGAGGAGTTTCCCACCGTAGCGGTTGATATTTATTTTCAGTGTTTCGCGGTCTATGTGCTGGAAATTACCGGAAATCACAAAGGTTTTTCCTGCAAGGGGCTGCTCCTCAGCCGTAGTTGGTGCTGCGGTTATATTGAACTGCAATCCTGCGTCCTTCAGTGATGCAATCAGTCTCAGATTATCTGCGTCTGTAAAGTAAGCTTTGACGCTATGGGCAATTTTTTCACCCACTTCAGGAACTGCAGTAATTTCTTCCGTAGTGGCCTGTATCAACGCATCGATGTGCTGGAAATGATGGACAAGCTTTTCAGCTACAGTCTCGCCCACATGCCGGATGCCCAAGGAGAATAATATTCGTTCAAAGGGCATTATTCTGGACTGGGAAATACCTTGCAGTAAATTTCTAGTAGCCATTGCCTTGAAGCCTTCTAGTGGATAAATGTCTTCATAGCGAAGCTGATAGAGATCAGCTGGAGTACGTAGCAATCCGTTGTCAAAAAGTAGATCAACAGTTTTGCTTCCTATCGAATCAATATGCATGGCCTTTCTATGTACAAAGTGCTTGATGCGTCCTGTAAGTTGAGGAGGGCATGCTTTTTCATTGGGGCAGTAGTGGATGGCCTCTGTTTCGTATTGAATAAGTGGAGTGCCACAGGCTGGGCAGTGGATAGGGAAGATGATAGGCTTATTCTCAGTTTTTCTTTGGGTCGTATCTACCGCTGTGACTTTGGGAATGATGTCTCCTCCTTTTTCAACAAACACAGTATCTCCCAGACGTAAATTTAGCCGGTTTATTTCGTTAGCATTGTACAAGGAAGCGCGCTTGACAGTTGTTCCTGATAGCAGAATAGGTTTCAGGTGTGCTACAGGTGTCACGGCTCCTGTTCTACCAATTTGGTAGCTTACCCTTTCCAAGGTAGTGGAAACACTCGCAGGCTTGTATTTGTAGGCAATAGCCCACCGCGGGCTTTTGGCGGTGTGTCCTAGCCGTTCTTGTTGTTCAATAGCATTAATCTTGATGACAATGCCGTCGATATCAACAGGTAAGTTATTTCTTTTTTCCTCCCAGTAGTTGATGTAGGCCATCACTTCCTCAATAGTGCTACACTTTTTGTAAGTAGGAGAAGTCGTAAAACCCCACTCTTCTAGGAGATGAATACCTTCTTCGTGGGTTTTTAGCGCTATTCCTTTTGTTTTGAGAGCATAGGGATAGAATTCAAGCAAGCGTTGGGCTACCAGCTTAGGATCGATCATCTTGAGTGTACCGGCTACTGTATTTCTGGGATTGGCTAAAGGTTCTTCACCTTGTACTTTCCTTGTTGTGTTGAGGGCGTTAAAGTGGGCACGTGGCATGAGCGCTTCTCCTCGTACTTCAAACTCCTGGGGCACATCTTTGTCCCGGATTCGTTTGGGAAGTGTAGCAATGGTTTGTGCATTTTTTGTGATATCATCTCCTTTTTCCCCATCTCCCCGCGTAATTACGTGTTCTAAGACACCTGCTTTATACAATAGACTAACAGCAATGCCATCGAACTTAAGCTCACAAAAGAACTCTATAGATGCTCCTTGCAATAATTTTTGGGTTTTTTGTGCAAACGTATAAACTTCTGCTTCTGAATAGGTGTTACTCAGAGAAAGCATGGGGTATCGGTGATAGACTGTGGCAAAGTTTTTGGTAGGCTTCTCTCCGATGTGTTGCGTGGGGGAGTCTGGCAGGCGTAACTCAGGGAATTTATTTTCGAGTTCCGTAAGGTGCTCTAAAAGCTGATCGAACTCGTAGTCCGATATCTCAGGTTGTACTTTTTGGTGGTACAGCACATTGTGATACTGTACCAGTGCTGTTAAATGTTGTATTTCCGTTTGTGCTTCTTGGCGGGTCACGGGTCTTTTTC
>JANPMB010000005.1:0-19961 GCA_031422615.1 Amoebophilaceae bacterium
CAGCGCCAGACCTGCCCAGTGATATAGCTACTATCTTAGACGGCCCTTGCCCATTCTGGCCAGACCAACTAGTCAAGGACACGCACCTATTGGTGCTGATCCCTGCTACCGTAGGGGGTGTACCGTTTACGCTGAACTGGCTTGGGGAGCTAATCAAGCACCCTAGCAATGGTGGGCATAGGACGGAGTATAGTTATTATCATGAGCGCGTTAAAGCACAAATGGGCGCAGCATCCCCTCCTCGTTCCTATTGGGTGTTGATGACACGTGATGTCTTGCCGGGGAGTCAAAGTAAAGAGTATGCTGATCAAAAAGCATTAGTTGCGGGCTATACAAGCATGGAAAGCGTGCCTTATGTATTACCCAGTGTCTTGGAAGCGGCGACCGCTATTTTGATGCATCATACCCGTGAGGGGGAGCGGCTCTTTGGGAATCATCCATTTACCTACACACGCTGCCAAGAAGTGGTGGATGGTCGCTATCCTGCCCTTGTTGGGGGCTTCGCGTCCTCAGGCCTCTATGTCTTCTACAGCGCCTCTGGCAGCTACAGCAGCGGCGTGGCATGTTGCCGGAAATTTTAGGCACTTGGCTGCTTGGCACGGAGGTTTTTCGTTTTTACTGCGCAGTGTATTCTTGGTTTCTCTATAAGTAGTTTTGACCATTGAGTTTTTTCCCTTGGTCCATTGGGTTTGGTTTCTTTACCTACATGATCCGGAAGCCGCTTCATTTTGAGTCGTTTCGATTGTTTCGCGAGAATTAGCGAATGTCCATGACATAAAGGGCAAGTCTTCTTTTCTAGTGCCATAGACAACGAGTGTAGCCAGTAAGGCTGTTTAAAGGATATATAAAAAACTCATCTGTGTATTGCGTATTGATGGCTACGAAAAAGGTGCAAGGCTGCTTTATTTTTTTAGGTAGGGAGGAGTATCATTGAGGAGAGTGGTTTTTTAACTCTACTCATGCAAGAGAAGTTGATGCAAGACACCAATCATAGATTCTACGCCATGCTTACTACCCGATTTTGGGGTGTCACGACAGGAGTGCTGTGTGCCCTGCTGTCGCAAAATTGCCAGTCGCAGCTGAATGCGTTTGAGGAGGAGTTGCCTGCAGAAGCCCCCCCTCGGTTAGGTTGGCAACCGCCAGCCTCCGAGGCACTGACGCAGCCTCTTGGCTATCCTCCATCTCCTCCTCTCACAACGGCTACGCACCAGCCCAAAGTGATCCTCACCGCTTTGGCAAGAACCTCACCATCTACGGGCATCCTACCTACTGCTAGCACAGCACCCTCACGCAACAGCCTCACACAAGACACCTGCCCAGTTTTCACGACCGCCTCCGGTGAGCACGTTAAGTTTAGCCAGGTCGATGGCCAGTGGTGCGCTGCCATGCAAGCAGATTCCGGCGTCTCTACGTTGCAGCGCACCTTTCCGGTTGTAGGCTCTGCCGATATCGTTAGTTTCCTTCCCTGGCTGCAGAGCCAAGACAGCTGGACCTCGAGGGCGCATATTCATGTCCTGAACGCAGCCCAATCGTCATATAGTCCCTGTGTCTACTTGGGCAGGGTAGGTTTATGGGGAGGGATGCCTAGTGACGAGGAAGAAGACTCAAAGCTACCTGCTAGACGACAGTCCCCAAGCTCAGAGGATGAGTTGGCTAAGTGTCACGGGGAGAGGCGAGAGCAAGAGCGTGTTTGCAGGGACACCCTAAATATCCTCTTGGATATAGCCGGTTCGGAGCCTGATAAGGCCTCCGAATTCCTCGAAGTCTTGCTCGCCGCTGTCACGGACAAGCATTGTCGCCAGAAGGCCCTGCGGGCTCTCGGCAAGGTGGCCCAGGCAGCACCTGACAGGATCTTCGAATGTCTCCCCTCCCTGCGCGCTGCTGCCAGGAATGGGGATAGGGAGGTTCGCTTACCTGCTCTAAGGACCCTTGGGGAGGTGGAGTGGATGTATTACTTCGGTGATGTAGGGTCAGCACCAGACCTGTCAAGCGATATGGCTGCTATCTTGGACGGCCCTTGCCCATTCTGGCCAGACCAACTAGTAAAAGACACGCACCTGTTGGTGCTGATACCCGCTACCGTAGGGGGTGTACCATTTACGCTAAACCTACTTGGGGAGCTGGTCAAGCACCCTAGCCATGGTGGGCATAAGACGAAGTATAGTTATTATCATGATCGAGTCAAGGCACAAATTGGTGCAGCATCCCCTCCTCGTTCCTATTGGGTGTTGATGACACGTGATGTATTGCCGGGGAGTCGAAGTAAAGGGTATGCTGATCAAAAAGAATTAGTGGCGGGTTATGCAAGAAGGAAAAGCATGCCTTATGAATTACCCAGTGTCTTGGAGGCGGCGACTGCTATTTTGATGCATCATGTCCGTGAGGGAGATCGGCGCTTTGGGGATCGTCCATGGACCTACACGCGCTGCCCAGAGGTGGTAGATGGTCGTTATCCAACCATTGTTGGGGGCTTCGGGTCCTCAGGCCTCGTTGTTAGCTACAGCGGCGGATATGGCTACTGCAGCTGCGGTGCGGCTTGTTGTCGGAAGTTTTAGGCACTTGGCACTCGGGCCATTAATGAGGGTATACGCCGACCAGGTATACGAGAGAGTATCTTCTCAGAAAATCTAAATCAAGTATTTGCAGTAGCGTTGATCAGTATGGTGCAGTACCGCTACAATCCATGGCAGGAGCGTTCTAACAAACAAAGCCCCACATTCACCTTGCACTTGTACAAGCCGTACCTGTAACAGGAGTAATCATCGTCACCACACCACAGAAAGTAGCCCTAACAGAGCTATTTTTGAGCCTGTACCTATCTTCGCAGACAGTTTGGGCATTTAAATCCTACTTCAGTGGCAACACCTCTAGGAGGGCTCTATCCGCGATTTTTATCCGCCCAGTGCAGAGCCAGTATGATCTCAAGGGTTTGGACTTTGTACTGATGTTTGTTCCCATAGAGCCTGCCTTTAGCCTGGCTGTGCAGCATGATTTGGATCTCTTTAATGAGGCGTACGAGAAAAAAAATTGTGGTCTCGCCCACTACCTTGATGGCTACGCTGTGCACTATTGCCAATAGCTGGAAGCATGAATATCAAAACCAAAATGCCCTAGAAATAGCACAACAGGGAGGGGCATTGTACGATAAGTTTGTCGGCTTTATAGAAGACCTGAAGCACCTAGGCCGGCAGATGGACACCGCCCAAAAAGCCTATGCAGAGGCGATGAAAAAAACTATATGAAGGCAAAGGAAACCTGGTAAGAAGAGCTCAGAATATTAAAACCGTAGGTGCTCCCACTAAGACCTTAGACCCCAAATACGTCTTCCTATGCGATGCTTAGCCGAAGCAACCTTCAGACATGCATGAACGCTGTGATACTATGAAAGGCTCTGTTAGCTGCTTGGTACAGGTTGATTTCTTCGGTAGGGTAATGGCACCATTTTTCCCCTAAGCAAAGATCTAGCCTGGTCAATAACTGATGTAAACACAGTTGTGTTTCTCTTGGGAGTGTTGTATCCGCATTCTCGCGCATGATTTCATATTGGACAAGGTCCTGCTTTATGTGGGCCAATACTACATCCAAAACGGTTGGTATGCTGTAGGTAATATTCAATGAGACCGAGAGCTCTCCTGCTTCAGTTTGATGCCAAACTCCCCTAGGTAGATACAGCACTGAGCCAGGTGCTAAGACTTCATTTCTGCCGATTAAGTGTGTTCAAACCCTACATGTTAAAGCATGAAAGTCACGATTAGTAAGGTTTTAAGTGTGCTACATAATCAATGCTTTGTGCCAACGTCTGCTACATTGCTTGAACCCAACTAAAACTTGTGACCATGTTAGATCATGCTGGATGTATGGCTTGCAAAAAAAATGTTCGAAATAGAGATGCCTTGGCTCAATGCGGTACTCGCTCAGCACATAGTCAGGCGGGTTTTGTCTTCGGGAGTACGCCCAAGACCATCATTGATATGGGAATGGGGCCCGGGTATCTTGTCAAAGAACTAGCAGCAGTAACCAACGCACGCCTTATAGGAGTGGATTGTAATCCGATCATGTTAGAACTCACGCAAGCACTGTTGGCAGCACATGCAATACCCAATAAACGCGTTACACTGTGCCTGGAGGATGTGCATCATCTATCATTTCCGGACAGATTTGCGGATGTAATTGTTTCTTTTGGATGCATGCATCATTGGCACGATCCTGTTGTGGGTGTAAAGCAGTGTATGAGAGTGCTAAAACCGTCGGGAACCTTATTTTTTATAGATGCGTTGCCCGCTACAGATGCAATTATACAGCATCTAGAAGAGCAAATTAAAGACCAAGAAGTCTTGTGGATTCTGAAAAAAGCCGCTCTAGAGGCCAATGCAAATGTATATGCTGATTTTTTTGTACAGAGCCGTAGGCATGTGTCTGAACACGATAGTATCGTACGAAGATCAAATACACAGATTCAGATTATTTCTACACCCTCATACTTAAGCAATCCGCCAGAAGCGCTGTTCTTTTTCGAGGTCGATCTTGAAGAGCTATGTGCGTATTTTTCCACACTTGCGGTAAGGCATGCTGCACTGCTTGGTGTGAGCGTACACATTTGGTACGATAAGCACAGTGAGGTAGCTACCATTGAATAGAAAAACGGTCGCTATATGCCGTATTACCATGCATACGCACTACTGCGCGGGTTGTCGCTCGGTTTGTACCTCCCAATTCATGAGCTTTTTCTTTGTGAAAACGGTTGTCCAATGCTGCATATAGGGCTGCTGGGCGCTGTTATGGAATCCTGTAAACTTGTTTGTGAGCTACCCACTGGGAAGATAACAGCGGCATACGGTGCTAGATACAGCTTAATTTGGGCGAGTATGCTAGCTATTATTTGTTGGACAGGCTATTTCTTATCAAGGGGCCAGCTTGTCTTTTACTATACGTGTGCGTTGTTGATGGGTGCTTCAGAGGCATTTTCGACGGGAAGCATGGAAACATGGATTATCCAGCAGGTACCTCCTATACATGCCACACAAACGATGCTTACCAATAGTCGGATCATCATTGCAGCATGTGTGCTGTCTGGAGGGGGCAGTGGTTGGTTGTACAAACAAAGTGTGACTAGCTACTTCGCCTGTATCATCTTCGTCCATCTTTTAAGCGTTTTCTTGCCGCTTATGGACAGGAACCACCATCCAGAAATGATGTACATGCCTGCTAAGTTGGGCAATCAGGTCTCCCTCTTTGCGTCTGTGCGCTACATATGCACGTAAAAGCGCCTCATGCGTATCGTAGTTACAGGCTTTTTTGTTACGATGGCATGCGATGTGGTGATGCGTTATTACCAACCTTTACTGCTAGATCGAGCAATTGACATTACCTATTCGGGGGTAGTCTTCACAACAGCAGCAATTGTAGCGTGGTTCACGATTGGCGTAATATCCCAGTATAAAAATAGGGTACTTCATTATCCATTTGCTGTATTGAGCGGACTGGATGCCTTAGGTGCGGGCATTTGCATACTACTCACCACACGAGAAGGGCATGGATCTACAATTACCCTGCTTGCAGTCTTGTTGTCTATAGAGGACATCCGATCACCACTAATTAAAAGTTTAGTAGCACAGCATAACACCCATATTGCTCATACAGCCATAATTTTATCGGTATGTGCTACGGTAGAGTCTGCAGCTGAGATATTGGCAGGTGCAATACTGGGGTGGGTGGTCGAAGCAAAGGGCTTACATACAGGCTTTTTGGTTAGTGCTCTGTTGTTTGCATGTGCCGCTGGGATTGGGTTGTTTTCTTGCGACTATCGTTCGTCGTGATAACACAATCGTAGCCGTATTGTACCGTTTAGAGACCACTGAGGATAGCTAACAATCTTATGATCTTGCAGCACATATGGCGCTCCTTTGACTTTTGTAAATATGCTCCTTACTAGCTATGTGTGGCTTCATTGGAATTGCTGGAATTCGACCAAAGAATGTAAAAATTGACTTAAAGCGAGCCAGTGAGCTGCTCATATCGAGAGGACCTGACGATTTTACGCAATATAAAAGCAATGACTTTGCTTTGTATTTCCGCCGTTTAGCCATCGTAGGAGGGATGAATGGACGCCAGCCGTTTGTAAATGCTGACAACCAACTTGTGGTTGCAGTCAACGGTGAAATCTACAACCATCAACAGCTTCGAACAAAAAGGTTGCGCGGTGTTAGGTTCTCCACATATTCAGACTGTGAAGTGGTGCTTCATCTTTACAAAAGATACGGCCTTGCGTTGGTAGATCATATAAGGGGTATGTATAGCATAGTGCTCTATGATGCAGTAAAGCGTATGGTATACTTGATCCGAGATCGCTTCGGTATCAAGCCAATGTATTATGCCCATAAGGGAAATACACTTTATTTTAGTACAGAGATCAAACCACTCATGAGGATCCCCGCACTGGCTGTACGTTTCGCACCAGAGCAAGCAATTCTAAATCCGTGGCTAGCAGGTTACCCTTCGTACAACCCACACGGGCTTCAATCGTTCTTTCAAGATGTGGAATATCTGGCCGGCGGCACCCTACTTGCATTGGATCTGTCTACCCTACAGACACATACTCAAAAATATTGGCAAGCATACGGCAGCCATAGTACGCATCATGCACATAGCACCCCCCCATCTTCATCGTACTATTTGTGCAATTACAAAGCAGCCTTGAAAGCTGCAGTCAAAGAGGAGTGTCCCCCTGGGTTGCCCATAGGTCTGTTTTTAAGTGGAGGTATAGACGCGGGGGTGCTAGCAAGGTTAGCCTCAAGAAAGAGTCACATTACCGCATTTACTATTCAAGCAGCTAGCTTCGAACAAAATGGAGAACTGGCACATGCCAGAAAAGTTGCTGCGCAATTTGGTATTCCACTGTATGAGGTGTCTGTAGAGAAGGGCTTAAAAGATTTTAGTATATCCCAATGGATCGATCTAGTGCACACATGCGAGAGCCCATTTACTAGTCCTGAGCAAATCTACAAGCTAAGCATTTATGCATTTTCAAAACGCTTTTTCCCGCAACTCAAAGTCTTCGTATCTGGGCAAGGCAGTGATGAGCTCAATGGCGGCTACACCACGCAATATACCCAAGGCACTGAAGATGGATGGATGCTGTTTCTTATGGCATTGAATCAGTTGGAGGAAAATACCCGTACATGGGATGTTCAAAAGTTGGTTGCATGGTGGAATAAAGATTGTCAAGCATATCCCTTGATCGATCGTAGCATTGCTGATAGCTACGGGCATCTGTGTGGCAAGTACAACTTCCATAAGTTGCCATGGATCAACTTTGTGAGGAATAAAGTTTTGGACCTTCAAACCTACAATCTGTGGCATGAGGATCGCGTGGCAGCAGCAGTAGGTGCTGAGAATCGGGTTCCATTTCTTAATCATCTTGTGGCCGATGCTGTGCTTTCAGTGCCTCAACATATTTGGGAATCCATGTTTTTCAACAAGCAAATATTGAGAAGCGCCTTCCAAGATGAAATAGGTCGTGAACTTTCAGAACGACCCAAGGTACCCCTTTACTACGGAGCAGGAGAAGTACATACGGCTACTATGATGTTACAACTGATCAAAAGCAATGACTATGCGTTGCTTGATTATGCTTTTCCGTCTCGTGATGCATGTCCCTGGATACACAAAGACCACCTCATTGCCTACGTCAAAAATGCATGTAATGCGCCTAAAAAAGCGTATTGGGAAAAAGTGGTGCGCTTGGTGAATATCGGTATTCTATCGCGTATGCACCAAGTTTTTGGATCACCACAAGTGTAAGCGATCAATAGAGTAGTTGGTGTTACAATAAAGCATACGTGATGCATTTGCTTTAGGATCATCCGAAATAGCGTAACTTGCATGTGCTGCCATCATCCTAGCAATGCTTCCCTACAAAGAACAAGTCATTAATGCACTACGCACTGTAGAAGACCCTGATTTAAAGCAAGATCTGGTCACGCTAGGCATGATTCAAGACCTGGGTATACATCATAGGAAGGTAACCTTCACACTGGTCCTCACTACCCCTGCTTGCCCACTCCAAGAAATTATCAAAAAAGCTTGTATAGAGGCCATTCATGCAAAAGTAGCTGCAGACCTAGAGATAATCATCCAGTTAGATACTCAGGTGACCTCTACCAGAACCCATGATCCAGTACTGCCGCAGGTCAAGAACATCATTGCCATTGCATCGGGCAAAGGGGGGGTAGGTAAATCTACTATAGCTGTCAATGTAGCCGTGGCTTTGGCGCAACGTGGAGCTCAGGTGGGTTTGCTGGATGCAGACATTTTTGGCCCTTCTATTCCTACCATGCTGGGTTGTGAACAGGAAAAGCCTCAGTTCATGCAGCAAGCTGGTAAAAACTACCTTGTACCTTTAGAGAAACACGGCATTAAGCTACTCTCCATGGGCTTGCTAGCACCAGCCGATGAGGCCATGGTATGGCGGGGACCTATGGCTAGCAAAGCCCTAAGACAACTGCTAGGCGATACAGCTTGGGGCGCACTAGATTATCTCCTCATTGACTTACCGCCAGGCACGAGCGATATCCACCTTACACTTGTACAAGCCGTACCTGTAACAGGAGTAATCATCGTCACCACACCACAGAAAGTAGCCCTAGTTGATGCTAAAAAAGCCTTTTCCATGTTTCAAAAGCCAGGTATTGACGTGCCCATACTCGGTGTAGTGGAGAATATGGCTTACTTTACACCCCCAGAGTTACCCAATAGCAAGTACTATCTTTTTGGACAGGAGGGGGGTATGGCGTTTGCAATGCAGCATAAGGTGCCTTTTCTAGGCCAGATACCTTTGGTGCAGCGCATACGTGAAGGGGGAGATATGGGTATTCCAATTATCTTACAAGAGAGTACTAAGACATTTGATAGCGTAGCTACTGCCCTGGCGCAACAAGTGGCCATTCGAAATGCTCGGTTAGCACCCACACAAACTGTAGCAAGAACCAGGTAGCGCTAAGCACTATGCGTTATTAATGATGGCGTGTGTCCGAATAATTTTTAGGAGTGTGGCATGCATCATGTGGCAGGGCTGTAGAAAGCCGTGCTGGCCCACTTCTTATGCACAAGCCCCACACTTAAGTGCACTAAATAGGATCACTAATAACTCAAAAAATGAAAATTGGCATTTTCTTTGGGGGTCCCTCGAGGGAACGGGAGATTTCCTTTGCAGGAGGACGCACTGTGTATGACAACCTAGACAGAGCTATTTTTGAGCCTGTACCTATCTTTGTAGATAGTCTGGGCAACTTTATCCTACTGCAGTGGCAACACCTCTACAAGGGCTCTATCCGCGATTTTTATCCGCCCAGTGCTTTAATTCCTGCAAGTAGTTTCTCAGTCTACATAGAGTCATTGGGCGCTTTAACAGAGGATCAGCTGGCACAATTGATTAATCGTGTAGGACGGCGCATTGTCCCTGACCTTTTTTCTAAATTATTTGACGTTGCTTTTCTCGCTTTACATGGCCCCTATGGCGAAGATGGTTCTTTGCAGGGACTTTTGGAATGGTATCAGATTCCCTATACTGGCACGGGTATTTTAGGAGCTGCTTTGGGCATTGACAAGGTGGTACAAAAGCAGCTCATGCAGCAAGCCGGCTTTGCCGTGCCACGCCACAAAATACTCTCCCAACACACGTGGCAGGCGGCAACCGACAAGACAGTACTCTTCAAAGAGATCATATCCTGGGTGGGACTTCCTATGGTTGTCAAAAGTCCTTGTCAAGGCTCCTCCATTGGTGTATCCATTATCAAGGAGTGTGCAGTCGATCAGTTTATAGCGGCTGTCAATCGTAGCCTATTTATCCAAGAAGTAAGCGCAGCTACTTGGCAATCCTTAACACCAGAAGCCAAGCAGCAATGGATGGCCTCGCTCGTTGACTTGCGAGAGGGGATTGGCCTGCCCGTAGTGATCGAAGGACAAATGATTGATCATCCCAATGCCCTGCTTCAATACCTAGACGATCATTTTAACACTAGCTGTGCACCGGTTATCCAACTCAACAGCCTTCGGGGTGAAGACGCGGTCTTGTTCGAAGCTTATATAGCAGGTAGAGAATTCTCTTGCATTATTTTAGAAGAAACTCCAGGCCAACCTATTGCTCTGCCCCCCACAGAGATGCTGAAAGGTAGTACACACTTTGACTATCGGGCTAAATACTTGCCAGGCATGGTACGCAAGGAGACACCTATGCAACTGCCATTTGTGCAATTACATGCTATCAGAAAAGCTTGTGCAAACCTTTTTCAAACACTTTGCTTTCAGGTATATGCCCGTATAGATGGTTTTCTTACTCCCGACCACCAAATCTACCTGAATGATCCCAATACAACGGCAGGGATGAACCCTTCTTCTTTCCTGTTTCATCAGGCAGCCGAAATAGGATTGAATCCTACCCAACTGCTTACCTTCTTGATCCGCACTTCTTTGACTGCCAGGATGCGGATGCGCGCAACTAACCGATGTGCATCACAGTTATGGGGTAGCCTCGATCAGCACAAAACCGGTAGCAAGCAAGACAGGGCTAAAAAATTGCGTGTGGGTGTTATTATGGGTGGTTTTTCAGCCGAGCGCCATATCTCTGTAGAAAGCGGTAGAAATATCTTCGAAAAACTAGCTTCCTCTACGCAGTATACACCTGTTCCCATTTTTTTGTCTGGAGCACCAGAACAGCACCGGCTCTTTGTTTTGCCTATCAATATCCTGCTCAAGGACAATGCGGACGATATTCATGAGAAGCTCTTGCATCCTACCACCTCTCAGTACCAGGCTCTCATGGAACCCATTCGGCAAGAAGCTGCTGCGATCATGCGCCAGTATGATGGCGTGCAAGGCTTGCAGCCCGAGGAGCTTGTCTACGAGGCACTAGATCAACGCATTGACTTTGCATTTATTGCCCTACATGGTCGTCCTGGAGAAGATGGAGTCTTACAGACGCTCTTAACGCAGCGGGGTATTCCCTATAACGGATCAGGCATTGAAAGTACACAATTAACGATCGATAAATTTAAGACTAATCAGTTCCTGCGTTCACACGGCATGCATGTGGCTGATCAAATGCTGATGCCCCAGGCAATATGGGAGCAAGACACCGCAGCTGCCATTTTTTCCCTAGAAGCCCAATTCAGTTACCCTTTCATTGCCAAACCTGTTGATGAGGGCTGTAGTGCTGCTGTCATTAAAATTCAGAACCAAGCCATGCTTACTGTCTATGCTGAAGCTACTTTTAGAACTACAGCAGACTTGCCTGCTACCTATGTGCAAACACTTGGATTAAAACCCAATGCTGAATTTCCCCCAAAGCCGTGTTTTTTAGTGGAAACACTGGTGGAACAGGGGAATGCAGCACATTTTCTAGAGATTACCGGTGGATTGCTGACCCACATGGATACAAAGGGCTGCAGCACCTATGAAATATTTACCCCCTCAGAAGTCGTATCTATTGGAGAGGTACTTTCTTTGGAAGAAAAATTTTTGGCAGGAGAGGGGCAAAACATCACGCCAGCACGCTTCCATCCAGATCCTGATATCAACCAACAAGTGGTTGCCAAGGTGAAGCAGGACTTAGAAAAAGTGGCTCAGCTCCTGAATCTAGAAGGGTATGCCCGCATCGATGCTTTTGTCAAGATTTACGACCCCATCCATATTGAAACCTGGATGATTGAAGTCAATGCACTGCCTGGCATGACGCCTGCCACTTGTATCTTCCACCAATGCGCGCTGCATGGCTACACGCCCCTTGCGTTTATCCAGAATATCATTCAGTATGGTCTCCAAAAGCACGCCCAAAAATAGGACTATGAAATTCAGCAGGTCTTTTCTCAAACTCATCGTGCTACACTTCAGTCTGGTGGCGGTGGTTGGAAGTTGTGTTTTGTTCTTATTTTTCCATTTTCTGTTGCCAATCGTGACTCACCATGGCCGGTTTATCACCGTACCTAATCTACAAGGTATTTCCCTAGAAGAAGTAGATGCCTACTTGGCTCAGCGCAACTTGCGTTTTGAAGTCACCGAAGAGTTTTCCTATGAACCTGACTATCTGCCCATGGCCGTCTTGCAGCAATACCCCAAAGCGGGAGCACGTGTTAAAGAAGGAAGAAAGATTTACCTAACTCTCAACACCAAAACACCCCCCAAAATCAAGATGCCTAATCTTGTCGATGGTTCTGTCAGAAACGCTCACGTACGATTAAAAAGTCATGGGTTGTTGCTGGGTAAAATTAAATACGTACCAGATATTGCTCAAAATGCCGTACTCGAGCAGTGGCACCAGGGCAGGGAGATAGCAACCGAAACTTTGATTACTCAGGGTGCTAGGATTGATCTGGTAGTAGGGGCTGGGTTAGGTAACAAGATGGTTGAAGTACCCCAAGTAGTGGGCATGAAGCTAGAAGACGCCAAGCCTTTGCTACTAAGCGTTGGCATACAAGTAGGCAATCTTGCTTACCAAGCGGTTGCGCAACCAGTGTCTGGTACTATTTTACAACAACGCCCTGATGCTGGACAACAGGTGAGAATCGGAGAGCATGTTGACTTGTGGCTGGTAGCGCGACAGGAAAAAGAGATCGTTGTACTTGATGTACCAATGTTGCCAGAGCATTGATGAGTGTGCCCATCTCGGTGAGTACAAGTCCCAAGGACTCGATCAACCCACTGCTATGTACTTGGTGAGCGCTACAAAGTCTGCCACTGTAAGTTGTTCTGCTCTTTTTGTCAATAGGAGAGGGGGGGGAGACGTTGCAGGAAGTAATGGCTTTAAGGCATTGCGTAAAGTCTTTCTGCGCTGTTGAAAGCCTGCTTTGACTACTCTGAAGAAAAGCTTTTCATCAACATCGAGCTGGAGCGTGCTATTTCTCCGCAATCGTATCACAGCAGATTGCACCTTAGGCGGAGGAGAAAATACCTGTGGTCCTACAGTAAAAAGATACTCGAGATCGTAAAAAGCTTGTAGCAATACACTAAGAATACCATATACCTTACTGCCAGACTTGGCAACGAGGCGTTCTGCTACTTCTTTCTGAATCATGCCTACTACTTCATGCACTTGCTGTCGGTGTTCCAATACCTTGAAAAATATTTGCGAGGAAATGTTGTAAGGAAAATTACCGATAATAGCCAAAGGCCCATGGTGCAATTGGGTGAGTGCCAGCTTAAGAAAATCAGCTGCAATGATGCGATCCTGCAATGAAGGATAAGCTTTTTTTAGGTAAGCTACCAGATCAAGATCCACTTCTACTAGGTACAGATCAAGGTCTTTTTCCTGTACCAACAGCTCGGTCAAGATGCCTGTACCAGGTCCTACCTCTACAATTGTAAGGGGCTTTTTACTCAAAGCACTGACAATTTTATGGGCAATATTTTTGTCTCGGAGGAAGTGTTGCCCCAAACATTTTTTCGCAGTCAATCGAGTCATTGGGCGAGAGTAGAGGCTGAAAACTAAAATAAAGTCTCAGCGAAGTGCGTGCATCCCCATTCTCCCTAACAACGACTCTGGTAGTTTGGGTAGGTTGAGGAGTGGGGTAGACACCTGTACGGCTAGTGCGACGGCTCTAAGAATTTATCTATCTCTTTTCTGAGTCTTTCCAAGTGATAATCGTTGGCCATTCTGAGCAAAAAACTCAGCAGTTGGCTGTAGTGTTCAAGCAAACGGGTATACTTTTTCTCCAGCCACCATAACTCAGCAATATGTTGGTTTTTATCTATGCTAACTGTGGTCTTTATTTCAGGGTATTCATAGGTAAAATCATAGTGAAGAAGCTCTCCCACCCTGACGATAAAATCATAGCTTAGATCGTGTTGTCTGAATTTGTTGTAAATCGTATTTCTACTAATGCCTAGCCTTGCGGCAATTGTTTTAAGGGGGTAGCCACTTTTTCTTACGACAGCCTCAAGAATTTCGCCTCTGTGTTGATTCATGATTTTGTTCTGAAATTAGGTAACGGACATCGAATTATACGGAAAATATATGTTAATACTATGCTATGCGTGAAAAGTGTTCAACAATACTGAGAACAAGAGTCATACATATTTTTAGTACCATAGCGGATGCATAGCCCTCTGCCCAGGGTCACTACAGAGAATTTACAGGAAAAATCCCTGATTAATACCTGGCTCACGGGCTCTGGGACAAGAAAAAAATACGCACAACACCAGCTTGTGCTCCTCCTGCTGGACTCGAACCAGCGACCCTCTGATTAACAGTCAGATGCTCTAACCAACTGAGCTAAGGAGGAAAATGACCACTGAGAGCAATATTAGTATCTATCATGCTTTATTACAATAAATCGAGTAAATCTTGGCAGTTCTGTGTCGAGAAGGCTGCTACAGTAAAGATGCACCATGCATTAAACATATAGCTAGTTGGCCTAGAAATTTGAGCCATCATGCATTGTGTCCTATTTTTGAGGGTGTTATGCAAAAAAGAAGCCTAGTTAGAATTGCTGTTGTTGCTGGCTCAGCATTACTTATCATCCACCTATTATTGTTTTATGGCTTTTTTATACATCCTAATATCTTGGCAGAGAAACCAGGTAAGCAACTGAATATCTCACAGGACATGAGTTTCGAAGCACTAAAAGACACGCTCCAGCAGCATGGCTATGTGTCTAATTTAGCCTCTTTTAGCTTTTTGGCTCGCCTTGTACACTATGACCGGAAGATCATACCGGGCGCCTACCAACTGGAAACAAACATGAGTACTTGGCAAGCCATTCAGGTGCTTAAAGCAGGCACGCAAAAGCCTGTCAAGATTGTGTTGCACCATGTGCGTACCAAGGAAGAATTAATAGCTAAAATCACGCGAAATATTGCAATTCGTGCTGTTGATTTTAAAAAACTGCTAGACGACCCGGCCTTTGTTAGCCATTATGGCTTTAATCTGGACAATGTGATGGCCATGTTTATTCCCAATACCTATGAGGTGTACTGGACCATCACTGCTGAAGGACTTTTTGCAAGAATGTACAAGGAGTACCAACAGTTCTGGAATACAAGTAGGCGCAGCAAAGCAGAATACCTAAAACTCACCCCCATAGACATTGCTATCTTAGCCTCTATTGTACAAAGTGAGACTAACAAGGCAGAAGAAGCACCCCTGATTGCAGGGGTATATATCAACCGACTGCGGAAAAAGATAGCACTGCAGTCATGCCCTACATTGCTTTATATTCTAGGGGACCCTTCTGCCAGGCGGGTATTATACAAATACAAGGCCCTTGATTCGCCTTATAATACGTACAAGTATAGAGGGCTGCCTCCGGGACCCATCAGCTTGCCTGCCATTGCTATGATTGATGCGGTACTCAATAGCATATCTAGTGACTATTTGTACTTTTCGGCCAAAGAAGATTTTTCAGGGTATCACTACTTTACCCAGTCGTATAAAGAGCACTTGCGCAATGCCAGGCGCTATCAAAAAGTACTCAACCAGGCACGTATTTATCGATAAAATGATCAGGTAATGTTGATTCAAAAGGGGCTTGAGCTACTCAAGAAATTACTAAAGCGCAGTCTTTTGTTGTGCTTAGATAAGCTGTATATCAAAAGAGAAAGGCACTATATATCGTGTTATTCGGCAGGAGTAGAACTCTTTCGCAGGCTTTACACCAACGATACTATTGAGCATGCTTATGGTATGGCTTTCAATTTTACACTGGCTATTTTTCCGGCTACTATCTCTGTTTTTACACTGATTCCCCACATTCCCATTCCAGCGTTAGCACAGAAAATTATAGCTTTTCTTCAAGAAATAGTGCCTATGAGCATTTATGAAGTCTTAGCACCCACCATACAGGATACCCTGAGCACACAACGCAAGGGCCTTTTTTCGTTAGGTTTTTTTGCTACACTGTACCTGGCCACCAACGGTATGATGTCGCTTATCAAAACCTTTGATCTTGCTCAAAAAAATACCCTGTGTGTGCGCAGGGGGTATTTTAAGAAAAGAGGGATAGCAGCCCTCTTGACCCTCATGCTTTCTTTGGTGCTTTGCTGTGCTATGGTATTGCTCATTGTGGGCAGCCGGCTATTTCACTATGTGACCAGTCATGGACTGATTGCTTCGAAGTTTCAGATGAACCTCATCTTAGGCCTTAGACTGTTCACGATAGCTTTGATTTTGCTTAATGCTATTGCATTGATCTATTACTTGGCGCCTTCTTCTAAGCAACGGTGGCCTTTCTTTTCTTTTGGTTCCTTGATTGCAACATTTCTTAGCTTGTTGGCTTCCTTTGGGTTATCCTATTATATCAAAAATTTTGCTAACTATAACCGGATCTATGGCTCTATTGGGGTTTTCATTGCATTGATGAGTTGGCTATTTGTGTTGTCTGCTATTCTGCTGATTGGGTTTGAACTCAATACGAGCATAGACGTGTTGGTGCTCAAGTCGGAGAAGCGCCTGAATAAACAGCCAACAGATTGATAGGGATTTTGCAGCACAACACACCTATGGGGTTGACAAGCAATAGTCCATGGCTTAGTTTCGGTTACTTCATACTGATTTTACTATAAATATGTACGACCGCCTTAGAGATACAATCAAAAACAAGGCAAAGGCACAGCACGCTGCTCTCGTCGACATCAGGAGGCACCTCCACATGCATCCAGAGCTTTCTTTTCAAGAATTCAATACAGCTAGGTTCATTGCCAAAACCCTGAAAGAGCTGAACATTGCGTGCCAGGAAGGAATAGCTAACACAGGCGTGGTAGCCCTGATCAAAGGTAAAAATCCAGAAAAAGCTACGGTAGCATTGAGGGCAGACATCGATGCACTTCCCATCCATGAAACCAACGAAGTGCCCTACAAGTCAAAGAATAAGGGGGTCATGCATGCATGTGGTCATGATGTACATACTGCCTCTCTGATTGGGGTTGCTAAGCTACTCGATGGCCTGAAGGAAGAATTTGAAGGGACGATCAAACTCATTTTTCAACCAGCAGAAGAAAAGAACCCAGGGGGAGCCATAACAATGATCCGAGAGGGTGTACTGGAGTATCCCAAGCCTGCGAGCATCATGGGGCAGCATGTGGATCCCCGTCTACCTGTGGGCAAGGTAGGATTCATCAAAGGCACCATGCTAGCCAGTGCCGATGAACTTCACATCACTATCAAAGGAAGAGGAGGCCATGCTGCTTCTCCAGAGCTTGCTGTAGACCCTATCCTCATAGCAGCTCACATGATTGTGGCGCTACAGCAGCTTGTTAGTAGAAACTGCAATCCTATTGTACCCTCTGTCCTTTCCCTCTGCCAGATCAATGCTGGCACAACCACCAATGTTATTCCAGAAGCAGTACAGATAGCCGGCACATTGCGCACAGTAGATGAGCAATGGCGCAGAGAAGCACATCAGAAAATAACAGATTTAGTTGTTGGCATGGCACAAGCCATGGGAGGTAGGGGAGAGCTAGTCATTAACCATGGCTATCCCTGTCTCAACAATGACCCAGCCTTGACCCAAAGAACCATAGAAGCTGCCAGAGCCTTTCTGGGCGCTGCGCAAGTAGTAGATGTTGAGCTATGCATGGGGGCAGAAGACTTTGCGTATTATGCCCAGCAAGTACCTGGTTGCTTTTACTATCTCGGTGTGCAGAACAGTGCCCAGGGAATTACTTCTTATGTACATACGTCTACCTTCGATATAGATGAAGCAGCCCTAGAGCTAGGGCCAGGGCTTATGGCGTGGTTGGCAATAAAAGAGTTGGGAGTGCTGCTTGCTGCTACTTCATAGGCAACAAAACCATTATACACCGATGCACTACCTCGGTATAGATCACCTCATCGTATATGTCTTTTTGCTCATCACACTCAGTGTGGGATTTGGGGCGGGTAGAGGTGTCAAAGACATTAGAGATTATGCGTCGGGCAATCGGGCTTTTGGTACGGCAGCTTTGGTACTCACCTTTCTGGCTACCGAAGTAGGTGGGCAAGGAGTTATTAACATTGCAGGGGAGATCGGTACCACCGGGGTTATTGTCATGCTCACTTTTCTCAGCTTTCCGATCTCGTACATCGTACAAGCTCTCTGGATTGCTCCTAAGATGGTGCGCTTTCCGCAATGCATGACGATGGGTGACATCATGGGCGAACTCTATGGACGCCCCAGCCAGGTGATTGTGGGTATTTTCGGCTTCATCATCACCATCTGTTCTTCGGGTGCGGAGGTCATCATGCTGGGCTGGGCCGCTCAATCCTTGCTAGGCATTGACGCACGCATTGGCATGGTTATAGGAGGGCTAATGCTGACTTTTTATGTCGTACATGGTGGCATTAAGTCGGTGACTACTACCGATGTGTTGCAGTTCTTGGTGCTACTGGTGCTTCTGCCCGTGTTGGCCGCCACGGCACTCCAACATGCCGGGGGGATTAGGGAGGTGTTGACCCACATTCCTAGCCCTCAACTTTCCCTGAGCAACCACCCGAAATTCTCCTACTATCTGGTCCTTTTTCTCTCCTTTGGGGTTTTTCACTTTAATACTGTAGATCCAGCACTGATCCAGCGCATGCTCATGGCCAAGAATGGACAGCAGCTACGCTCCATGTTTCTGACATTGGCTGGGCTGTTTACAGTACTTTTTATGATTTTTTTACTTTTGGGTACTACAGGGCACCAATTGTATCCCACCTTGGCTGCGGCTGACATTGTGCCGCATATGATTAAGACATTATTGCCTACTGGGTTGCGGGGTATCATGATGGCCGGTGTCATTGCAGTAGTCATGGCCAGTGCCGATTCTTATTTGCAAACGGCAGGGCTCACCTTGGTACATGATGTGCTCAAGCCGCTGTGTGCCTACAAGGCCATCAAGTTCGACGAAATACGCTGGGTGCGCTATACTACCTTATTGGCCGGCCTGCTCATCATTGGTCTAGGGCTTATGCAGGGGGATAATCTATATGGGTTAATTTTTGCGTATCTAGAATTTGCCGTTCCCTTACTTGTCTTTCCTTTTTTCACAGGCGTCCTGGGGCTGAAGCCTGACCGTCGCGCGTTTTATATATCTGCTGTTGTGACACTGAGTGCATTTTTCATAGGTAAGCAATGGCTCCCCGAAGCCCTGAGCGACTTTCTGGGAATTCTTTGTGTATTAGCGAGTGGCCTCACGTTTTTTACGGTGCATTTTGTACGCAACCGTGGTTTTGCGGTAGTACGTCATGAGGCCACGGCCAGCCAGACGTATGTATGGCAGCCTCAGGGCCGTGAGTTGCGCCATTTGCTTCAACGACTGGTCCCTACGCCCAAGCGCATACTTTGCTATTCACAACAACAAGTGGCCAAGTATGGGGCTCCATACCTCCTATTTGGTGCATTCTGCTGCATCAACTTTACGCTGCCTTATTTTATGTGGGCATATGGTGCGCCTGTCTCTTATGATCTCATGTTGTATTTGCGTGTATTGGGCGGTCTGGCTTGTGGGTTGCTGATTGTGCGTGACAAATGGCCTGCATCTTTGGTACCCTACCTGCCTACTTTCTGGCACTTGACACTGCTCTACTGCCTGCCTTTTACCAGTACGGTCATGTTCTTGCTCACGCAAGGCAGCATGGAGTGGCTCATCAATATAGCCATCACCATCATTTTCCTGATCGTACTGGTAGATTGGGTCAGTTTCATCATACTCGCTGCATTGGGTTTGGGCTTAGGACTGCTTTTCTACAAGGTAGCCATTGGGCCGATCAGTCTCCGGTTAGATTTTAATACGGGGTACTTATTGGTGTACCAAGGAATTTTTTCTACGCTGATCGCCCTGCTCTTTTCAAGACGCAAAGAACAACACCTGGCAGCCAAGCTCCATGAGATTTCAGATCATTATCATACCATGGGGCAAGTAGGAGCGTACACCCACCCGGCTGCCGTACGCATAGCCACGATGATTGATCACCAAGTACAAGAGATGATCGCCAGTTACAGCCTAGGCATACA
>JANPMB010000006.1:0-46904 GCA_031422615.1 Amoebophilaceae bacterium
CCTTAGGGCAGTTAAGCGAACCTCCCTATCCTCATTCCTGGCAGCAGCGCGCAGGGAGGGGAGGCATGCGGAGACCCTATCAGGTGAAGCCTGGGCCACCTTACCGAGAGCCCGCAAGGCCTTCTGGCGACAATGCTTGTCCGTGACAGCAGCGAGCAAGACTTCTAGAAATTCGGAGGCCTTATCAGGCTCCGAACCGGCCATATCCAACAGGATACTTAGGGTGTCCCTGCGAACACGCTCCCGCCTCTCCCCATGACGTGCCTTCGCTACTGCCTCGTCTGCTGCTAGCACATTTCTGTAGCATTGTATTTTTTGCGCTATGCACCTTCCCGCCCATAACTTACACAGACCCACTGGCAATGCTTGTGACGCACTGACGCTGGGGGGAACGAAAAGGCGTGTGCCCGAAACACAAGTAGCATCACTTGCCTGGCTGATTGGAGTGGTATCAACATCTATCATTGCCCGTAACGATAGTGCTTCTTCTAGTGTACGAATCCTGGTTGCCAACTTCTGGTGCTCTTGTGCCTGTTTTTCCTGCTGCTTCGATGCGCTTTGCCACGTAAACAGGCTGTTGGTCACATACCCCCCAAAGCTGCAGCGCCCGCTAAAAGGGCCGCGTTTTGCTGACTGATTACTTTTTTCCGCGCTCGGTTACCCCTGATTACGACCTGTAACTCGTTGACAGCCAAGGGATCAGGAACGTCGACTACCTCCCGACTCGCGCTTGATCCATGCGCCGAAGCTTCCTGTGCTACGTCAATGGTTGCTGTGCACATGGGCCGAATCCATCGCTTCGAGGTGCTCGGCTTCCAGGATAGTGATTCCACCAACAGATTCTTGCCATGAATTCTCTTCTTCGCTCATGGCCGCCATAGGGTGCTTGTTACAGCCGCCAAGCAAAGCACTACTCAATAATAGAGATAAGATGCCATGGGAGAGCTTGTTGTACTTTTTGGGTGGATGATCAATTTCTTTGCGTATCCAAATGCGTGAAAAGCAGAGAGCGCAATGCTCCTACAAATAGATCAAAGAATCAAGGCCTACCCCCATGGTTTTCCTAGAAAACTGCTCTAGGCATGCATGAAGAAGTAGAAAAGTCCGTACAGTCAAAGTACCATGAGCACCTAAAGTGTCCTTACCTCCTACCATAACGCTGCGCAGCCAACTCTTTATTGATACTTCCTAATAGACTGAAGCAAGACTATTGCATATCAATCAGAGTGGGGATGTTCCTGAGTCGCAGAACTCACTATTGCTATTCCTTATCCTGCATCAGTCAATCACATTAAAACTACACCCAGTATTCCTATCAAAACTCCCTTACCCCTGAGCTATACAAGCTACTACGGAGAGAAGAGAAAGACCAAGCGGGTGTTTCTTCAACAGATAGCGATAGCTCAACGTATGCGTTGGGAAGTTGTTACCCACCTAAGAGAGAAGCATTGCCCCACAGGGCAGTCAGGACAAGGAAGAAAAGCCTATCCAGCACTAGTAACTCTTGAAGATGATTTTACTGCAGACCTGGCGTATTGGTCAAACACGGAGTCATCATCAATGCCTCGTGACGCCTCTCCGCATAAGCCTAAGGGCAAGATACGCTACACGCTGGAGCTTGAAGGGTCGAAAGCCTGTGCAGTGTTCTCTACAACCAGGGTAGACCAAGGAGCCAGGTGGCCAAGTGCCTAAAACTTCCGGCAACAAGACACGCCGATGCTGCCGTAGTCAGAGCTGAACTTGCTGACACCAAGGCCCGAGGACGCGAAGCCCCCAACAACAGCAGGATAGCGACCATCCACCACCCCTGGGCAGCGCGTGTAGGTCCATGGATCATCCCCAAAGAGCTGCTCCCCCTCACGGGCATGATGCATCAAAATAGCGGTCGCTGCTTCCAAGACACTGAGTAATTCATAAGGCACGCTTTCCCTGCTCGCATAGCCCGCAACTAATGCTTTTTGATCAGCATACCCTGTATTTCGGCTCCCCGGCAAGACATCACGCGTCATCAACACCCAATAGGGACGAGGAGGTGATTGTTCGCCCATTTGTGCCTTGACGCGCTCATGATAATAACTATACTTCGTCTTATGTCCACCATTGCTAGGGTGTTTGATCAGCTCCCCAAGCAGGTTCAGCGTAAATGGTACTCCACCTACGGTAGCAGGGATCAGCACCAACAGGTGCGTGTCTTTTACTAGTTGGTCTGGCCAGAATGGGCAAGGGCCGTCTAAGATAGCAGCCATATCGCTTGGTAGGTCTGGCACTAACCCCACATCACCAAAGTAATGCTTCCACTCCGCCTCCCCGAGGGTCCTTAGGGCAGTTGAGCGAACCTCCTTATCCCCATTCCTGGCAGCAGCGCGCAGGGAGGGGAGGCATTCGGAGACCCTAGCAGGTGCCGCCTGGGCCACCTTACCGAGAGCCCGCAGGGCCTTCTGGCGACAATGCTTGTCCTTGACAGCAGCAAGCAAGACTTCGAGGAATTTGGAGGCCTTATCAGGCTCCGAACCAGCTATATCCAACAAGATGTTTAGGGTGTCTCTGCAAACATGCTCTTGCTTCCGTCTCTCTCCATGACGTGCCTTCTCATGACACTTAGCCAACTCATCCTCTGGGCTGGGGGACTGTCGTCTGGCAGGTGGCTTTAAGTTTTCTTCCTCGTCACTAGGCATCCCTCCCCACAAACCTGCCCGACCCAAGTAGACACAGGGACTATATGGCGGTTGGGAAGTGTTCAGAACATGAATATGCGCCCTCGAAGTCCTGCTGTCTTGGCTCTGCAGCCAAGAAAGTAGCGCATTGATATGGCAAGAACTCACGACAGATAGGGTGTGTTGGGGGGTATAGGAACGATCTTTCCCTGGCACCACCGCCTGCCACTGGCTGTCTACTTGTTGAAAACGGACCAGCTCCCCCGTAGACGCCGTAAAAAGCCGGCAGGAGTCTTGTACGAAGATGTTGCGTGAGCGTGCTGTGCTAGCAGCAGGGCGGATGCCCGCAGATGGCGAGGCTCTTACAAAATCGGTGGGGGGCACTTTGGGCTGGTGCGCAGCCCTCGTGGGAGGGGGAGATGGAGGGTAGGCTGGCGGTTGACAACCTGACTGAGGGAGAACTTCTGCAGGCGACTCCTCCTCTAGCGCATTCAGCTGCGACTGGCAATTTTGCAACAGCAGGGCACACAGCACTCCTATTGTAACACCCCAAAATCGGGTAGTAAGCATGGCGTAGAATCTATTATTGGTGTCTTGCATCATACTTCTCTTGCATGGGTAAAGTTGACAAACCACTCTCCTCAATGATGCTCCTCCCTATCTCCATCCTCTGGCAGCCTCCTGAAATGCATGTTCTTGCACTCGCAAGATACTATCGGCATGAGCACTGCTACGGGATAGAAATGGATTTTGCTTGCACTCACTAAAAACTAATTCCGAGGCCTAAATTCAGGAAATCATCTAGCTACTCAAAAGAGCTCTTCAAAGATTCCAAAACTACTGGCAGAACCACTAAGAATACACTGCGCAGTACAAACGCAAAACCCTCGTTCCAAGCAACCAAGTGACTAAAACTTCCGGCAACAAGACACGCCGATGCTGCCATAGTCAAAGCTGAACTTGTTGACACCGAGGCCCGAGGACCCGAAACCCCCAACAACGGCAGCATCGCAACCATGCACCACCTCTGGGCATGCGTGTAGGTCCATGGATCATCCCCAAAAAGCCGTTCCCCCTCACGGGCATGGTGCATCAAAATAGCGGTGTCTTTCTTATTGAGTACCTTCTCTAGGGATCAACATCTTTCTTGCATGCGCTCTGCTGGCTCTCTTCCCCTGGATCGTATTTTTTTGAGTGTTGTATTCGAATGATTAACCATGCGCGCAATCGGGGCGAGGATCAGATGACCAATGATTGACATCCCTTGATGAAGCCCTTTGCCCCCAAAAAGGCATTTACTTTGAAGAATTTTTAATGATCGAATGTTGTGTCTTACCAGCTTCTGGCGGGGTCAAGCTCAGACTGACTGTTCTTTTGGTAAGGTCACACGACTTAACCTGTACATGCACCTGGTCGCCAAGGCGGTAAACTTTCTTAGAGCGTTTGCCCACTACTTTAAAGCCCTTTTCATCCAATTCATAGTAATCGTCTGTCATATCAGCCAAGCGGACCATGCCTTCGCATCGGTTATCGACCAGTTCCACATAAATTCCCCAATCTGTAACGCCACTGATAATGCCTTCCAAGCTTACTCCTTGAAGTGCCTGCATGAACTCTACCTGTTTGTACCGTACGGAAGCCCGCTCTGCATCTGCTGCTACACGCTCTCGCTCAGAAGCATACTTACACTTTTCTTCGTAAGACCGTGGGTCGGCATTGAACTGCCCTTGAAGATACTGCTTAAGTAACCGGTGTACCATGATATCAGGATATCGCCTGATGGGTGAAGTGAAATGGGTATAATGCTGAAAAGCCAACCCAAAGTGTCTCTTGTCTTCACTAGTGTACACGGCTTTGGCCATTGTACGAATGGCTAGTGACTGGATGATGTTTTCCTCTGTCGTCCCTGCAGTAGCCTTTAAAATGGCATTCAGGGCACTGGAAATAGATTGCTGCTTGGTAGCTCCTTGGTAGCCTAACTGTTTGACAAAACCCCAAAAATCATTCAATCTGTCCGGATCAGGGTCGTCGTGCGCTCTGTATACAAAGGTCGGTAGGTTTTTCCCCTGCTGCATCTCAGAAACGCGCGTTGCTACCCGCATGTTGGCCAACAGCATGAACTCCTCGACCAGCCTATGCGTGTCTTGCCACACTTTGGGCACTACACACAGCGGCTTCCCTTGCGCATCAAGCTGGAACTTGACTTCTACAGTTTCAAAGCTGATGGCACCCTCTTTGAAGCGTTCAGTGCGTAGCTGTTTGGCCAATTGGTTGAGTATGGTAAGCTCCTCATGAAAATTTCCCTGTTGCTGCGTAATCACCTGCTGGGCTTCCTCGTAGGTAAAGCGTTTGTTGGAGTGAATTACGGTTTCTCCTAGCCACTCTTTCTGCAGCTTGCCTTGCTTGTCTAGCTCAAAAACGGCAGAGAAAGTTAGCTTATCCTCCTGAGGATTGAGCGAGCATAAATCATTAGAAAGCTTTTCTGGTAGCATTGGGATGGTCCTATCTACCAGATACACAGAAGTTCCCCTCTCCAGTGCCTCGTGGTCCAATAGACTCCCTTCTGCCACGTAATAGCTGGCATCAGCAATGTGAATGCCTACTTCATAATGCCCATTGGGCAGTGTTCTTAAGGAGAACGCATCGTCAAAATCTTTGGCATCTTCCGGGTCGATTGTCAAGGTAGTTACCGCTCTAAAGTCTTTTCTTCGGGCCATTTCTTGCGCAGAAATGGCGTGCGGGATGGCATTTGCCTCGGCTACTACTTGACCGGGGAACTGTGCTGATAAACCAAATTCAGCCATGATGGCATGCATCTCTACCTCGTGTACCCCTGCTTGGCCGAGCACTTCTTGGATGATACCTGTAGGATTCTTATCTCCATGAGGCCACCTCGTAATTTTTACAATGACTTTATCGTTATGCTTGGCTCCTTTGAGTTCCGCTTCTTTGATAAAGATGTCGTAATGCATGCGGCGCCCGTCAGGAATGACAAAGGCATTCTTACCGTAGCGATCCAGGCGGCCCACAATAGGCGCTTTGTTTCGTTCTATAATCTCTACTACTCTGCCCACAGACCGCTTTCTATCCTTGGCTTGCTGCAGCACCACGACCCTGACAAGGTCTTGATCTAAGGCCCCTAACAAATCTTCTTGCTTCACCCAAATATCTTCTTGTTCCTCTTCCTTAAGTACGATATAGGCGTAAGCAGGATTTACGTGATCTACCCGACCTATGACATAGTGAGGCGCAGATGGTGTAGGCATATTCTTCTTTTTATTGGGCATCTTCCAAAGATAGTACCTGCTTGGTATAGTGAGCTATATATTTAACGCCTAGCAGACATTACTGAGCAATTAGCACTCCTGTACTAGTGAGAGTGCGCAGCAGCGAAGTCGGTTATTACCAATGCTTTTTTGAATTTCTCAGGCGCATTTAGTAAGATTGTAGTAACCTGATGAAACTCATCTTACCCGAAAATTTATGAAAAAAATTACTATTGTACTGGCAGTACTACTGTTTGCCACTGTCGGCAGCCCTGTGTTGGCTAAAAAGAAGCAAAAGACTGAGCTGAAGAAGCAGAAGGCAGAGATTAAAGTGTGGAAGCAACGTAAAGCTGCTATGCAACCCTTGCAACTTAAAGATCTGATCGAAGAGAATCATCGGCTTAAAACTCAAAACCAAAACCTTACAAAGGAAATAAAAAGCACCCAAGAAGTGCTCAGAGAACTGATTGAGTTGAAGACACAGATAGAGGCTCGAAGCAAAGGACCAGACAGCCCCGATGAAGGCAACAAAGAGACTGGTAGCCAGGCCAGTGAGAGTCCCTACTTAGCCCAAGGTATGGTAGGTCCTGACGAATTTAGTAAGGACGATTGGGCTGTTGGGAATAATGGCCAATTCTACATCAAAGGTATTGTATTCAAGGTGCAGATGGGTGCCTATAAAAAACGGGATTTAAGCAAGGTTGCAGAAGGTGCAAAGCCACCAGAAGTATTCGAACAAGAGCATGCAGAAGGCATGAATATGTACACGCTCAGACACTTTAGGAACTATCAGAAAGCCAACCAGTTCAAAAAAGAACTGAGGGCTATGGGACTCACAGATGCTTGGATTGTCGCCTTTAAAGATGGCAAGCGCGTACCCCTCAAAGACGTGCTGCAAGAAGTCATCAAAAACAAGTAAGTGCGAGAGAGTTATTACTTTTTGCATACTTTATACCGATGAAAGCCTGCATTAATGCAGGCTTTCATGTGTTATTACGGTTTTAATTTTCTAAAAACTATAGGTTGCTAACTGTCTATCTCATCATTGGGCTCGTGATCGGCGTACTAAGCGGCTGGTACGCAGCCAATGCCAAGCTCAGTGCCTATAGCCAAACATTGCAGGCCAAGTTAGAAGGAGCTCAGCAGCAGTTAGACGAAGTCAAGAAAGAACTTTTCCTAGTTAATAATCAAAACTTACAACTAGGGCAGGACTTTGTCCGTTTGGAAACAGTCAACCAGCACCTCACAGAAAAATTAGGTACGCAAAAGCAAGAAGTGGAAGCCATGCAAGAAAAGCTGACTATTCAGTTTAAAAACTTGGCCAATGATCTTCTTGAAGAGAAAAGTAAGAAATTCACCGATCAAAATAAGGTCAATCTAGAGGGTATCTTGAAGCCTTTAGGAGAACGCATACAGGAATTTGAAAAGCAGATCGTCCAAACCAATAAAGAGAGTCTAGAGCGCAATGTGGCTTTGCGTACAGAAGTCAAAAAACTTAGTGAACTGAATGCGCAGATTACCAAAGAAGCGGAGAACCTAACCAAAGCAATCAAAGGAGATACGAAGACCCAGGGTAACTGGGGGGAGTTTATTTTAGAGAGCATCCTTGAAAAATCGGGCCTTGCCAAAGATAGAGAGTATCGCATTCAAACATCATTTCTTACTGAAGAAGGCAAACGCTACCAACCGGATGTTATTATTCAACTACCCGAGAACAAGCATATCATCATCGATGCTAAAGTTTCGTTAGTCAACTATGAACAGTTCTTTAATGCTGAGCAACCCTCCGAACAAGCGCTAGCACTCAAGAAGCACATCCAATCTATGCGCAAGCATATCAAAGAGCTTAGTGAGAAAAACTACCAGAGCCAGTATGATCTTAAGGGTTTGGACTTTGTGCTGATGTTTGTACCCATAGAGCCTGCCTTTAGCCTGGCTGTGCAGCACGATTTAGGGCTCTTCAATGAAGCATATGAGAAAAACATTGTACTGGTATCGCCCACTACCTTGATGGCTACGCTACGCACTATTGCCAATATCTGGAAGCATGAATATCAAAACCAAAATGCACTAGAAATAGCACAACAGGGAGGGGCATTGTACGATAAGTTTGTCGGCTTTGTAGAAGACCTGAAGCACCTAGGTCGACAGATGGACATCGCCCAAAAAGCCTATGCAGAAGCGATGAAAAAACTATACGAAGGTAAAGGCAATCTGATAAGAAGAGCTCAGAATATTAAAACCCTGGGTGCCAGAACCAGCAAAGCTTTGGACCAAAATTTGATCGACCGGGCGGATGAGTAGGAAAGAATACAGGAATTAGCACACAAGCAGCAGACCTTGCAAGCGAACAGCCTCTATCAGGCACAGGTATCATACTAACGATATGTGGTTGTCTAGAAAAAAATTAGACACAGCAAATGAAGCATATGTGCGATCTCGTATGGTGTCATTCCTACAATTTCCAAAACGCTGTCTTTCTATGTGATTCTTGACCGAAGAAAATTTCGGACATGTATCAATTTTGCAATGCTATCAAAATCCCTAGGGGAGTGTGGGCTTACCGAGCCACCCCATTAGTTTAGTGGGGCCAACCCTGTGCTGCTAGTGATCTATACCCAGGAATATGCGAGAAGTACGCCCGCCTTTCATGGACTGTTTAGATAGATCAACGCCAGTAGTACTTGATGATCCGAGGGTTGCACCCCCTAGAAGGATCTTTTGTTAAGCAGGTGTGTGCCAAGACGCGCATAGATGGAAAGCTGGTGCAGCAAGCCCTGCAACTGATTAAGCACAGTATCACGCAGGGAGGAAATCGGGATACAAGGGAGCCATACTACTCGCATCCTATTGCCGTAGCCCAGATCCTACTAAGCTATACGCAAGACCAAGATACCATCTTGGCGGCCCTACTCCACGATACTATCGATGCTACACGCTTGTCTTTACAATCAGATCGACTTTACACTTCAATCCGGTTGTACAGCGGATTGTGGACGGCGGCTTTGGCTGTTATCAGCTTACCCTACACTTCCCTCTAATGTCAAGGCCAACAATTTTTGCGCCTCTACGGCAAACTCCATGGGCAGCTTGTTGAGTACTTCTTTGCAATAGCCATTGACAATCAATGCAACAGCTTCTTCGGTGCTGATGCCCCGTTGGTTACAGTAAAACAATTGTTCTTCACCTATCTTGGAGGTGGTGGCTTCATGCTCCACTTGTGCGGTCTTATTCTTCACATCGATATAAGGAAAAGTATGTGCCCCACACTGGTTGCCCATGAGTAAAGAATCACATTGCGAGAAGTTGCGTGCATTTTCGGCACGCTGAGCTACTTTCACAAGCCCCCGATAACTGTTCTGACTTTGGCCAGCAGAGATGCCTTTGGATACGATTCTACTCTTTGTGTTCTTGCCCAAGTGGATCATCTTGGTACCTGTGTCTGCTTGCTGCTTGTTGTTAGTAATGGCTACTGAGTAGAATTCTCCGATTGAGTTGTCGCCCATCAGAATACAGCTAGGATATTTCCAGGTGATCGCAGAACCTGTTTCTACTTGTGTCCAAGACAGCTTGGCGTTGTTCCCTGCACAAATACCTCTTTTGGTGACAAAGTTATAAATGCCTCCCTTGCCCTCCTTATCGCCTGGGTACCAGTTCTGTACCGTAGCATACTTCACCTCTGCATCTTGTGCAGCGTAGATCTCTACGACTGCTGCGTGCAATTGATTTTCGTCACGCATAGGGGCAGTACACCCTTCTAAATAACTTACGTAAGCACCTTCTTCGGCTATAATCAGTGTACGTTCAAACTGGCCTGTGTTGGCCGCGTTGATACGGAAGTAGGTAGAGAGCTCCATAGGACAACGCACTCCTTTGGGAATGTAACAGAAAGAGCCATCGCTAAACACCGCGGCGTTGAGTGCGGCAAAGTAATTGTCTTGTGGTGGTACCACAGTGCCTAAATACTTTCTGACTAGTTCGGGATGTTGCTGTACAGCTTCACTTAGAGAACAAAAAATAACACCCAGTTCTTGCAGCTTTGCTTGGAAGGTAGTTGCTACAGACACGCTGTCCATGATTACATCCATGGCTACGCCGGTCAGGCGTTTTTGTTCCACTAGTGAGATGCCCAGCTTCTTAAAAGTAGCCAAGAGTTCAGGGTCTACTTCGTCAAGACTGTTCAATACAGGATTTTTTTTTGGTGCCGCATAGTAAATGATATCCTGGTAGTCGATAGGTGGGTAATTCACATTAGCCCATTTGGGTGCTTTCATGGTAAGCCAGTACCTGTAAGCCTTGAGCCGCCATGCTAGCATCCAATCGGGTTCATTTTTTTTAGCAGAAATCAAGCAAATGGTGGCCTCGTTCAGTCCTTTAGGGACCGTTTCGGTGGCAATGTTACTCTCAAACCCATACTTGTAGCTAGTTTGTGTAACTTCTTTTAGTATTTGTTGTGTTTGACTCACGTTGTTAATACTTGTCTATTTGTTTTCGTAAATGGCAAGAAGGTACGATCGAAGCACCCGACGGTAGATCACCTTAAAGATACGATGCACGACAATGCTATCATTAAGACCCTTTCAAAATTTGCTAGAATATGTTCCTGTTTACGCTCAATAAGGCGATAAGTTCATAACATTTTTTCTGTAAACCGGGAAATCTCCGCTATACATCGCCGTAGCTCTAGATAATGGAGGCCCTTGGGGAGCTTCTGTTGGAACAGCTAATCGGAGACTATTGGGCCACTAAAAATCAAGATCTCATACCCATGATCGTACCACGATGCTATCAAACACTTCTAATGGTTACCGATAGCATTAAACCTAACCACCAAAAAATGGTCTTATACGACATAGCAGGAAAGTCTGTCACATGGGACAAGCCCCAAGCAGAAGTGGAAGCGCTTGCGAAGCTGATGAGGTCTTTTTTACCTTAGGAAACGGAAAAGAAGGGGAGTTTGGGGGTATTTTAAAAGGAAGTGGTAGCTTGTTGAGCTGACCTCATACTATTCCCTATGTCCAATATCACGATCCACCACCCCCATGATGGCTTCTTCAAGAAGAGTCTCTCCAATCTCACAGTGGCCAAAGACTTCCTACAGGCCCACCTCAGCCCATCGATCACACAACGCATCCAATGGGAGTCTTTGCGTTTGAGTAACAAAAGCTACACCGATGAGAAGCTGGCACAGCTACACAGTGATGTCGTCTATGCCTGCCAGATAGACAAAAAGAGTTCCTATATCTACATCCTGATAGAACAGCAAACCACGCCCGACCCTTTGTTGCCTTTTCGTTTCCTGCAGTACAACGTAGCCCTACTAGCAGAGCACCTCGCACAAAACAAGAAGGGCAAACAGCGACAACGGCTACCCAATATCCTGAACCTTTGCCTCTACACAGGCAAGAAGACCCCTTATCCCTATTCGGTAGACCTCTATGACTGCTTTGAAGATCCGATACTATCTAGAGCAGAGATGCTCAAGCCGCTTCAGCTCATTGATCTGGGTCAAATGGAAGAAGAAGAACTGTCCCAACATGGCACTGCAGACCTACTGGAAATGCTCCTCAAACAAAGTAGGGAGAGGACGTTTTTAAATTGGATGAAGGAACGTCCAGAAGCAGTGGTTAAGATGCTGGATCGCGATTATGGAATTAGTAGCATTATCTATATCTTAAGCGTGGAGAGCAAGTACGGTTCAGAGGAGATACTCGACACTATAGAAAATATTGTACCACATAGAAAAAAGGATACCATGACCGCAGCTCAGCAATTACGACAAGAAGGTAGACAAGAAGGCATGCATGCAGAGAAGCTGCACATTGCCAAGAATATGCTTTCTAATCTCCACTTAGATATGCAGACTGTCGCACAAGCTACTGGACTGAGTGAACAAGAACTCATGAAGTTGCAGCAAGCGGGAAAAGAAAAAAGTTAGTCTCCCTGCTACTCACCTTTTCTCCCTGTTGTTGGTAAGGCTTTCCCTGAAGGGGGAGCATATTAAATTTAGCTACCCATTCCTTTTCAGATACTGATATCGTGTTTTCCTACTAATTCCCGATGCTCTAGCCAGCTGACTTGCATTCTCTCCTGCTGCTACCCTTTGCTGCAGGGCTAGCACTTGGTTAGCAACCCATACTTTCTTCCGTCCTTTGTAGCCCTTTTTTAGCCAGGCAAACACCTTCTTTTTATCGTTCTCTAAGAAAATTCCTTTTAACCTCCGCAAAGCCCCCCGCGATAGACAATAACAAGGTAGACATAGGTGCCTCCTCTTCATTAAAGACAATTGGAAAAGTGCAAGGCTACTTTTCCTTTGGTTCAGTTACATGACCATACTTTTGAGGTCATCTAAGTTGCTCGCCAGCCGATCCATACTACGCATAAAGACCTGATCGCTATCCCTACATAGGCTACAAGGCTTTGATCTGAGGACGTTTCGTGTCTTGTCTAAGACCATCCCTTTCTAGCTGCCGTTCTGAATTTTGCTCACAAGAATTCACTTTGATGTACCCAACATTTTTTCCACAGAAAAAAGCGTCAGTTTAAGTTCTATAACTTTTCAAAAGATGGTCAATACAATTAAAAATAGATCCTAACGCGTATGGATCAGGAAAAGTAGGGGATGGCTAGGCCATACCTTCCCTGTTACACTGTTAATAGGGTGTCAATATTGCTTTGCATAAAGTCAGTTAGGGCAGCACCACGCAGCATGCCCTGAGCAAGTAAGGCCAGGCTATAAGCCTGTTGGGCTAGTTGCAGCTGCTGCTCTTCTTGCTTGCTCCGCAACAGCTTTTGAGCTAGCGGATGATTGGCATTGATGGTAGCTTGTAAAGGAAGTGGTGGCTGGTTGGCATCTCTGGTACCTGTCATGTAATGCATTCTCTTTAGGAACTCAGGGATGGTGATGGTCACAGGCAATTCGCCGTCAGGCATAGCCGCCACAGCCCAGGTGACTTGTTTGTCAGGCACCGCTTGAGTGTAAAGTGCTTGAAGTTGCTTTTGTTCTTCCTCCGTCAATCCGCTTGCCTGAGGTTCACCTTTGTCAATAAGTTGTCCAATTGGGTCTGCATCTACCCCCTTGAGCGTTACCTTGTCAAGCTTTTGTTCTAAAAAGCTGATCATGTGCTGATCAATAGGTTGGTCCATCACTAGCACATCATACGCGCTTTTTTTACAGGATTGGATATACCTGTCTTGCTTTTCTGGCTCAGTTGCATAGAGCATCACCAGGTTTTGGTGCTTGTCGGTCTGGTTGGCCTTGATTGTGGCTTGATATTCTTCTAGTGTAAAGTATTGCCCGGCGATGTTTTTCAGCAAAACGAAACCTTTGGCTTTTTCGTAAAACTTGTCTTCGGTGAGCATACCATACTTGACAAAAAGTGCTACGCTACTCCACTTTTTCTCGTATGCTTGCCTATTCTGCTTAAACGACTCTTCGAGCTTATCTGCTACTTTCTTAGCGATGTAAGTGTTGATTTTCTTGACGTTTCTATCTGTCTGGAGTGCACTACGCGACACATTAAGCGGAATATCAGGCGAGTCAATGATGCCATGCAACAGCATTAAAAACTCAGGGACTACATTTTTTACCTCATTGGTGATAAATACTTGCTTGGCATAAAGCTGGATTTTGTTTTGGTGTTGCGCCAATTCATTGGTAGCCTCAGGAAAATAGAGAATGCCGGTTAGGTTGAAAGGATAATCTACATTCAGGTGAATCCAAAAAAGTGGATCTGATGCAAAAGGATAGAGCTCTTTGTAAAAAGCCAGATAGTCTTCGTCTTGCAGTTCACTGGGCGGTTTGGTCCAGATAGGGTGAGGGTTATTGATAATTTTTTGATCGAACTCGATTTTTACAGGAAGAAACTTGCAGTACTTTTCTAGGAGTTGCTGGATCTTTTCTTTCTGTAAAAATTCTTTGGCATCCTCAGTCAAATGAAGGACTACATCTGTCCCTACTTCTTTTTTGACTGTTTTGGTTAACTCAAAATTGGTGGTGCCATCGCAAGTCCAGTGGGCTGCTTCCGTATCTTTTTGACAAGACTTAGTAATAATTTCTACCTTATCGGCCACCATAAAAGCAGCATAAAAACCTAGTCCAAAAAATCCGATCAGCGGTTGCTTCTGTTCTTGGTCTTTGTGTTGCTCCAAAAATTCTGTAGCGCCAGAGAAGGCTACCTGATTGATATATTTCTTGATTTCATCAGTAGTCATCCCAATGCCCTGGTCACTGATCGTAATAGTTTTGCGCTGCTCATCAAGGCTCACTTTTACCTGGAGCTGATCCGTGTTCCCCTCGTATGTACCCATAGCAGCCAATTGCTTCAGCTTCTGCGTGGCATCTACAGCATTAGAGACAAGTTCTCTTAGAAATACTTCTTGGTCTGAGTACAAGAATTTTTTGATGATAGGGAAAATATTCTCGGTATGGACAGAAATCGTTCCTTTTTCGTTCATGGTCTTGTGTTAGTTATGAGTAATAGCGTATAGATTGCAAGCTAGAGTTGAGGTTTTTGTTCCCAGTTTCGCAAGAGTTTCCCTTGAGTTTAGATACATTCACGTGTTACAAACATTGTTCCAAAATAGGTGTAGCAAAGAGCATGCGTCATCTTGGCAGGAGATGAAGTAAGTTATTCGGGCAATAGATCTGGCTATTCAGCTAACAGCACGGATCTTTCACAACATATCTACACCTGCAAAAGAATTATTGGCCTGGTATATTGGCCTGATCTACCTGTTATAAATGGTAAGCAGCCCCGCAATGCCGATCAGGGTCTAAGGCGCTTGTTCAAGGATTTATGGACCTATTAGGTCATGAAGCCAACTGATAGCGCATCGCTCAATCACTCATTACTTGCGTCTGCTGATAACTGCTGATAGCTTTCGTAGCGCGAGACAGCAATTTCTCCTTTTTCTAGGGCTTGGAGAACGGCGCAGCCTGGCTCATGCTGATGCGTACAATTGTAAAACTTACACGCTGAAGCACAACCGCGTAGCTCCGGAAAACAGTGGCTCACGGTTTGCTTACTGATAGCATAGGGCACTAACGTTTGTATACCAGGTGTGTCGATCAAAAAGGTGCTAGGCAATACTTCAAACAAGGCTGTATGCGTGGTAGTGTGTCGCCCTTTTTGAGCAAATTGAGAGGTAGGAGCGACGGCTCGGTTGGCTGCCGGGGCAACGGTATTGACGAGCGTAGACTTGCCTACTCCTGAATGGCCTGACAAGAGAGAAACCTTGCCTAACAACGTTTGACAAAAGGAAGCTAGGTACCGTTGTGTATGGGCAGAAACCGCCAAGGTGACATAACCCAATTTTTCATATAAACTTTTTACACGCTCTAGTGCTTGTTGCTGTGTGGTATCCAGCAAATCTATTTTATTGAACACGATGACCGGCGGGATTTCAAATGCTTCCGCCACTACTAAAAAGCGATCGATAAAATCTAGCTGGGCAGGGGCGTCAAGAGCCGTTACCACAAGGAGGGCTTGGTCAATATTAGCTGCTAGTAGTTGCCCATAGGATTTCTTGTAGGAAGCTTGGCGGATCAGGTAATTTCTTCGGGGCATTATTTTGTGAATAACACCGATTGCCTGCGATTTTACTGGCTCAAAAGCTACTTCATCACCTACCACCACCGGGCTTGTAAACTGAGGGGCATAGAATCTAAACTTGCCCCTCAGCTGACACGCATAACATAGGCCATCTTCGCCTTTTACTTGGTACCAAATGCCAGTGGCTTGGATGACTCTCCCTTCGATCATTGTCGTATCAGGCTGTATTATAGCGGATGAATATACCACATCCAAACCATGGCTGTACGTACATCTTTGCTATGCAAAAAATTATGTACAAATTGGCGCGTCTATTCATCAGATGACCACCTACCTGGGTTAGCCTATGACCACTCCTACAAAAGAAAAGAAGCCTTCTCTAAAGCCCCCACAAGACTTATACGGACACGATCAGGTAGAAGTACTGGGAGCTCGGGAGCACAACCTCAAGAACATTGATGTCACCTTTCCGAGAAACAAGCTAGTCATCATCACAGGCATTAGTGGCAGTGGCAAGTCTTCGCTTGCTTTTGATACGATCTATGCAGAAGGGCAAAGGCGCTATATGGAAAGCTTTGCAGCCTATGCCCGCAACTTCATTGGCAATATGGAGCGCCCCGATGTAGACAAAGTCAATGGCCTGAGTCCAGTCATTGCTATCGAACAAAAGACTACTTCCCGCAACCCTCGTTCTACAATCGGTACCGCCACAGAAATCTATGACTTTCTTCGGTTGTTATTTGCCAAGGCAGCAGAAGCTTACTCTTATCTGAGTGGCAACAAGATGCGCAAACAGACAGATGAGCAAATTCAGGAACACATCCTGCAAGCTTTTGAAGGGAAAAAAATTATACTCCTTGCCCCAGTTATAAAAGGTAGGAAAGGACACTATAGAGAGCTTTTTCAACGCATCAGCAACCTAGGTTTTAATAAGGTCAGGATAGATGGAGAGATCAAATCTCTAACGCAAAAAATGCAAGTAGATCGCTACAAGACGCATGACATTGAAGTAATGATTGACTGCCTACTGGTGAGCCAGCAAGATAAGCAGCGACTACGGGAATCTTTGGGTACTGCTTGGCAGCAGGGTAAGGGAAGCATCATGCTACAAGACGAGGCAGGCGCACTGCACCACTTTTCTAGATCGCTCATGGATCCAGAAACAGGCCTTTCTTACGACGAACCTGCACCCAATACTTTCTCTTTTAATTCGCCTTATGGCGCTTGTCCTACCTGTAACGGACTAGGCGAAGTGATCAAACTGGATATGAATGCCCTGATTCCAGACAGAAAAATAAGTATTAGCCGAGGTGGCATTGCTCCTTTGGGGACTTATCGGGATGTGATGATCTTTAAAAAGATCGAAGCAGTGCTCAAAAAGAATCAGTGCAATATTGCCATGCCTATCCAGGATTTTCCTGCAGCAGTGCTGCAAGCTGTGTTGCACGGAGATGGTTCTAGGGTAGAAGTAGCCTCGACGAAATATCAAGCAACGACTTGGAGTGCGCGCTTTGAAGGAGTGATTGACTTCCTTGCCCAACAAACGGAAAAAGAAGCAGGCGGCAGGAAATCACCTGGCAAAACATTTGATCATGCGGTAGTATGTTCTGACTGCCAAGGTACTAGGCTCAAAAAAGAAGCACTATATTTTAGAGTTGCTGATCAAAATATTACTTCGCTGACTACCATGGATATGCAGCAACTGCATGATTGGTTCAGCACCTTGACACCTAGACTCAATAAAAAACAGCAACAGATTGCTGGAGATCTAGTCAAAGAAATTTGCAAACGGATCCGATTTTTGCTTGATGTGGGGCTTCAATACCTGCAGCTTAATAGACCCTTAAAAACCTTATCTGGTGGAGAAGCTCAGCGCATCAGGCTGGCCACCCAAATAGGTACTCAGCTCGTAGGGGTACTCTACATTCTAGATGAGCCTAGCATTGGCTTGCACCAACGCGACAACATGCGCTTGATCAATTCACTTAAGAATCTTAGAGACCTGGGCAACTCTGTAGTGGTGGTAGAGCATGATAAGGACATGATGCTGAACGCAGACTACATCTTAGACATAGGTCCCGGTGCTGGGCAGCACGGAGGATACGTAGTGGCTGCCGGTCCGCCTAGCATTTTTCTGCAGCAAGGCAGCAGTACAGCGGCATTCTTGCGTGGCGAATCTCAGATAGCCCTTCCTAGCCATAGGAGAAAAGGGCACGAGCAGTACCTAACCGTCAAAGGTTGCCGGGGCAACAACCTTAAAGACATTACCCTAAGCATTCCTCTAGGAACGCTGGTATGTATTACAGGAGTGTCTGGCAGTGGAAAATCCAGTCTCATCCATGAAACGCTTTTCCCTATCCTTCAGCAACACCTTTATAAAAGCCATGTTACCCCCCTACCCTACGACTGGGTAGAAGGGTTGACACACATTGACAAAGTAGTAGAAGTAGACCAAGCACCTATTGGAAAAACACCCCGTTCTAACCCAGCTACCTACACGGGAGTATTTTCAGATATTCGGATGTTATTCGCACAGCTACCTGAAGCTAAAATTAGAGGCTACCAGGCTGGCAGGTTTTCTTTTAATGTAAAAGGTGGCCGGTGCACGACCTGTGAAGGAGCAGGGATGAAAGTGATCGAGATGGACTTTTTGCCTACCGTGCACGTTCCTTGTGAAACCTGCCAAGGGAAGCGCTACAACCGAGAGACGCTAGAGGTCAAGTACAGAGGCAAGTCGATTTCAGATGTCTTGGAAATGACTGTTAGTAACGCAGTCGAGTTTTTTGAATACTATCCTAAAATTTTGAGACAAGTAACCACCTTAGCAGAAGTGGGTCTAGAATATATTACACTAGGGCAGCACGCCACTACGCTATCAGGTGGGGAAGCACAACGGGTTAAGCTAGCGACTGAGCTTTCTAAAAAGGATACGGGAAAAACACTTTACATCCTAGACGAGCCTACAACAGGCCTCCATTTTCAAGATATCCAACATCTACTTAGTGTACTCAACAAATTGGTAGACAGAGGCAACACAGTGTTGGTTATCGAGCACAACATGGATATCATCAAAGTGGCAGACTATGTGATTGACATAGGACCTGAAGGCGGCCAAAAGGGGGGAGAGATCATGGTGGAAGGACCGCCTGAAACAGTGGCTACGCATTCCCAAAGCTACACAGCCTACTTTCTCAGGCAAGAGCTTGAAGGACAACATACTACGGGAAGCTGCTGAAGGGATTCAGAAAAAACAACCCGTACCAATCTTCAGAACTGTGCTATACTGATATTACCCTAAATGCTAAAGTATGCACGACGTCCTTATGAAGGATGATAGTGGCTTCATGAGTACCTAGTGCCTTGATAGGTTGGCCGAAGCTAATGTCTTTTCGGTCCACAACAATGTGCTGAGCCATTAAGGCATTAGCCAGCTGTGCGGGAGTAATTGACCCAAATATTTTTCCGCTGTCTCCTACTTTGGCTGTAATTTCAATAGTAAGCTGAGCAAGCCGTGCAGCTATCGCTTCAGCCTCTTTTCTCAACTTAGCCACTTTGTGGGCAGCCTGTCGAGCGTTTTCTAACGCAACTTTTTTATTGACTTCGTTTGCTACAACGGCAAAGCCTTGAGGAATTAAGTAGTTCCTGCCATACCCTGGCTTCACTTTTACGACGTTATCTTTGTGGCCTAGCCCTTTGAAATCTTGCTTCAGGATTACTTCCATGGTTGGGTTGGGGATGTTCTAGCTACTTCAAATTATCGGCTACATAGGGCAAGAGTGCCAACTGCCTAGCCCGCTTGACGGCTGTGGCTAACTTTTTCTGGTATTTGAGGCTGTTTCCAGTAAGACGACGAGGTAAAATCTTGCCTTGTTCGTTCAGGAATCTCATCAAGAAGTCCGTGTTTTTGTAATCCACATACTTAATGCCAAGTTTCTTGAAACGGCAATACTTTTTACCTAGGTTCTTCCTTTGCACAGATTCATTGACTAAGGACATGCTACTTCTTTTATTCACTAAGGTCATGCTACTTCTTTTTTCTTAGGCTCAGTTTTCTTATCCCATACGCCGCTTCTTTTCTTGTCATTGTATTCAACGCCATGCTTTTCTAAAGAAAATGTCAAAAAGCGGATGATTTTCTCCTCCCTCCTATATTCAGTTTCCAGCGCACTGATCACGCCTGGGGCAGCCTTAAATTCAAATCGGTGGTAAACACCTGTAGACTTGCGCTGGATGGGATAGGCAAGTTTTCTTAGTCCTATCTTATCTTCATGCACTATCTCGGCTTTTTTTTCCTGCAGAAAGCCCCTAAACTTGCTAATCGTCTCTTGTAGCTGTTCCTCAGATAAGACCGGGGTCAACACAAACATTGTTTCGTAATTTCTTAATTCCACGCTAATAGCATTTGAAAAATTGTATCGCAAAATTAGGAAAATTCATCCCGAAGTCAAGATTTTTATTCCTTTACATAAATCATACACTCATGAGGGTCAATATAGACGCATCTTGGAGCACACACCTAGAGAAAGAATTTCGACAACCCTACTTTGAAAACCTGGTCTCTTTTGTAAAAACAGCGTACCAGCACGAGAGCGTTTATCCTCCTGCCAAAGAAATATTTCGTGCTTTTGAACTCTGTAGCTTTGAAGCTACCAAGGTCGTTATCTTGGGCCAAGATCCCTACCACGGTCCAAGACAAGCCCATGGGTTATGTTTTTCCGTCCGAGAGGACGTATCCATTCCGCCTTCTTTGGTGAACATTTTTACTGAGATTCGCAATGATCTGGGGGTTGCTATGCCCCCAAACGGCAACCTAGAGCGGTGGGCTAAGCAAGGGGTACTGTTGCTCAATGCTACATTAACTGTACAAGCCAGGCAACCCGGCTCTCACCAAAAAAAAGGCTGGGAGCAATTTACAGATGCGACCATCAGTACCCTATCACAAGCCAAAGAGCATGTCGTGTTTCTCCTTTGGGGGGCTTATGCACAGCAAAAAGAAAGCCTTATTGATAGGATAAAGCACTTGATTCTTACATCACCACACCCCTCACCATATTCTGCGAGGCGTGGTTTTTTTGGCAACCAGCACTTTAGCAAGGCCAATGCTTACTTAGAAGCACATCGCTTGGCAGCTGTCCAGTGGTAACTACGATCAAGTTATGTATTATAAAGACACAACATGCCGCGCACCTGAAAAAGAAGTTTGGGCCACCGTACAGTGTTTACTAGCGCATGGTGCCGAGGTAGATGCCATAGATGAAGACGGAGTGTGTCCACTGCATCAAGCTGCCGCGTATGGAGATACTACGATTGTTCAATTATTGATAGAAAACGGTGCTGATATCAACGCTACATCTAGCCGTGGCAATACCCCATTAAAGTATGCTCTAAAACATCAACAAGAAGCAATGGTACACCTACTGAAAGAACCTGGTGCAGTCGTTAATTAAGCATACCCACGCGTGTAATTAGCTCCGTATTGTAACAACCTCACAAGACGGTCATTTTAATATGAAGAATACAACAGCCCATGGAAAAAACGTACATGATCGCCCTGATCAAGGATACTGCCAAGCTACTAGCGCTTCATGGTGCTAATCCTTTCCAGGTAAGATACTACACCAAGGCGGCTGTGGGTTTGGAGAAGATTGGCGAGGAAGTAGCTGGGCTATTGCCTGAAGCACTGCATACAATAACTGGCCTACCGCCCAGCACAAGCAGGCTCATTCAGGAAATGAATGCCACCGGCACCTTGCAGCGTTGGGAGGAGCTAACAGCTGCCACCCCCCAAGGCGTACGGGAGATGCTAGACCTGAGGAGCATCGGTCCCAAAAAAGTGGGGATTATATGGAGTACATTGGGTATAGAAAGCCTACCGGAGCTATTGAGGGCTTGTGAAGAAGGTAAAATAGCCCAATTGCCGGGTTTTGGACAAAAAACACAAGAAACTATCCAAGCAAGCCTAGCATTTAGGGCTAGGCAGGCAGGTAAGTTCCATTATGCCAGTGTACTTCCCTATGCTACTGACCTAGAAAAACAACTTCAACAAGTTTTCCCAACCTTGCTGATCTCGACAACCGGAGCGCTTAGGCGCAAGATGGAGGTTGTAGATCGAGTCGAAGTTTTGATAGGTACAAAGCAGGCAAAAGTCATTATTCAATGGCTAGATCAGCAGTCCAGACTTCAAAAAGAAGGCAAGCTTTCTGGGCCATTTGCGTGGCGAGGTCAGTTTGTTGAGCTTGCCTTAGGGCTTGTTATTCTCTTTTGCAAACCAGAGGATTTTTATCACCAACTGATCTTACAGACAGGTTCAAAAGCACACTTATCACTTCTTGTTGATGCAGGGAAGCAGTTGGGGGAAGTGCTAAATAGCATCGTAGAGCCGCTCAGTGAAACCTCAGTTTATGAGCAGGCCAGGCTCCCTTACATTCCTCCTGAGCTACGAGAAGGACAAATAGAGTTAGCTTGGGCACGTGAAAAAGGAGGTCCGCAACTGTTAGAGATGCAAGATTTGCGCGGAGTTTTTCACAGCCATACCACCTATAGTGACGGAAAGCATAGCCTAGAAGAGATGGCACGGCACTGTCAGGGTTTGGGTTATGAATACATAGGCATCACAGACCATAGTCAGCGGGCTGTTTATGCAGGTGGGCTCACACCAACGGTCATACAGCAACAACATGCAGAAATTGATCACTTAAACAAGGTGTTGGCACCCTTTAAGATTTTTAAAGGCATTGAATCAGATGTGCTCGCAGATGGCAACTTGGACTATTCAGATGACGTTTTAGCACGTTTTGATTTCGTCATTGCTTCGGTGCACACAGGGATCAACATGAATCAGAAAAAAGCTACTGATCGTATCATCAAAGCTATTCGTAACCCTTACACAACCATGCTAGGACACCTGACCAATCGGCTATTACTGCGCCGTGAAGGGTTTCCTGTGGACCATCGGGCCGTGATTGATGCTTGTGCTGAGTGTGGCGTAATCATCGAAATCAATAGTAACCCCTGGCGCTTAGAGCTAGATTGGCGCTGGGTGGCTTATGCCCTGAGCAAAAATGTTTTTATCAGTGTCAACCCGGATGCGCATGATAAAGAATCTATCCAGAATATGTACTACGGTGTGTGTGTTGGCAGGAAAGGAGGACTTACTCAGGCTGATACCTTCAATGCCTTACCTCGGAAAGAAATCATAACGCATTTACAGCGCCGCAAGGCCAAATTTCCAGCGAATAGGGCTAGTTTATTAACAGCTTTCTGAATACCTCTTAATTGACTCCAAATGCTGAAAATAGACGAGAAATCCTCTAAAAATTTACCCTTCATAACAAATCAATCATTATTCTTAACTGCCTCATGCTTATGCGAGTAGCACTACACGGCAAAAAATTTTCAAAAAATACCTCCCCTTTTATACGCAGTCTACTCCATGCCCTGATCAAGTACGAGGCAACCCTCTTTGTCTCGCAACCTCTATATGACTTATTACAATCCAGTACGATCCCACTACTTACCATGCAGCCTTTGGCACCAACAGAGAATTTCATGCACCTAGACTTGATGATTAGCCTAGGAGGCGATGGAACCTTGTTAGAAGCCGTACGTTATGTAGGGGCTTCTGAGACACCTATCTTGGGTATTAACACGGGTAGAATGGGCTTTTTGGCCACAGTAGCTCAAAAAGAGGCACTGGCTGCCCTGCAATGTTTTTGGCAAGGTGACCACGCTCTTGATGGGCGTACCCTCCTGCAATTAGAGGTCTGTAGAGCATCTGCAGTAGAGATTGATTTCTCCCTGAATGAAGTAGCATTCCTCAAACGAGATAGCTCTTCTATGATTGCGGTCCATGCTTCCATTAATGGAGAATTAAGTACCAAGTACTGGGCTGATGGCCTGATCGTCACTACTCCCACAGGCTCAACGGGCTACTCCTTGAGTTGTGGCGGGCCCATCGTATTGCCCAGTGCCCATAATTTGGTCATTACGCCGGTAAGTCCGCATAACCTTTCTGTAAGACCCCTTGTGGTGCCAGATAGTGCTGTACTGTCCTTCAAGGTGGAGAGCAGGAACAAGCAATTCTTAGTGACGCTCGATGGTCGTTCTCGTGCCACCAATACTGACGTGGAACTAACCGTCAGAAAAGCGCCATTTCAGGCCCATTTAATCAAAATAGATCAGAACAATATCTTTGACGTACTGCGCCAAAAGCTACACTGGGGGTTGGATGTGAGAAACTAAAATTGTTTATTGCCCTAGTGGTGAGGTGTCTACGTGCCTTGAGGCGTGGGTGGGGGTTGGCTACCATCACTACTTCCTGTTTCTGTAAGCATAGAATCGGAAAGTCATAAAAATAAAAAGTGTTCGATAAATCATGGAAGATCATTTTGATAAGCTACTCTACCTGGTTGTGGGTGTTGTCTATTTTTTCTTAAACAAAGCAAAAAACCGAGATGCAGGTGAGCAGCCCATGGCAGATAGCCCCCCCGAGTACCGGCCTGCGCCAGCAGCTAGTACAGATTGGGAAAATACATGGGCAAGTGACACCCAAGAGGCCCCAGTAGAAAAGCCTTTGCTACAGACTTCCATCGCAAAAAGACCACTTCTCCCTGAGTATCACACTACTACCCACCCAGCTGCCCAAAAGCCACAGGGCAAGAAAATAGACCGTGTGCTCCGTCGGTACGGTGGCTGGAAAAAGGCCGTGATTATGGGCGAACTTATCCAGCCTTATTCCTAGCATGCCCCCTCCCCTACTGCTTTTGATCAGCGCTTTTATATTTAGTACAGGCCTGTTCGTTGTATTGACCAAGCCAAACGTACTCTTTATACTGATAGGCATTGAGCTCATGCTCAATGCAGCCAGCTTTAATTTCGTGCTATTCAACAGTTACGACCCTACGCAGCAAGGACAAGTATTTGTGCTCTTGATCATGACCATGATAGTTTGTGAAACAGCAGTAGCACTGGCCATCATCTTCCAAGTATACCAGCATTACCAGAGCATCGAACTTGGTCAACTGCAACGCTTACGAGAAGCATAAGCCAAACATATCACGCGCAAGTATGATGGAAAAAAAGATGAACATACCTCAACGAAAAACACGTCAGTTCTTGCCTCAGATCTTCGCAGTAACACAATGGGAAGATATCCAACCCTTTTATGAGCAGCTTTTGGCCAGGGAGTTGACCTCATTAGAGACATTGCGGCAGTGGTGTCTAGATCGAAGTGAGTTAGAAGGTGCCCTGTCTGAAGAGGCTGGCTGGTGCTATATCAACACAACACGCAATACAACGCATCAGGGATACAGAACAAAATACGAGCACTATGTGCAAGAACTTTTACCCAAAACAATTTCCATAACACACCAACTCAATGAAAAAACAACGCGTTGTCCGTACACACAGGCACTCCGTCAAGAAGTAGGCTTTGATATCCTACTGCGGTGCATGGCCAACAGTTTCCAAATCTACCGGCCGGAGAATGTACCATTACTTACAAAAGTTATGCTCAAAGCACAGGAATACGGTCAAGTAGTAAGTGCAATGACTGTGGTGCTAGCAAGTCAAGAACTTACCCTGCAACAGGCAACCGTACATTTAGAAGCACAGGACAGAGATTTTCGGGAAGAAGTATATGAACAAATAGGCCAACGTCGGCTGCAAGACAAGGATACCCTCAACAGCCTTTATACGACGCTCATCAGGGACCGGCACCAGATAGCGATCAATGCAGGATTTGAGAACTTCAGAGACTACTCCTTTGTGGCGATGAACCGTTTCGACTATACCCCGCAGGATTGCTTTGCCTTTCATGAAGCAATAGAAAAAGAAGTAGTACCACTTTTAAATACCCTGGCACAGAAACGCAAAGACCTACTGGGTGTGTCCGTACTAAAACCCTGGGATGCACTGGTAGATCCAAGCAATCAACCACCGCTACGGCCTTTTAGCGACGCAGATGACTTGCTACAAAAGACCATTACTACTTTTGATCAACTGGAGCCGTGCTTAGGTGACTGCTTGCGCACCATGCAGAAAATGGGGCATTTTGATTTGGAATCAAGAAAAGGGAAAGCACCAGGAGGTTATAATTACCCACTAGATGAGACCGGTGTTCCGTTTATCTTTATGAATGCTACGGCCACACTCGAAGACATGGTAACACTCCTGCACGAAGGGGGCCATGCCGTGCATTCTTTCTTGGTCAGGGATTTGGTGATGAATGATTTTAAGCACTTTACCTCTGAAGTAGCAGAGCTGGCCTCCATGTCTATGGAGCTGCTCACCATGCAACATTGGGATATATTTTTTGACCATGAAGAAGACCAAAAACGGGCCAGAAGGAAGCACCTAGAAAAAATTATTAGCACCCTGGCCTGGGTAGCCACGATAGATAAATTCCAACATTGGGTCTATGCACATCCTGAACATACGCTAGCACAGCGCCGAGCAGCTTGGAACGAAATTTTTGATCAATTTTCTGATGATGTTACAGATTGGTCAGGCCAGGAATATGACAAAGATTTTCTATGGCAAAAACAGCTGCATCTTTTTGAAGTGCCTTTCTATTATATCGAGTATGGTATTGCACAGCTCGGTGCCGTGGCGGTCTGGAAGCGCTACCAAGAAAATCCTGCACAAGGACTCCAAGATTACTTGGAGGCACTTCAACTAGGCTACACCCACACTGTGCCACAGGTGTATCAGAAGGCTGGTATTGCTTTTGAGTTTAGTAGAACTTACATCAGAGAACTCATGCAATTTTTAAGAACACATATTGAGGACCTTGGTTGATTGATTATGTAAAAGGCGCTACGCACTGCAAAGCATAAGACAGGAGTTACTTACTAATCTCTGTGTGCTTAGTGCGCAGCATACGGGCCGGGTTCGCTTGCAGAAATTGTTCCCAACTCGTGGGCCTAGTGCTGGCTTGTTGATGCTGGTAGGCATGGCATACCGCTACTGCCAAGGCATCGGAGGCATCGAACAAGTCAGGCATTGACGGAAGCTGTAGTAACGACATCAACATGTGGGCTACCTGTTCTTTAGAAGCACTACCATAACCCGTAACAGCTTGCTTGATCTTGCGCGGTGCATATTCTGTAATGGGCACCTCCCTTGCCAAAGCTGCTGCCATAGCCACTCCCTGGGCCCTTCCTAGCTTCAGCATCGATTGGACATTTTTACCGTAAAAAGGAGCCTCTAGAGCCATCTCATCAGGCTTGAAGTCATCGACTAATGTACCAACACGTTCAAAAATTTTCTGTAGCTTCAGGGCATGAGTGGTGTAACGATGTAGGTGAATGACCCCATACTGGACAACACTGAGTTGCTGTTGCACTTGCCTGATGACCCCATAGCCCATCACGGTGGTGCCGGGATCGATGCCTAAGAGAATGCGTTCCTGGGACAAATAGATAGGGTGTTAAGAAACCTTGCTGTAAAAATATAAATAAGCCCTCTCGGCTTCTTGTTCGGCTGCTGGTGCTACCTTTTGCACCCTGGCATCACCATATAACCTCCACTACCCGTTTTGATTGATATAAGCAACATAGTGACCTTCAGTTGCTGACCCAGAGTGTACTATCAATCCAGCTAACCGACAATGCATATCTTGCGATAGTGCTGGGATGTGTTTTTTTGTGATGATTCATTGCAGGGTCTGTTGCACAACCGTGTTGAGCTTGGTTTTTCCGTTTCTAGTAAGTTGAGCAGGAACTATATTGGTAAGGAAGCAGGGTTGAATAGGACGCTCCGTAGCATACTTATTGAGTAGTTGCAACATCTTTTTTTCCTCAACATCTTGGGAAGACCGAAGACCTGATGTTATGCAAGAAGAGCCCAACACAGTGTCTATCCTAGGTATATTGAGGTGGCCCCATATAACATCTATGCATTCATCTGCACTTTCTTGCCTCCCCCTCCTAAATCGAGATGGCGCGGCATTTAATAAAGTCTCGTAGAATTCCTCTGCTTCTTCCTTCGTCATATGGCCTTGATTGTCCTTTATTTTATCTACAATGACCTTCCCTGCTGCAGCCAAAGGGGTAGGCTTTCCCATCAAATATATCAGGGTAAAGTTTGGCGATCATTGGCAGCACAGCATTTCATATAGCAGGTATTCTTCAAGTTAGATATCCCACCTCAACTAGGAGTCTCATGGCTCCCCTCACTGGGACTAGGAGCCACTTGCCCCTCTATGGTAGCCTTGGCAGCAAAGGCTTCCTTCGGGCGATGCCAGTACCATGCATACATAGGCCATACGCACGAATAAGTCTTTGATGCGTTGATAGACGAGAGTACGCATGCAAAATATCTTTGGAAAGGTTGAGTGATAGGCATACAAAGAGAAAGAGCGCACCGAGCTGGTAACGTTACAAACCGCTTTGTACCTTTATAAACACCAAAATACCACCAGCTTGCTTGCCCTCCAACTGTTCGCTGACGTGCTCGTCAATTATCTACCACTTATTGTTGGTTCCCTGCCCTTGCTAGCTGCTGTTGTAGTAGGCTTGGGTCACCAACAACGACCCTGCTATTGGCTCGCTACCGGACTTTTGGCTTGTGATATGCTCTTGGGAGGCCATCTCCTATTATGTACCTACAAGGGCACTACCTGGCACGGAGTCCTCACCTGGTTGCACATACCAAGCAGTTCCTCACCTTTCCGTTTGATGCTTAGTTTTTGCGTTGACTTTCCTGTAGCGGTCATGGTAAGCCTCACCACTACAGTGAGCTTCATTACTCACCTCTACGCCATGGCCTACATGCAGACTGTACGTCAACGCTACTTTGTGCTCACAGGGGGATTTGTTAGTGCTATGTTAGGCTTCTTGATGGCAGAAAATCTGATTACCCGCTTTATCGGTTGGGAGATGGTAGGCTTGGGGTCTTATCTACTCATCAGCTTTTGGTACCAACAAGAAAATGCCGCCAAGAGTGGCACCAAGGTGTGGCTGATCAACCAACTGGGAAGCATGATCTTGCTCGTAGGCATTCTAGTGATAGGCAGTGAGTTAGGTAGTTTTGATTTGAACGAACTAGCTGTATTATCCAAAGATCCCTCTCACAAAAATGGCTGGCTGGTAGTAGCAAGGTACTGTCTTTTGGGAGGTGTCTGTGTCAAGTCAGCACAGTTTCCTTGGTTTAGCTGGCTGCCCAGTGCTATGACTGCACCTACGCCCGCCTCTGCCCTGATCCACACGGCTACCATGGTGGGTGCTGGGGTATACCTCTTGGTCGGATTAGCCCCTATTTTGGGTATAGCAACGCTCACATTAGCAACTTACTTGGGTGGCCTCACTGCTTTGATGGGTGCTTGTGCCGCTTTGACACAGCAGAACATTAAACAGGTACTAGCCTACTCTACCATCTCGCAGCTGGGCTATGCTGTGATGGCAGTGGGTGTAGGAGCAAGCAGTGTGGGGCTGTTCCACTTTGTGACCCATGCCTTCAGCAAGGCGTGTCTGTTTCTGTGTGTTGGGGCTGTATCACGGTTTCTTCTTCTGCAGCAAAGCGAAGTGAGCACCATGCGACACATGGGAGGGCTGCGTGCAGCCCTCCCATGTACTTTCTATACTTATCTCATAGCAGCCTGCTCTTTGGTAGGTATACCAGGATTTGCTGGCTCACTGTCTAAAGAAGCGGTCTTGGCTTGTACTTTAGCTTGGGCAAACCAGCAAGCACAAGCTGGCAATTATTTAGGGTTTTTAGTGCCTGTGCTAGGTTTTTTCTCCTCTTTTCTAGCGGTTGTCTATATGGGAAGGCAATGCTACCTGGTTTTTATGAGTACTCCCCGATGGTCTCACAAGCTGGTAACAAAGGCCCCCTACCGCACGCCATGGTTGATGCAACTAAGCATGGCTACCCTGGCCTTGTGCTCACTTGCCTTTTTGTATAGTCCACTAGCATGGGACTTTCATAGCAGCTGGCTGTTACAGCAACTAGCACATACGCCAATCTTGGCCTGCACCCTACCTGTTACTGCCACACTACAGCAGGAGGTTACGCTTGCTTCTGTCATTATCCTGGCTTTGGGATTGCTTGTTTTGGTCATCTGGCAAGTACGCTACCCTGCTACCTTGCTCTTGCCTCATCGCAAGTTAGCACTACATGGGTGGTATCTAGACGTGCTGGTCAACGCAACAGCGAGAGGGATGCTGAATTTGAGTAGGCTGACAGCACAGTTTGAGCACTTGGTGGTCAATGGCTTTATACGTGGTATCAGTGTTGGTTATATAGTATTGAGTAATATACTCAGTTGTCTAGACGGGAAGCTGCTGGGTGGCGTAGTCTTGCTTATTGCATCAATGCCCCGATATCTTGGAAAAGCCCACAGAACTACACAACAAGGCAACCTACAGGACTTCCTTTTGTGGATGGTCATAGGGATCGGGTTGCTTTCTTGGGGTATCTATTGGGCTACACGAGGTGTATGATAACACGGATCATAAAATCATCCTACAACATTGTTGACCAACTTAGTAAGGAGCTCTTGCTTAGAAAGCCCTCCCAACGCTTCTTCGGCCATCTGGACCAGTGCAGCATCAGCATGCGAAGGAGACGAAGTTGCTACCAGTTTATCCGCCCACTCCAGCACTCGACGTTTGTCTAGCCCTTCTTTATCGGGACTTGCTAATTGCCGAAACTGTATCTTCAGTTCGCGGGCTATCTGCTTGATTTTGTTGACCTCTTGTCGGGTCACCAAAGAGAGTGATATTCCTTGTTTTCCGGCTCTGGCTGTTCGGCCACTGCGGTGTGTATAGTATTCCAGCTGTTCAGGAAGGTTATAATGGATTACATAGTGCAAATCCTTTACATCAATGCCGCGTGCTGCCACATCGGTGGCTACCAAGGCCTGTAGCTGCTGACTTTTAAACCTCTTCATTACTTTGTCTCGCTTGCCCTGAGAGAGATCACCATGTATAGAGTCGGCATGTAGACCATTGTGTATAAGGTTTTGTGCCAGCTTTTGGGCACCTGCTTTGGTCCTACAAAAAATAAGACCCCGCTTGCCTTTATCTGCATTTAAAAACATGAGTAATGTACTTTGTTTGGCCTCTGCTGGACACACCATGTACTGGTGCTCGATGTTTTCATTGACCAAATTGTTGGGTCTTACCGAAACCTTTATATGGTCTTTGGACATGTACCGATGCACTAAGTGGGTGATTTCTTGAGGCATGGTAGCCGAAAATAGCCAAATGGACTTTTCTCGGGGCAAAAAGGAAAGGATTTGGTTAATAGCAGGCTTAAATCCCATGTTGAGCATTTCATCAGCTTCGTCCAAGACCAGGTGAGCAATATGAGACAAGTCGACGGCTCGACGTTCTACCAAGTCGATCAGCCTACCAGGTGTGGCAACCACAATATGGGTTGGCCTTTTCAATTCACGCATTTGTGGGCCAATAGGAACGCCCCCATACACAGCTCGTGTAGCTACACGAGGAAGGTGTTTTGAGAATTGTGTCAATTGGTTGGCAATTTGCTGCCCTAACTCTCGGGTAGGTGACAAGACTAGAGCCTGTATATGTTGCTGTTGCACATCGATGTGCTGTAGCAAAGGAAGTCCAAAAGCCGCTGTTTTTCCGGTGCCTGTTTGCGCCAAACCAATAAAGTCGTTCTTGCCCTTCAAAAGGATAGGAATAGCTTTTTTTTGTATCTCAGTAGGTTCGGTAATGCTGTTTTCTGCAAGAGCCTGGGCAATATTTTTGTTAATGCCCAAATCGGTAAAAGGGGTCAAGATCATTGTATTTTTTGGGGTTAAATTATTTCTTGCGAGGGGGTTATTGGCTACTCAAAGTCCTATTGTGGTAGGGCTTCAGAACCAGAGGAGGATGCTTACAAAAGCCAATTGAGCTTCTTTTCTTCACTACACATCGAGTCCGTTCGCAACTTCTTGCTTTCAAAGAGTTCCAAAGGTAGTAGGAAAGCATGATAAAAAGAAACGACCTGGACGCCGGCCGTAATCGCCTCCAAAAGACCCTCCTGTAGAAGGAATCTGCAGCCTTGCAAACTAGACTTTCCAGGCTCGTCTGCTTCGTTGACTGAAATGGTCTTACCAGTGGACAGGGGTGAGTAGGCATGAAGTGTGTTATTTTGGATTTAAAAATTTTATCGGGTATGCTATTCATGAGCAACCCAAAAAGTTTTGTGAGGCATTTTTTATCACATTGGGCTCATTTATTACTGGCACGCCTATTTGCCTACTTAATTTTGGACTTCCTGAGCTGGCGGCTGCGATCCATCCTGGGTTTGGGATACTTTGAGTATGGCTGGGGGGGAGAGTCGATTGCTGTTAATGCGTTTCCGAGCCCCGCGAATGCCAATAGCTTATAGAAAGAAAGGAATCATCGTATTAAAAGTAGCTTCGGCGCTGTGGTTGGGCACCCCTTTTCCTATTTATTTATATGGCTAACCTGCTACGTTGCTTTTGGTTTGATCTTAATCTATGCTAGCATATTGTATAGCCTGGTCAGCATATTTCTTGAGGCCCATGTCATAGACAAAAACCTGTAGAACAGTCTAGCACACTTTACCCAGGGCCCCCCATCTACCAGTTAGAAGAATCTGAAGAAGAAAAGCTAGTAACATCTCAGACCACCTCAACAATCCCCTCAGTTTTTTTATAACGCATTGCCATCCACAAAGACCTGTTTAGCTTTGATCCATGCCCCTGGTTACACTCACGTCAGACTTTGGTTACCAAGACCACTACGCGGCCGTTGTTAAAGCAAAGGTGTTGCAGTATTGTCCTAATGCCACCATCGTAGATATTAGCCACGGTATTGAGCCATTCAACACTGCACAAGGGGTACATGCGCTCAAGGCTGCGTACCCAGCGTTTCCACGAGATACTGTGCATATTTTTGCCGTGCAAGGCAGTCAAGTAGCAGGCAAGCACATCGCCTTTCAATGGAAAGGGCATTACTTCGTGGGCAGCGACAACGGGTTTGCTGGGCTCTTAGCAGAAGCAAACATTGAGCAGTGTGTCGAAATCAAAGCTACTTCTGGACACTCGGCTACCTTTCTGGCACAAACTCTATATGCCCCAGCTGCTGCCAAGCTGGCACAAGGAGTGCCCTTGCAAGAGATAGGCTATCCTGCTCCTATCCCTCAAAAACTTATTGCGAGACAACCCCGTATCACCGAAAAGCAAATCATTGGCCACGTCATCAGCGTAGATCATTACGGCAACCTAGTAACTAGCATTACCCAAGAAACCTTTACGCAGCAGCATCGTAACAGAAGGTTGGAGATCCGATTTGCACGAGAGTCTATTTACAAACTCCATACCCACTATACACAAGTAGAGCCTGGTGATTGTGTCTGTGTCTTTAATAGCCTGTCATTGTTAGAAATTGCTATCAACCAAGGCAATGCTGCAACCTTGCTGGGGCTACAGCATGACAGTCCAGTATGTATATCCTTCTATTCGTAGGTCGATACATGAAACAACTAAGCACCGTGCTATTCATATGCATAGGGCTTGTAAGCAGTGCCTTGGTTGCAGAAGCAGCAGCAAAAAAAGATTTTTATGAACTTCTGGAGGTCATATATAGCCAGTGGGAGGAGGATGTGGTATATGAAGTACTGCAAGGGCGACTTTGGGAATACTACAACGACCCTTTAGCACTTAATGGGGCTTCTAGAGAGGATTTGCGGCTTCTATGTATTCTCACCGACGACCAGCTAGACCAGCTCTTCAAACACATCGCAAAAAACGGTCCGCTTATTTCAAGCTACGAGTTACAAGCAATTTTGGGGTTTGACTTAGCTACCATCCAACTATTGCTCCCTTTTGTCAGCATAGAAGTGGGGTCTGACAACTACCACAGCCGTGCCTTATGGCACAAAGGCCTGGAAGCAAGGAACAGTTATGGGCTTATGCGGTATGAACGCACACTGGAAAACAAACGTGGATATCAACATGGCAAGAATCAAAATAAAGTGCCCTATACAGGCTCACCTAACAAGCTTTTTACACGACTCAGCATCAAGCACCTTAGCGGTTGGGAACTAGGCTTATCAGCTAGAAAAGGAGCAGGCGAAGCATGGACCTGGGATCCTGCCACCCAACGCTACGGCTTGGCTCCCTGGCGATTTTATTGGCTAGTCAGAGATAAAAAAAGGATTAAAACATTAGTGGTAGGCGACTACGCCGTGGGCTATGGCCAAGGAGTAGTCATCAATGCAGGCTTTAGCATAGACAAGAGCAGCGAAACTATCAAGGTCATCCGAACAAACAACTTGGGTATTCGACCCCACACATCCGTGGCAACTACTGCCTTGAGGGGCATGGCCGTTACCTGGCAATGGCATCCCATAGCACTCACAATGTATTATTCTAACGTTGACCTGGACGGCCAGGTCAGAACACATACTTCCCTAGGCAGTCAGTATGTGCGCAGCGTCTCTAGGAATGGCTATTACAGAACACAAAGCGAAATTGCCAAAAAAGGGCAAGTCAACGAACAAGTCATAGGTAGCACACTCGTTTACAAAGGCCCCACCCGAGGTGCTGAGCTAGGCATCAACGTGCTGTATAGCCACTACAGCTTACCCATTTATCCCGATACTAAGCACGGCAACCCCCTCCGCTTTAGTGGCCAGCACCATGCCAATAGAAGCCTTTTTTATCGCTATCTCTGGCAGAACTTTCACTTCTTTGGCGAAGGTGCACTGTCCAGAGATGGAGGCAAAGCAGCCGTGATAGGCGCAGTGGCCAGCCTATCAGGCTATGCAGATGCAACAGTACTTTGGCGGTATTATGGACAGAATTTTAATAGTCCTTATGGGAAATCTTTTCGAGAAAACTCATCTAGCAATAGCAACGAACGTGGTATCTACTTGGGAGCCAGGGTAAAGCCCTGGCATCGCCTACACCTAGATGCCTACTACGACTATTTTTACTTTCCGTGGTGCTTAGGAAAACCACGTACCGGGCATAGCTGGCTGGCTAAAGCTACCTATCAGCCTACTACAACTTCCCTGGTCTCCTTACAATACAAAACCGCCATCAAACCGCACAGGGTCGCTAAGACGAAGAACACTACCGTTGGCACTAGACAGAACTATCAGCTTTGTTGGCAATACGCATTGAGCAAAGCTATCAATCTCAAGAGCGAAGTACAGTGCAGCAGTTACCAACAGCTAGGTGCGCCCACTTGGGGATATGCTGCAGCACAAAACGTTGCTTACAGAATACGTAAGTTCCAATTGAAAGGACGTGTGGCATGGTTTAGCGCTAAGGAAACCAGCAACAGATTGTATTTCTACGAACCTAATGTGCTATATACAGGTTTCAAATTTCGTCCTTACCAAGGTAGAGGCATGCATTATCGCTTGCTTGTGTGCTACCAACCTACTGCTGCTTTTCGGTTGGAGCTGAAATATGCGCTTACATACCGCATGGATCAAGATAAAATAGGAAGTGGCCAGGAAACCATTCGAGGAAACGCCCAAAATGGTGTGACGCTGCAGGCAATTTTTAAGTTTTAGCCAATATTTTCGTGTTTAAGTAAAGCTAGCTAGGCTTTTTCGAGTTCCATCATGGTGATTTCAGGAAGAATACCAATGCGACCTGGATAACCAATATAGCCATAGCCGCGGTTGACATACAGATATTGTGTTCCTTCCTGATACAATCCTGCCCATTGCTTGTACCGATACTGTACAGGACTCCATTTGAAGGATCCGACCTCGATGCCCAACTGACCGCCGTGAGTATGGCCTGAAAAAGTGATGTCAATATTGGGGTATTGGGGCCTGATCTGGGCATCCCAATGGCTCGGGTCGTGCGATAGGAGTAGTTTGACAGGGGCATCTTCTGTGCCACAATAGGCTTTTTCTAGCCGACCATATTTGGGAAAGAAGCCCGTGCCCCAATTTTCGACACCCATCACTGCCAGTTGATCGCTGCCTTGGGCAATAATTTTATGTTCGTTCATCAGTAAATTCCAGCCCAATTGTTGGTGCGCGGCACATATGGCTTGGTAATTTTTTCGTTTGGCACTGAGTGAATTCCAGCGGACATAGTCACCATAATCATGGTTACCTAGGATAGAATAGACCCCGAGAGGTGCTTTTATCTTATCAAAAACATCAATGTAAGCATCGAGTTCGTCAGCAGTGTTGTTGACTAAGTCACCCGTAAAGAAAATAATGTCTGATTTTTCACTCAGCAGCATGGCCACGCCCTTTTTGACTGCTGTTTTGTTAAAGAAGCTCCCACTATGTATATCCGAAAGCTGGCCTATGCGTAGACCATGAAAAGCACTAGGCAAGTGGGGCAGTTTGACCTTGACCTTGCGCACCCTGTAGTCATGTGCACCGGAAATAATTCCGTAGCCCATGGTCAGGACAGGCACAGCAGTAGCAATCATAGCGGTCTTGGTCAGAAAGGTAGACCGAGAGATGCCCGTACCAATTGGGGGGCTACTGATTGGTGTAGGTGCTACTTGGCGAAAAGTCCACCGAAGGGCCCTAACAACATCGTCTAGCAGCAAGAAGAAGGCTGCAAAAAGCTTGGCAGTGAAGTGAATGAAGAAAAAAGGCAGCAGGAACCGCCTAAAAAAAATACTTTGAAAGCCCGCGCTGAAGAAGACACTTACTAAGAAAGGAACCACAAGGACACCAGTAACCCCCCAATAGGCCCAATGGATACTTTCTCGCGTAGCAGGCTTTAAATGCACTGTCAATACTTTGACGCCCTGGTATATATAAAGATCAATGAGTAAAGACAGCACTATTAGTAGTGCGAAAAGGGTGTATCTACCCATGGCTTCAAGAGGTTTGTAAAAACTTTATCCCCGAACCTGCAATATGACACATAGCGTGTTCTTTACACAAAGTAAAGAGTTACTACAGTAGGTTATCCCTTAGTGTCCCCACGCTATGTCAAGACTGCTCATTCAAAGGCGTCTTTATATTGGGTGCAAGCAACGTCTCAGCTGCGGCCGCTCTCACGGCTGCATATCATACGCATGCGTCTTGGGCAATTATTCATAGGCCAAGACTACCTGTTGACCTTCCAAGTGGGGCGGCGATAACTGCAATTTTGCCACCTTATTGAGCTGCCGAATCATATATACCGCCAAGTCTGCGCAAAGTGCCTTCTCTGGTTCGTGTAAAAGGAAATAGATACTTGATACTCCTTTTTCAAGCCACAGATGGAGCCTTTTTACCCATGCGTCAATACGTGTATAGTCAGTAGCATGCAAGTTATTGCCTGTAAAACGGATCAAGGCACAGCGCGTCGTTAACGTTTGGTGCAAGACATCTCTCCTGCCTGCTACGTCGGTCATCACTGCTACAATGCCGTACTCTTGTAAGAAAGAAAATAGTTCGTGCTGCGCTACTGCATCACTAAACCAGGCTGGGTGCCTCAACTCAACGGCTAGCAGAAATCCTTTGGGAATCTGTGCTAGCAACTTCTGTAGTGCTGCCATATTGCTAGGCTGGAAATAGGGCGACATCTGCATAAAAGTCATGCCTAATGCCTGCTCGAAATGGAGCACAGCCTCTAGAAAAATGTCCAAGAGATGCCGTTGCTGATCTATGTTGTTGCTGTGGCTGATGCTTCGAGAGATTTTGGGGCAAAATTGAAAGCCTGGAGTGGCTACTTCTTTCCATTTTTTCACTTTTTCTACAGAAGGGATGCTATAAAATGTTGTGTTAAGCTCTACGGTGTTGAACTGCTGGCAATAGATTTTTAAGAAGTTCTTGGCAGGTGTACCCTGAGGGTACACCTTGCCCACAAAACTACGATCAGTCCACACAGAGCAACCAATGTAGATAGAAGGTGACTGGATACGTGGAGGTAGCTCATCCAGCAGGACTTGAGTAGCCCGCGGGTCTGCAGGCAGCTCCCAAGTCACCTGAGATAGTGCGCTTGCTTCTAATCGACCAAACTTCATAACAATATATTCAAGTAGGTTACATGCGGATAGAGGCCTTGCTAGCTTTTACGCTGCTTCTTCAATACATGGGCTCCTTGTAGCAACATTCGCAAGGCTGCTTGGTCAATATCTCCCAAGTTTTGCATCCTGACATGTCTGATCTCCTTGCCCGCCTCCGCTAGTAAACCCTTCGTATTCGACAAAAGGGCCCTCTGCATCCACCTAACACAGCAGCTCCGTCACAAGGATTTAGAAAGCATAGCCAACCGCGATAGCGATAGTACGGAGGCCATATATCATCGATTTTTCTATCAAAATATCACGCGGTTTGAAAGATAGTTATCCGCCAAGCACGCAGCATACTCCTAAGCATTTCAGGCTCCTGGTCGATCAAAGTAGTTACGTCCATGTCTTGCATCGTTTATACAAAAACCCTCGGCGCCCATTTTAGGCACTGGTCGAATGAAGAACATTGTAAGGAATATAGCCAGTATTATGGCACAAAAATGCCAATCTAACAGTGATTTCGAGTAGACGTTTGGAAAAAAGAAAAAAATACTCCTTCTTGGGACACATACACCCTTTAAAAAATGCATATGAAATTGTTCGATGTGGTCGTGACCGTTCTACTCATCATTGGAGGCTTAAACTGGGGTCTGGTTGGCCTTTTTGAATTTGATCTTGTGCAAAACATTTTTGGACAGGGTGCTTTCGCACGAATCATTTATACAGTCGTTGGTCTTTCGGCCATGTGTAAAGTGGTTCTATGGAATATGGAAGAAGCCGCAGAATAGATCACGTTCAAGATAGTCTTCTGCCGTAGGACAACAGACAGCTGGAATAAACTTTTTTAACCTGCTCGCACTGCTTGGTCGGTCGTGGCGCTCCTGTGTAAACGGAGAAAGCTATTCATAGCATTCAGTCCATAGGTTGGAGTTCATCCAACCAAGTTACGCCGGTCATTTATAAAGCCTGCGAGGAGGCTGGTTGCAATGAAATCCCGTGCATGGGCAAACTAATACGCCTTAACATCGGCCCAAACAGAATTGCTTCGAAAATGATTCCGGTAAGTATCATGCTTGCTAAGGTGCCTTATTCTCCACACAAGCCGTTATGACTTGTGTACTAGGCGGCAGTCGCGATTTTTGTGGCACTCGGCCGGCTCCATACTCCCCCGCCTCACTTGAAGGCTGGGAGATCACCAATACAGGAGATTTTTTTACCTCAACCACTTCTCAAAAGTGTTGAGGTATTCAGTACTATGCTAGTGCTCTGCATATTCTTTCTGTTGCTGGCACCTACTTTTTTACTGCGAACATCTTGTTAACACCTCCAAGTTGGCCAGCGCTTCATTGGTCTGCCTACCCAAAAAGATCAACACAGGCTAGGCACCTTTGAGTTCATGGATACCGCACTTTAATCAAGAACCGGATCGATCATGGAAACAGTTTGGACCCTACTTGTTGCCTCACTGGCTGCCAGCAACTGTAGCTTGATTGGCACTTATTTGGTGCTTAGAAGATTGGCTATGATGGGTGATGCCATCGCCCACGCGGTTTTGCCAGGTATTGTCATTGCGTTTTTACTAGTTGGCTCTAAAAATCCGTTGGTGGTCCTCATAGGGGCGGGCAGTGTGGGTATTTTGGCTACCTTGTTGATGGAATTTCTGCATAGACAAGTCAGACTTCAGCCGGATGCTTCTCTTGGCATCAACTTCACCTGGCTATTTGCACTAGGTATTATTCTCATTTCCTTTTTTAGCAAAAAGATTGACCTAGATCCAGACTGTATATTGTACGGCGAGATAGCTTACGTACCCCTCGACACGTGGGTAGGCCCAGGAGGCATCAACTTAGGCCCAAGGGCTGTTTATATACTTGCTGTGATGCTATTAGCAAACCTGAGCTTTATCCTACTCAGCTACAAAGAGTTATCTGTTACCACCTTTGATCCTTCTTTTGCCACTAGCATCGGCATGAATACTGCCTTGTGGCACTATTTGCTGATGAGTGCTACCTCCTTCACAACAGTGGCTGCTTTTGAGGTTGTAGGCGCTATCCTCGTTGTAGCACTTTTGGTAGCACCTCCAGCTACTGCTTATCTGCTTACCCAGCGCTTGTCTAAAATGTTAGTGATTGCTGTACTAGTAGGTATACTGACAGCTGTGAGCGGGTATTACTTGGCCATATGGGTCAACGGCTCTATGGCTGGAGCAATGGCTACCACCTCTGGCTGTCTTTTTTTAGCCGCTTTTTTGGTACAGCAATGGAAGCAAAAAAGCCCAAAACACTCTTAAAGCCTATTGCTTAGCACAAGTGTTGTCATTGTGCTAGAGGAGATTTATCTTGGGCATGACATTTTTTGGAGCCTTTAGACAAAGGGCTTTTTCGATCACATTTTCAAAATAACTGGGATGAAAGTAATCGGTAAACTACTCGAAATGCAAGCAACGCAGCAAGTTTCAGACGCCTTTAAGAAGCGTGTGTTTATCCTTGAACATGCAGAAAACCCACAATATCCGGAATATATTTCCTTTGAATTAATACAAGATCGCTGCGATCTACTGGATAGCTTCCAACCGGGTCAGGATGTTGAAATTAGCTTCAACCTGAAAGGGAGAAAATGGGTAACCCCTGAGGGGGCAACAAAGTACTTCAACGCGCTACAAGCATGGCGCATAGAGGCAGTAGCTCCGGGAAGTAGCCAAGTAACTAGCGACGAAAATACTTCTGCAAACAGCATGACAGCAGCGGCCAACGAGGAGGACGATCTCCCCTTCTAGTCGCTAAGTATTATCTCATCTTTTTTTGCAATGTCCCGAAGCGGGACATTTTTCTTGGTTCTCATCCAATTCGGTCACCGTGAAGTTTGTGTCTTTGTTTGGGCATTTTATGTAGGAAGTACTGGCAACTGCCACCTCCATAACTCCTATCAGGGTTTGCTGGGCAGCACTTGGTCACGTATGTTGTGAGGAGTAACTGGGCTAATATTTCTCAATCATACGCAACAACCAAGAGGCCAATAGTATTGATGTACTGTGCTACACCGTAATGCTGTCTGCCATACACTGCGTTGATACGGTTAGGGGACCATTGCAGAATAGTTACCAGTCGGCTCTTACTCTTTTTTGGGAGTCTATGAGTCATTTTCACCTCTCTTTCCGATACATTGGTCTGCTATAAGAGTTATATAACCCTTTATCATTGTGCATTTGCTCACTTTTATTGAGCATCGGACATGATGTCCCCGGGAGGCTGTACAAGTTATAAGCGATGGCCTCCAACACATACTATCCGTGCGTCTTCACCAGGCCTACCTTAGCAAGTCGTTACCCCCCCAACCAACGCTTGATGCTCCCAAAGACCCGCTCTAAACTATTGCTCCCTACTCGTCAATGGCTTATTCCTGTAGACCTTGCACTGTGTACTTGCACTGTCTCCTACTATGTAGCAAGGGCTCATTGGTCTACAAACAGCAGCCCTTATCGGGCCAGTGCACGACTCCCTACAGGGAGACTCACCTTCCTCAATTGGCTATCATGCGTGTTAGTCGTCGTATGGACTGCTAAGATCAAGACCTACTTAGACTCAGCGAGGTCATGGCGCTTGTAGCCCTACTGTAGTTGTCCGCCCTTCTCGACCCAGGATGCCTGCTGGTATATCCCTGAACGTAAAGAACGCTGCATGAGTACTTTGGGTCCCTCAAGCTGCATCGCGTAGCTTGTTTTTCCTTTGGGCTTACTTGGGGTGGGCATCACGGAGGCGTCTACGATAGCCCCCTGCCTGCTAACACTCCTTTCCTTGCTTAGTGGGCTGACGATTGATTAGATCCAATAACCTCTCAGGCCCTTGACTCGCTCAAGGATTCTCTAAAGCGACGCACTACACTATGGTCAGGTACGTCGTCTTCTAGCTGCAAGACACAGAAACGCATCAAGGAGAGGGTATTATTGACCTGTGCTTATATACCGCAGTCACTCAGGTGATACCAAGTCTAGAGTAAGGTCATATTCAAGGGTACTAGCGCTGGACAGACTTTTTTTTCCTTTCCTTGACTGGCCTGTGGGGTAATACTACTCTAGTCTGTAGGTACCAGACTCACAGTTGATAAGTTGAAATGTTTGCTTAAGGAAAAGCCGCTTGGGCTTTCTTTTATCTACATAGTAACTTGTGTAGCTCGGGGGTGAGGAAGTGTTGATAGGAATACTGGGTGTAGTTTTGACGTCATAGACTGATGAAGGAGCAGGGATAGCAAGAGTTAGTTCCGTGATTCAGGAATGTCCCTGCCCCAATTTATAATTACTTTTGCAATCATCTCAGTATGGAAAAGCTAGTAGTGTGGTTAAGCGTCATTGTCAACGTTATCCTTTGCTTTGTTCTGCATTTCAGACAACATAGCGGCAGCGTGTCCGTAGCACATGAAGGAAAACAAGTAGAAAATCCATCTAGAAAACCCACCTGGGTGGTTATTAAAGCGAAACTATTTGCCTGTATTCCTACAGGCAAGAACATCATCAGGTACTCCCAAAAAAGAGTCAGTAAGTATGGTGCTAACTACACCACTTTTGCTGCCTTCCTGTGCCTCAATTACATCCTTCCTTATTTCATGTGGACAAATGGAGAACCATACCGCTGCAACACCTTGACTATAATTCGTTTCCTGGGTGTTGTGACATGTATCCCACTACTCCTTAAAAACTACTGGCCAACAAGGGCACTCAAGTACTTCCCTACTTACTGGCACATAACTATTATGTACGTTCTTCCCTTCAGTACCACACTCTCCGTCTTCATCATGGGTGGTACTACAGAATGGCTGATCAACGTAGCACTGGCCATCTTGATGCTAAGTGCTGTAGTAGACTGGCTGAGTGGCATCATACTCACCGTTTTGGGTGTGGGTCTAGGGGCAACACTCTATCATGTGTTCTTTTCTGTCCTAGAGGATATGACTCCTTCTAGCATAGACTTAGTGAGTATGCACCAACTGACCTATACGTGTATTTTTGCTACATCAATAGGCTTGCTTCTCTTCAGAAGAAGAGAAAAGGAGGAAGACAAACGGATGGAGACCCTAGAATTATTCGGCAGCGTAGTAAATGCTGAGATACGAAATCTATTAGCACTGAGCAAAGCTTACGCCAGTTCTATTCAATTCTTTGAAAAACAAATGTATGTAGACAAAGTATTGCCTACCGAAGATGGCCGGGAACTGTTACTGATTAAAATGGACCGAAGAGTCCACCTATCTCTTAAAGAGACGATAGATGGCTTGATGCGTCATAGCGAACGAGGCGTACAGGACATTAATAGGATGCTGGCTACGCTATGCAAAAATATAGATACGGATGATTTCACAATACTCTCTATGCAAACGTGTGTAACCAATGCCTTGACCCTTTGTAGACTCAACTCGCACCAAAAAAGTAGATTATTGATTAATCTGGATGAAGACTTCCAAATCTATGGATCAGCATATTATATGCAACACATCCTCTTCAACCTAGTGGAGAATGCCTACAAGCATAGTCAGAGGGATTGTATTGTAGAAATTTGGCTAGCCAACCACACGCTTCATGTGAAAGACAATGGCGTTGGTATTGCCAAAGAGGCTTTGCCCTATATTTTTGACCCTTTCTTCACGACAGCTGAGGCAGCCATGGGCATTGGTTTATCCTTCTGTCAGCTCGTTATGGAAGCTTTTGGTGGCATCATTATATGTAAGTCAAAACAAGGGAAAAAAGCTTTGACAGAGTTTGTACTCACATTTCCTGAGATCGAAGCAACAGCCCAATAGCAGCAGCACACATAGGTTATGCCTAGATACAGCAGGCCTACTGAAAGAAAATCTTTCTTTGCATTTTGGAATTATAGATAAGCGCTTTACTTTTGACAGGTTTACGCCCCCTTAGCTCAGCTGGTAGAGCAACTGACTTGTAATCAGTAGGTCGCTGGTTCGATCCCGGCAGGGGGCTCCCATTACCTCAACTCGCTTGTGCTCAAGATCAATAGTAGCACGAGTTCACCCACTTCAACACTATATACATGCACATTGTAACCTATTGCTTGCCATTGCTAGGCGCTTTGGCTTTGGTCTATACTGCCTTACAAGCTGCCTGGATAGCTAAGCAAAACCCTGGCGAAGCCAAGATGCAAGCCATCGCACACAGTATTGCCCAGGGTGCTACTGCTTTTCTCAAAGCAGAATATAGAATCATTAGCTACTTTGTAGGCATTGCCGCGCTCTTCTTGGCTGCTTTGAGTCTTACTAGTGACCATACACACCCACTCATCGTGGTTGCTTTTATTACAGGCGCTATATTTTCTGCCTTAGCAGGCTGGATAGGCATGAGCATTGCCACCCAAGCCAACGTCAGAACTACCCAGGCAGCACGTACCAGCTTGGCCAAAGCTTTTAGGATTTCTTTTGCGGGTGGCACAGTCATGGGAATGGGCGTTACAGGGCTTGCTATGGTGGGTCTAGGTAGCCTGTTTATCCTGTTTTTTTCGTACTTCTTGCCAGAAGGTATTACCAGCACCAACAGGCCCGCTCTGGCACTGGCCTTGGAAACGTTGACAGGATTTTCGCTGGGCGCAGAAAGCATTGCGTTGTTCGCACGAGTGGCAGGCGGCATTTATACCAAAGCAGCTGATGTAGGCGCTGACATTGTAGGCAAAGTGGAAGCAGACATTCCTGAAGACGATCCTAGAAATCCGGCCACGATTGCTGACAATGTAGGGGACAATGTAGGCGATGTAGCAGGTATGGGCGCTGATCTGTTTGGCTCGTATGTAGCTACCATCCTGGCAGCGATGGTACTCGGCAGTGAGATACAAGCAACAGATCACCTCGGGGGCCTCTCTCCTATACTACTACCCCTGCTTATTGGTGCCTCAGGAATGATATTGTCGTTAGTCGCTACTCTTTTCGTCAGCATTAAAGAAAACGGAGATGTGCAACAAGCACTGAATAAGGGCAACTGGATAGCCATACTACTCACAGGTTTGCTGGCCTACTTTGTCATCCCCACCATACTACCAGCTACTTTGTCCATGCGCGGGCAATCCTTTGCGGCCATGGATGTCTTTTACGCTGTAGTAACAGGTCTAACCGTGGGTGCACTGGTCAGCATCGTTACCGAATACTTCACGGCCATGGACCAGAAACCAGTGCGCTTTATTGTGAAGCAATCCTACACAGGCCATGCAACCAATATCATTGCAGGCTTAAGTGTAGGCATGTTTTCTACAGCACTACCAGTAGTGCTATTTGCTGCAGGAATTTATGGTGCTTTTTATTTTGCAGGCTTCTACGGCATAGCCATCGCTGCTGCTGGCATGATGGCCACCACGGCCATGCAACTATCTATCGATGCGTTTGGGCCTATTGCAGACAATGCTGGCGGGATTGCAGAAATGAGTGGATTACCACAAGAAGTACGACAAAGAACTGACATACTGGATGCCGTAGGTAATACTACAGCAGCTACAGGAAAAGGATTTGCCATTGCCTCAGCTGCTTTGACTTCACTAGCTCTTTTTGCAGCCTACGTACGGACTGCCAACATTCAGAGTATAGACATTTACAAAGCGCCTGTAATGGCCGGCTTATTTGTAGGGGGCATGATTCCTTTTCTTTTCTCTGCCCTGACTATCAGTGCAGTAGGAAGGGCAGCCATGGCTATGGTGCACGAGGTAAGAAGGCAATTCCGAGAAATAAAAGGTATCCTACAGGGAGAAACACCGCCCGAGTATGATAAGTGCATCAACATTGCTACCAACGCAGCTCTTCGCGCCATGCTCCTACCTGGCGCTTTGGCCATTGTTGTGCCTATGATGGTAGGATTTGTTTTTGGGCCAGAAGTGTTAGGTGGCCTGCTAGCAGGCCTGACAGTAAGTGGTGTATTAATGGCGCTCTTCCAAGCCAATGCAGGAGGTGCTTGGGACAATGCTAAGAAATCTTTTGAGAAGGGTGTTGAAATTAATGGAGAGATGTTTTACAAAGGCTCGGAAGCTCACAAAGCTTCTGTAACAGGCGATACTGTGGGAGATCCTTTCAAAGATACCTCTGGACCTTCTATGAACATTCTTATCAAGCTTTCTTCTATTGTAGCACTGGTCATTGCACCGCATATTGCGCTAAAAGCCAGCAACACACTGATAGCACCAATGCCTACGCCACTACAAGTTAACGACTCAGCACCTGCTTTTGTAGGTAAAGATCAGGACAACCAAACTATTCAGCTGACCGACTTTGCCGGTAAGAAGCTAGTACTTTACTTCTATCCTAAAGACAATACGCCATTTTGCACAGCACAAGCACGTAGTTTACGAGATAACTACGAGGTCTTGCAACAGGCAGGCTATGAAGTAGTGGGTGTCAGTACAGATAGTGCAACAGCTCACAAACAGTTTATTGAAAAAAATCAACTTCCCTTCCGACTCATCGCTGATGAAAACCACACCATCCATGAGCAATATGGTACCTGGGTAAAAAAGTCTATGTTTGGTTTTTGGAAATATTGGGGCACAGCACGAACTACCTTTGTCATCGACGCGGCCGGCAGGATCGAGATGATAATCGATACAGTAAAGATAGGAAGCCATGCAGCACAGATACTTGGCCAGAAGGCTGTAGAAGTTGCTGGGCCCGAAAATGGGCACGATACAATCACCCAAAGCCCTCAAGAGCCATGCCATACAGACGAAGGATCACATCTCAGCACTGAGTAACTCCATGCTCTACGTCCAGCTCTTCACATTCAATACTTTTTCAGAAAATACTTACGTCATCTACGATGATACGAGGACGTGTGCTATTGTTGACCCAGGGTGTTATGAGCAGCATGAGCAAGAAACCCTAAGCGCTTTCATAGAAGAGCATACCCTGCGCGTTACTCACCTGATCAATACCCATGCCCACATCGACCACATAGTAGGCAATCACTATATAAAAGCCACCTACAACGTCGACCTCGCCTTACATCAGCAAGAAGTGCCCACACTACAAGCAGCCATCCAGTATGCCCCTTACTATGGTTTCTCAGCCTATAGGCCTATCGAAGCTACAAAGCTACTTACCGCGGGCGATGCCATACAGGTAGGTGACGCGGCCTTATCGGTACTCCATGTGCCAGGCCATTCACCGGGACATATTGCACTTTACAATCAGCAAGCTAATGTTTGTCTCTCTGGAGATGTCTTGTTTAGGGGCAGTATAGGCAGGACAGACTTGCCAGGCGGTGATCACACACTTCTTTTACAAAGCATTCACCAGCAGTTGTTGCCTCTGGGAGATAAGGTAGTTGTTTATCCAGGCCATGGCCCCACCACAACAATAGGAAAAGAAAAAGGTACTAATTTTATTTGCTAACATGAGTGGGTATATCTACATTACGCGCTTGAAACGGCGCAGCCTCGCAGTGCTTGTGTTGCGTCAGCAGCGCTTTCTAAGCTTTTTCTACGAGCACTAGGCGCCCCCGCAGAGAGGTCATTCTCTATCGTGGTGGTAAGTGCTAGCCTGCAAATA
>JANPMB010000007.1:0-2107 GCA_031422615.1 Amoebophilaceae bacterium
AAGAAAATGGATTTTTGTAAGCTCTTACGCCGTCGAGTTGAATCAAGGCATCTTGAATGGCCATTACATTGTCATCGGTAAGCTATTTAATGCCGTGGCCTCATTGGGTATTTTTGAGGTTTTACCAAAAGCCTTGCAGCAGGAGATTACACCCGCCGTACTTGTTGAAGATTTAAAACAAGGAGGGCTCAAGCGTATTTGTTTATTGAGAGGAGCTTATAGGGAAACATGGTATGATGTTGAATATGGAGATGTGAATTTACAAGCCCTCTTCGAAGAAATCATTGCTGAGGGACTCGTATTGAAGCACAACTTGCAAAGTGTCTTGGATGAAGGTACGCTTATGGGCTATTCTTTTTGCCTGCTTACGCTATACAACCAAGTAGAGTTCTTTGTACCGAAGCTCTTCAAGGCATTGCCCAAGCAGTTGCGGAAGTTTGTGCCAGAGTCACTGCATGCTGTTTACAAAAAGTAAGATAGGCGTAGTCCATCAAAAGGTGGCTATACAAAATAGCCCGCCCATGTAGCTGCAGCACATCCCTCACGAAAACACTGACCAGCAATACAGATCCGTCTACAGTAGAAACCCCTCCCCTACTACGTGGCGGCCCCTGATGTGGTCTTGCTGCAAATTTTGGCGAAGCATAGAAGTGTCGTAGACGCGGCGATCCCAATAGAAAAATACCTGGAAAACTAGGAATGGGCACCATCATGGAGACTGCTGCGCGCTTCAACGCGCTCTGCCAGTAGACAAAGTATACGTGGGAAACCCGCAAGCATACTACGCAAAGTTGGAGAGGGCCGAGAAGGCCGATGCAACGGGCCACTGTGGTGCAGAGGCACTAAGGCGTGTGCGTCCAGGCAATTAGGCCAGTGCAGAGGACGGCGGGAGTTATCACCTGCCTTTTGTAGAAACTGGCCGTAACACGTGGGATTCCTGGCATACCGGTAATCATGGTAGTGCAGTCTGGCATGCAAGCCTCTTCGGCTTAGAGGCGTGCGGGGTGCGGTGGGCTGGGAAGGTGAAGGGGGCTGGGAAGGTAAACAGCTCTGCCGCAAAGCTGGCTACACATTCAGTCAACTTAGAGTTGCAATTGGCTAGTGAGGCACAAATGTATGAGCGAGGGTGTGTTATAGTTAGCAACTTACGATCTGGGCCTCGTTTAGCTCAGCAGTATGGTGGCGAAGCTTCTGACTGGGTAAAAAAGACCAGTTCTTCATTTACTAAGAATGGAAAGAAATTTAAAACTCATTGGTATGAAAATCTTTCCACAGGACAGCGAGTCGAAACAAAAGTAAAACTTTTAAATCCATGATAGTAAAATGTATTGCAGTGTCAATATCAAGCACAAATTCTTCTATAATCAATAGTGATATGCGAGAGTATTTAAAAATTGATATTAACTATGAGGTTTATGGACTTAGAATTTCCGAGGACACTAATTACTATATGATTTTCGATGGAGGGCATTTATTCGAAATCCCATCTCAACTGTTTGAAATTGTTGACAGCAGAGTATGCCCTTTATGGGTAGTACGTTGTGCAACAAAAAACAAACGAACTTTTTGGCCAGAGCTCTTTTACAAAGATGATTTTTTTGAGAATTTTTCCGAATGGGAGGAGGTAGAACGTAAAGCGTTTGACAGGCTAAGGCAGATAATTGCAGCATATAAAGAAATATTTTGCTAGTAGCTGTTCACTACGATTCGCAAATGCACGGCAAACATACTGGCTACCTCCGTACACACCACGGCGCTTTACCATGCTACAAAGAAATTGGAAATTTTTAACCCTAGGGCGATGCGGCGGGGGGGGGTAATGTGGGCATGGTATTGCGCTCTATGCAGCGTTGTGACCCTCATAGTACCCACAACCAAAATCGTCTCGCAGCTAGAGATCTGCAGTATGCATCACTTCGAGAAGAATTAAAATCAACCATATCGAGTGGCAACCAGGCTCAAGCCAAAGCGCTTTCTTCTCAGCTTTGCGAGATGGAGGTTGCAGCGTTTAATGTCCGCAGGGAGAGGGAACGTGAGTTGGCCAAAGCACTATTGCGTACAGGTGCCATGGTAGGTGTTGGCATGGGGGTCACAGCAGTCACGGGTG
>JANPMB010000008.1:0-27985 GCA_031422615.1 Amoebophilaceae bacterium
ACGAAGACTTCTGCTAGCTTTTTCTAGGGAATAGCATTTGCCTAGGTGTTGCGGATTGAGCTGATGGGACAGCGGGTTTTTAAACAGACCGGTTGGTGCTGGATGAGGTGACTCACCCAATATATAGACTGTTTTTTGCAAATTTTAGAAGGAATCGTATTCTTTAGTTACGTTTTTTACTATTTTTCGGGGAGTACATTTCGATAAAAAGCCGTCTGCACGTATAACCATGAATAGATTTAGCCTTTCTCCAGGGGTGGCTACGTGTCTGCGTCGTGCTAAACGTCTATAACGGGTAGCCTCTGATAGTCATTTTAAGAATTTTTCAACAAAAGAAGTCATCAATATTATTAACACAAGAATGATCAATTTATCTAAAAGATTATACTTTTTGAGTGTGTTCGCCATCATGCTATCAGGGATTAAGCCTGCTCTTTGTGCTGCTACAGAGGCTCCAGCTGCTGAACAAAATTACCAGTTAGCCACAGACATTGCTGACTATTACATCAAGTCCTTTCCCAGTGAGGGTAGGGATACAGAGGCAGCAACTGTAAAAGAGCACGCTGCGTATGAGATTCGGCCAGCCAGGCTCGGGGAAAAGACCAAGCGGGAAGTGGTTTTCAACCGCATCTTTACGAAGAGCAAAAAATACGCTTTACTGCAAGAAAAGATGGTACCCGTCTTGAACGAGTATGCCTGGGGAGACCTCCATCTTTTTTATGGAACGACCAGTGAGCCTACCTATCACTTGATGCGCCGTATTAATAGAACGGTCACCGCCCTGGGAGAAGGCGTATTAGCCACCCTGTTGGTAACGCCTACGAGCAGTCTCGAAGAGTTGGGCAAGCGACAGCATATCATCCAAACTTTTTTGGACAGTACAGTAGAAGTAGACCGACTCAAGGCTAGCCTGCGCCGTTACCAAGAAGCTGAGCAGAGTGTATTGTCTTTATGGACCCCTACAGACGCGTTGCATACCAAGGAGTACAGAAAGTACATGGATGACTATTTCTACACAAAAAATGACGAAAGAGCCAATAAAAACGCAGGATGGTTGGAGTTTAAGAAGCGATTTTTCCGTGACTTCTGGGGCATACAATATAGGGTTTTATGGCCTGTGACGATTCCCCTTTCTCAAGAAATATTCATGAGCAAAGAAATGAGCAAGCCATCTTTTGGTACCGAGACTATTCCTCTTACTAATAGAAGGTTTTTCTGGATGGGGGCGACACCTTACTACGGAGGATGGTACAAATGGGATCAGCTTAAGAAGCATGCAGCATCTGGTAGTGGTCTCACGACTTTTCGTAATATTTTCATAATATCTGAGACCTTGTATACCTGGGCTGCCTATCAGAGCATCAGCAACTACTTAGAATACTCCTCCGTGCTGCGCAACCTGGCCTTGCGCATGGCAGATGTACAGGCTTTTGTGATGGCTGCTACCGAAGTGAGTGAATGTGTGGCTGCCTCGCCAATACTCGAAGCCACGTATGGAGCACGACTCGCCAACATAAGAAACCTGCTGGCACAAGCTCAAGGGAACACCGAGCTGGGGAGGCTAGTGAACTATCTACAAACGCTTCCTTATAACAACTGGTCTTATTTCTTCAACAATGCCGGCAAGCTACTGGCCAGTCATAAGCTCTTTACAGCGCACAAAGATGCCTTTGCCGATGCTATGTATGAGTTGGGCGAGCTGGACGCCTTCGTTAGTATAGCTACGCTGATGCAAGAAACCCAGAATCACTCTACTTCTCACGCCTATGTGTTTACTAAGTTTCTAGACCGCAGCCAGAAGAAAAAGCCTTACATCAAGCTGGAAGACATGTGGAATCCTTTCTTGGATGCCAAGGAAGCGGTAGGTAACTCGGTGGTGATGGATGCTGCTGCTGGAGGTACTAGCAATATCATTCTTACAGGCCCGAATGCAGGGGGAAAGTCTACCTTTTTGACAGGAGTGACGACCAGCTTGCTACTCAGCCAGACATTCGGCATTGCACCTGCTAAAGAGGCAGTCCTGACGCCTTTCGATAAAATCAACACCTCCATTGACATGAATGATGACATTGCCGCAGGGAAATCCCTCTTCATGGCCGAAGTAGACCGTGCACAAAAGCATATCAACCTGCTTGCCGGGCTTCAACAGGACGAGTTTAGCTTCAGCATATTTGATGAGCCCTTCAGCGGTACGAATCCCACAGAAGGCGCAGCTGCTGAATACTCTGTCTTAGAGGCCATGGCCGACTACACCAATACGTTGAACATAGTGGCTACGCACTACCCCATTGTGATGCTGCTAGAAAAAAATGTCCCAGAAAAAGGTTTTGTCAACTATAAGGTCTATATCACGTACCAGGGTGCTGAAAAAAGGTTGAAATACACTTACAAAGTGGTCCCTGGAAAATCTAACCAAGCTATTGCCATTGATATTCTTGAGGAACAAGGCTATGACATAAAGCTATTGAAACGTGCGCGAGAGATTATTGAGCACCCTGAGCGATATCTTTCCACTTTCTAAGTAGCCTGGAGGTATAGTATTTTACCAGCTTAGCGGTTATACTGTCGGCTAGTTGATGAGCTATGAATGCTGTACTCCAACCTTATCTTTCTGATACGCTGATAGAAGCAGGCTGCGATGAGGTAGGCCGCGGGTGTCTGGCCGGCCCAGTAGTGGCGGCGGCAGTCATTTTGCCGAAAGACTTCTTGCATCCTTTGCTCAACGATTCCAAACAGCTGACACCAGTACGACGACAACTCCTCAGTAAGTTCATCCAGCAAGAAGCAATTGATTGGGCGCTAGGCGAGGCAAGTCCCCAGGAAATCGATCAACGTAACATCTTGCATGCCTCGTACTTGGCCATGCATCGCGCCATTGCACAGCTGCATCCCCTGCCCGCATTATTGCTCATTGATGGCAACCGCTTTCAGCCCTATCAAAACATCCCACACCAATGTATTGTCAGGGGCGATGCACAGTTAGCACCCATTGCGGCTGCTTCTGTGCTGGCCAAGACGCACCGGGATGCACTCATGTACCAGCTGGCACAAGGCTTTCCGGGCTATGGGTGGGAAAGCAATGTAGGGTATCCTACGAAAGCCCACCGCCAGGCCATTCAACAGTTAGGCATTACGCCACACCATCGCCATAGCTTTCGACTTGTACCACAGTGCGGCCATTAAATTACCCAATGTATTCGACCACCCCATGAACCGATGCATATGTCTCCTTGGTCCAGATTTCCCTTTGTGAGGATCACCCTGGCTTTGGTGGGCGGTATATTGGCTGCTCGTTACTGGGAAGGACCAGTCTGGATAGCCGGCGGCTTGTTGGGATTGCTGTTGTTCACCTATGTTCTTGTTATTGTAGGTACACCAGTTACTACGTTTTGTGCTTGGAGCCCTTGGCTAGGCTTTTTGGGCCTGGGAGGCATCTTTCTACTTGGCTATTTGCACTGGTTGACACATGAGGTGCGCCACGACCCTAAGCATCTTACGCATTGGTCAGCCTCCATAGAGGCCTATGAAGCAATAGCCTTGGAAGATGCTCATGCAAAAATTGCCCGCAGTAGTGTGGTAGTAGCCGTGCGTCGGGCCCGTATGCAAGGACAATGGAAGCAGGTACAGGGAAAAGTGTGGATGTCTTTGCCTAAGTCTACGTCGTTTCAGGTGCGTTATGGTGATGTGCTGCTGATTCAGGGGCAGCCTCGGGCAGTGCCTGTTGCTAGGAACCCGCATGAGTTTGACTATGCGGCTTTTCTAGGTCTTTCTCAAGTTTATCACCAGCATTTTGCAGCAAGGAATGAGGTAGTAGTGGTAGCACACCAACCTCCCAATCCTGTGAAAGTATTGTCCTTTCAAGTACTCCGTTATTGCCAAGCGCTGTTTACTCAACATATCCATCATCCAGAAGCGCGTGCCGTAGTCTTAGCGCTGGTACTGGGTCAAAAAGATGCCTTGACCTCCGAAGTGAGCACCTCCTATGCGCGTACTGGCACTATGCATGTGTTGGCGGTTTCAGGGTTGCATGTAGGTATACTTTACTGGTTTTTAAGTTTTTTTTGGAGACTGTTAAAATTTATTTGGAACGTTCGGTGGCTTTCTCCGGTAGTCTCCTTGGTAGTACTTTGGTTCTATGCGTTTGTGACGGGCTTATCTCCTTCTGTATTGCGGGCCACCACGATGTTTACATTGATGGCCTTGGCCCCTATGTTGGGCAAGCAACCCAGTAGCTATAATACGCTGGCTGCTTCGGCCTTCTTATTACTGTTGTGGAATCCGATGTTTATTTTTTCTGTGGGCTTTCAGCTTTCTTATTTGGCAGTGCTTGGCATTGTGTATCTGCAGCCCAGAATTTATAGATTACTGGCTTTGAACCATTGGATCCTTGGCAAGCTATGGCTTCTTGCTTCTGTATCTATAGGGGCTCAGGTAGCTACTACGCCGTTGAGCGTGTACTATTTTAATCAGTTCCCCACTTACTTTGTAATAGCCAATTGGGTAGTAGTGCCTGCCGCATTGGTCATCCTGTGCTTGGGGCTGGTGGTACTAATGACCAGTTTCTGGGCTGGCCTCAGTGTACTCCTTGCTTGGCTACTTGAAACAGTGGTCCTGGGTGTCAATACATTTACTGAGTGTGTTCAAAGGCTTCCTTGTAGCCTTGTTGAGCCTATTTATTTAAGTGTTCCTGTGGCACTGCTGTTGTACGGGCTGCTGGTCCTGTGTCTTGCCTTTCTGCACACCAAGAGAATGCAGTATTTGACAGCCATGTGTCTGCTGGCTATGCTGCTCTCGCTGCATACCATACAGGCATACCTTAGTCAACAAACACAGTGCAAAGTAATTTTTTACAGTATTGGTCACCATCAAGTCATTTCCTTTGTCAAAGGCCGCCATAGTACCTTATGTGTTGATCATCGTTTTGAAGTCGATTCCCCAAAGTATGCCTACCATGTCCAACCCAGCCAAACAGCTCTGGGAATTTCCTCTTCAGACACCTACCTGCTGGAAGAAGTAGTACAGCAGCAAGAATTTCCAATGCAGGTCTGGCATGGCCTGAAGGTGGCAGTCTGGAAAGGGAAAAAGTTTATTTTTATCAATAAAAACAGTAATAGGTTACCACATTTTGCTGAAAGAATAGATGCCGACTTTTTGGTGGTAGAGGAAAATGCGGTAACCACCCTCCAACCGTTGCTCGACCAATTTAACTTTAGCACTTTGGTCATTGGTGCTTCTAACCAAAGATCTCTGGCTCAGCAGCTCCAAGAAGAAGCAATAAAGTGCGGTCTTCATAGTCATTCTTTGCTACAACAAGGAGCATTTTCGGTCTCTTGGTAAATAGTTGCTGTATTTTCTTTGTGGCGCGTATTGATGCATAGGATTACAAAAGACTGTACATGAAGCTGTGCGGGGGCATGTCCTATTAATTTGGAAGTTTATGGATACAATTCACAAAGCAGTACAGGTGGTGATTGCTGACGAGGTAGTCATGCAGAAAATCTATTTGATCAGGGGCCAAAGGGTAATGATAGATAGTGATTTATCCGCACTCTATGGTTACGAAACCAAACGGATGAACGAGCAAGTGAAGAGAAATCAGGAAAGGTTTCCTGCCAGTTTTATGTTTCAACTTACCTTGGAAGAGGTAGAAAGTTTGCGGTCGCAATTTGCGACCGCAAACGTGTCGACTAAGACGCGGACGCTTCCGTATGCTTTCACAGAGCATGGGATACTCATGTTGGCCAGCATCTTAAAGACTGAAACAGCCATCAAGGCCAGTGTACACATCATAGAAGTTTTTGTCAAGCTGCGGGAGATGGTACTGACTCATAAGGACATTCTCTTAAAGTTGGAACAGCTTGACAAACAGCAAGCTTTGCAGGACACTAACATTCAACAGCTTTTACAATACATCCAACTATTCATGACCGAAAAGAAAAAACCAAGACCTCAGATAGGTTTTAAAGTAAAGTAGCTCTTGCAGCACGTTTTTTGATGTGTCTATATCAGCTACTGCTGGAGCGGTGGGGTCTCTTCTTGCTTTTTTTTAAAAAAAACCTTTGCGCAACCTTGCCACATCCCATCCCAACTTCGAGCCACGTCTTTACCCTGTGATTGCCACCATTGAAAGCATTGGGTCCGTATGATCTTGCATCCGTTCGCTTAGTATCGGGCCGGCCCTAGTCCCTCCGTTGCGTCTGCTGTTGTCTCTGTTGTAGATGCTGCCGTGTCACTACTGCAAGCAGACACGAATCAAAGGCTGCCACAAGAAACAGGCAACATAATAAATTTTCGTACTTGATTTTTTTAGATGGGACTAACCATAGTGTCTGGCGGCGCGGCGCTATTCATGCTTACTGCCTTGGTCTCAAAAACTAGGCTAGCATATGGGATGATTGCCAGAAACATTAAGATAGTTACAACAAGCTTGTTACTTTCCTATCTGGTTTTGCTTGATCATTAGCGTCTTTGCTTAATGATGTAAGCCGCCTCGACAGCGCCACAAGTAAGTTTAGATTTCTATACGCAAGGAACAGAGGTTTAAGTGTTGTAACTCCGGTCTAATAAGCCCACCATCTTGTTTAAAGACACCTGCGTAATTAGAAAATCAAAACAATGGTCACCTGGTGATAAGGTTACTAGCTCTACTTGGCTTATAAGATCACATAACCTCCTTCTGTGAGATGTTATTGGGTCTCTAAGGCTGTAAATTATAGGGCTTTTGGTGACACTACTACCTAGATTTTTCCTTGTAAGTTCCTCGCTCTAATCTTCTAGAAGATGTGGATGATCGTGTAACGCTTGAGCGCTCTTATACATTTGCACGACAAAGCCAGAAGCTATAACACTGACTTTCTCTCTGTGCTCTCACACATTAAACAGAAAATGTATGATGTCTCCATCTTCTACCACATAACTTTTCCCTTCAATGCGTATTTTCCCCGCTGCCCGGCAAGCTAATTCTGTTTTGTAGTGCAGATAGTCTGACAACTTGATTACTTCAGCCCTAATGAACCCTCTTTCAAAGTCGCTATGAATAACTCCTGCTGCCTGCGGCGCCTTGGTGCCAGTCCTAATAGTCCAGGCTCTTACTTCTTGAGGGCCTGCTGTAAAATAGGTGATGAGGCTGAGTAGTTGATAGGAAGCACGGATTAATACTTCCATTGCAGAAGCCTTCAGACCATAATCTTCAAGAAATAAGTTTCGCTCACTTGGTGTTAGCTCTGCCATTTGGGCTTCCAGTGCGGCACAGACTAAAACTATCTCAGCATGTTCCTCTTTGACAGCTGTCCGAAGTTGGTCTACGTAGTTATTAGCGCCTTTTCGAAGTGTTTTTTCGTCAACATTGGCTACATAGAGTACAGGTTTCAGTGTGAGGAGTTGCCAAGAGTTAACTATTAAAGACTCAGATGCATCTATAGCAACCGTACGTGCACTTCCCCCTTGGGTAAGCTGTGTTGCAAAGCATTCCAAGAGGCTAAATTCTTGCTGGGCCTCTTTATTCCCCGATTTGGCTATTCTCTCAATCTTTGTCATGCGCTTTCGGACTGTTTCTAAGTCCTTCATTTGTAGCTCATAGTCTATCACCTCTTTATCAAAAGCTGGATCTACCTGTCCTGCCACGTGTACCACTTGGTCGTCCTGGAAACACCGTACCACATGAACAATAGCATCTACTTCCCGAATATTGGCCAGAAATTTGTTCCCAAGCCCTTCTCCTTGGCTAGCACCCTTGACCAAGCCGGCAATGTCTACAAACTCGATGCATGTGGGGATAAGCTTTTGAGGGACTACCAAAGAGCCTAGTAATTGCATTCGCTCATCTGGCACTTTGACAATGCCTATGTTAGGTTCTATGGTACAAAAAGGAAAATTGTCGGCGGTAGCATTGCCATTAGAAAGTGCATTGAACAGTGTGGACTTGCCTACATTGGGCAAGCCTATGATGCCATATCTGAGGGCCATTAAAAAAGACGATTATGGGGTAGTGAGAAACAAGGGGGGCGACTAAAAAGGTGTTGAGTGTTGCGAACGCACTGTCACTAAAAACATTGAGAAACGGCTTGGTGCAAACTTATTCACCTAAGCCAAATGTAGTGTTGGATTCAGTTTCTTTTTTAAGAGTACTGTTAGGAGAATCCTCTTCGTTGTTGCTGTGTTCAAACTGATCAAAATCATAGTCAGGTATCAGTTCTTTCTTGATGTGGTCTGCTGTTTCATTTAAGGCTCCTACAAACCTGTTGAGATCTTCCTTGTACAGAAAAATTTTGTGCTTTTCGTAGAAGTGTCCGTCTTCTTTAAATTTTTTCCTGCTCTCTGTAATCGTGAGATAATAGTCATTCGCACGTGTAGCCTTCACATCAAAAAAGTAAGTTCTTTTACCTGCCTTCACTCTCTTCGAATAAACCTCGTTAGTTTCTCTATGCTCTTCCACAGTTTTCAAAGTTTAGATTACACAATGACTCATACAACGCACAAATGACGGTGTTTTAGGGGAGTAAAGCAAGCAGGAAAATATTCAGTCTCCGTGCAACCAAGCCTTCTTGTGCTGTAACTCCTCTCCTGTTTCTTGCCGGTTTAGATCTAATACACAACAGTCTACCGGACACACCGCTGCGCATTGGGGCTCCTCATGAAACCCTACACATTCTGTACACTTGTCTGAAACAATATAGTAGAATTCAGAAGAATAAGCGCTTTGGGGGGTGTGGGCATCTACCATAGTGCCGCCTACGGTTACTTGTTTTAAACTAGTACCTTCAGCAAATTTCCAATCTGCTCCGCCTTCATAAATAGCGTTGTTAGGACACTCTGGTTCACAAGCACCGCAATTGATGCATGCATCGGTAATCATAATAGCCATGTCCAATTTTTTTTATTAGCCAGTGAGCAATCTAGTAAAAATTTTAAGATGGGCGCAAGGTATAGGGCATAACTGTTGAAGAATGGAAAAATATACTTGTAGAGTTATGATCAACCAAGTGCTTGAAAAATACCAAGAGGCGCGGGTATGAAAATAGTTTGTTTTTACGGGTATTTTTGGTTTAGTTCAGGGATGTGCTACCTGCAGCCAGGACGAGTAAGCAGGGGTATCGATAAGCATTCGTTATGGAAAAAATAGACCGATTGAGGTGTTCTTTGAGCCCAGCAACGGAGCGGTTACTTAACCAACAGGTAGGTATGGAGGGCAGGTCAGCTGCGCATTACTTAGCCATGGCTTCTTGGTGTGATACCCAAGGCTACAAGCATGCAGCGGAGTTTTTGTACCATCACGCTGAAGAAGAGCAAGGACACATGTTAAAGCTCTTTCGTTATATCAACGATGCGGGAGGACATGCCATACATCCCGAAATAACTGAGGTTCAGCATGCTTTTCAGTCATTTAGACAAGTCTTTGAGCTAGCGCTCGTGCATGAAACCAAGGTAACCCAGTCTATTCACCATTTGGTCGACCACTGCTTTGCTGTCAAAGACTTCTCTACATTCAACTTCTTACAATGGTTCGTAGCAGAGCAGATAGAGGAGGAGGTTTTGACCAGGAGGGCTGTTGAGTTATTTGATGTGATTGGAGAGGAGGGAATTGGGCGCTATACAATCGACAAAGCACTCGGAGCACTCAAAAATAGTGCCTAGACACAACTTGAATGGGGGATAAGGCGTGCAGTGTGTACCTGCCATCGCCAGGTCTTGAGGGTGGTATTGTTTGTCGTGTCCCCTCCGAAGAGGTGGTATGTTTTCTGGCGCCTACCGGCGAGTGTCATAAGTTGATGCAAACGTCAGAGCGTATGTATGAACAGGTAGCAAGTTTCTCAGGAATTACTGGCCAAGAATCATTTTTTACATTTTCTGTTGGCTCTATCCAGGCGCAGACTTTACATGTAGGCATTGTAAACCAACAAAAAATAATGCTGCACCAGTACAGAACAAGAGCTTGGCAGCCTGTGGGGAGTTGTGGTTTTGATAGTACGGCAGCGTGATTATCTTCATCGCGCGTTACGGCTTGTTCTATTCATGAAGAAAATCAATGCAATGGGTTTAGTTTGAAGACCAAACTGTCACGAGATACTGCCAGTCGTATGTGCTATGATACAGATAAACGCACCCTTGAATCTGGTAGCACATGGTGTTACATGGGTTATGATGCCCCCAAAGTAGCTATTGCCATAGTGCTGGGCGCTGTACTCCTCGAGGAGTGGATAGGCACATGATATGATTGGTCTGAAAGAGATAATAGCTATGAGTGGGTACAAATGCCAGCTTATACTTCTCTCAAAAGAATATGCCTATTTTTGTTGCACGCTAAAAAGCTGATGCCGCGAGCAATTTATGTACAGTTCATTGAGAATGATAGGAAGACTGAGCTCTGATACTACACTGTGACCCACACTAGCCCTTACAAAATGCAATCCATTCATGATTTTCCTGAAGTGCTAGAAGAAAGAGCAGAACGAACGGGGGATAGATCACAGTGCAAGCTTGATACTGCCTTGTTCTGAAGTGGTTTATGTGGTTGCCAAAGACAAAGACGGGCAATCCGTGTACTGTAAGGGTAGCTTCCAGGAGCCTACGAAGCTAAAATAATCATAGCGAGATAATCCTTGGCAAGATGAGTCGCTGAGTTCGTCTCCTTGCGTGAGTGCGTTCAAATTTTTACTTATTGACACTTTAAACACGATTTGAAACATGCACAAAGAAAGTGAATCCTTTTTATTTAAATACCTTAATAATACCTCTCCTACAGGCTACGAAACAGCTGGCCAAAAGATTTGGCTAGATTACCTTGATCCTTATATAGATGATTGTTTGACAGATGCTTATGGCACGGCGGTAGGCATTATCAATCCTCAAGCAGCCTACAAGGTGGTGATTGAGGCCCATGCCGACGAGATTTCTTGGTTCGTAAATTACATTACAAAAGAGGGGTATATCTATGTGATCCGCAACGGCGGCTCTGACTACCAAATTGCACCGTCTCAACGCGCTAAGGTTCATACTGAAAATAGTACAATACCTGCCGTCTTTGGATGGCCTGCGATTCATGTGCGCGAGGATAGAGAAAAATCCCCCAAGCTTGATGTGGAAAAGATCGTGCTAGACTGTGGATGTAGCTCAGCAGAAGAAGTGGAAGCACTAGGTATCCACGTTGGCTCTGTGGTGACTTTTGATGCGGACTTAATCACCCTCAACCAGAATTTTTTGGTAGGTCGTGGTCTAGACAATAGAATAGGTGGTTTTATGATTGCTGAAGTGGCCAAGAGGATCCACGAAAACAAACAAAAATTACCCTTCGGGCTTTATATCGTCAATGCAGTGCAAGAAGAAGTGGGGCTCCATGGAGCAGCCATGATTGCCCACCGTCTCCAACCTGACTTAGTCATTGTTACAGACGTGACACACGATACTCAGTCTCCACTTTACAATAAAATCAAAGAGGGGGATATTGCCTGCAACAGAGGCCCGGTTTTGAGTCATGCTCCTGCAGTGCAGCGTAATGTGCTGAGGATGCTTATCGAAGTAGCTCAGAAGCATCAACTACCTTTTCAAAGGCAAGCTTCTTCAAGCCATACAGGCACTGATACAGATGCCTTTGCTTATTCTAACGCAGGGGTAGCTTCTGGGCTGATTTCCTTACCGCTTAAATACATGCATACAACTGTAGAGATGGTACATAAGCAAGACATAGAGCACATCATTACATTGATGTATCAGTTTTTAGTTCAACTAGACCCGCAACACAGTTTTAGTTACTTTAAATAGTATTGGCCGAGCATGACTTGGTTGTAGGCAAGTTGACTACTCCTTTGGATTGCTAGGTAGTGTATCGTAGGGAAAAGGAATGCGCAAAGAGAGGTAGAGGTTAAAGCCAAAAGTCTCCTCTTGATCATTTAAACCCCAGCCGAGCATATCATAGGGGACGTGGGAGTCAGACTGGTCAATGCGGAGACCGAATTTGTAGCGTAGGGTACCACCCGCATACAGCAGCTTCCAGACTTTTACTTTTACCCCGACCACTGCCTCGAACCAGCGCGCCTTCACGTTGTCCTGCTTGCTGTCTATAAAAACATTCTGAGTTTTGATCGGGCCACCACTATCATAGCTCACCTTGCTGACAAGGTGGTCCTGAGAGAAACTTCTGGCGTACCGAAACCCCCAGAAGGCTATATTTTTGTTCGGGGTGTCCTGGAGCAAGTTGTAGTTTAGACCCACTCGAAAATATTGACCACTGCTAGTATAAGAGGAGAGCGTGTTTGTTTTTGCGTTGTGTCCCTCCCAGCGGATATGACCCCGGCCATAGTCTCCTTCAAGAATGCACCTTGCAAAATCTATAGAAGCATTCAGCTCATACGGAGTGCCCGTGCGTCCATAATACTTGTACTGGAAAGGGCGGAGGGCATCGATACCCAACAAGATACCTGTAGGCCAATACCGTGTTTTGGACCATGCGGGTAAACTATTGACAAGCATCCCTAGACAGAGAAAAATGCTAGAAATATATCTGGACGTCAATATTTGAGTCATTGAGTATACTTAACTCTTTGTTGATAATTTTATATTTCCCACTAAAATTAGACGTTATCTTTTTGAGTGTATACTTATATGTACCACCACATTGGTGGGAGGTGAGCACTGCCTCTTTCTGGTAGTGAATCTTCAGGGTCTTAGAAGCAGTGCCAGAAGTAATACGAATAATTACAGAATCTGCATCAGGATCCAGATACGGCTCGTAAAACCTGCCCGCAGAGGATTGCTGTAGCAATGCCTGCATTGCTGCGTCCTTAACGGTACCGTCTTGATTGATGGGAAAAAATTTTACAGCCACAAAAGACTTGTAGGGCGTACGGCAATCTTTAAAATCCCGACAGCCTGTCATAGAGAGACCCCATATTATAGCCAACAGGGTCAAGGTAGTTTTTTTGATGTGTTGGATGATTGTCAAAGTCTATACGATAGAACAGCAGCCGTAACAAAGTTACGGTGATTGTTTGTGATTGAGCACGAGAAACGATCAATAACCCCCAAAAGTGTATAAGCATCGTGAAAGCACGATTGCCAGCAGTGTAACAGTCTACCTGTTTTGACTTATCGTATTGTTGATAGCTTCTTCCTTCAGTATTCTTTTTAAAATCTTGCCAACATTTGATTTGGGAATGCTATCCCTGAATACAATATGCTTGGGTACTTTGTACTTGGTAAGCCGTTCTCTGCAGTAAGCAATTAACGCTTCTGCTGTTAATTGGGGGTCTTTCCTGACAACGTATAGCCTCACCTCTTCTTTGCCACTTTGGTCGGGCACACCAATGGCGCCTACTTCTAGTACTTTAGGGTGTTCGCTTACCACATTTTCTATTTCATTGGGATATACATTAAAACCAGATACATTAATCATTTCTTTCTTGCGATCTATGATACTGATAAACCCATCTTGGTCCATGACTGCCACATCGCCTGTTTGAAGCCAATCTTTTACAAATACTTGGGTGGTCTCTTCAGGTTGCTGCCAGTATTCTTGCATGACTTGTGGCCCTCTGACAAGCAAATTACCTGGTATGCCGTAGGCCACTTCTTGGCCATCGTCATCTGCTATTTTTACTACTGTACTTGGCAGCGGAATACCAATGGTACCTATGCGATGCATGCCATCTAACATGTTACAAGTTACCGCAGGTGAGGCTTCTGTCAGGCCATATCCTTCCACTAAAGGAGTACCAGTTGTTGCTTCCCATTGCTTGGCCACTTTCTTTTGGAGCGCTACTCCTCCTGCCAGGGCAACCTTGAGGCTAGAAAAATCAAGGGATGCAAACTTCTTGTGTGTTAGTAGCGCACTGAACAGTGTATTCACTCCTGAGATACATGTAAAACGATGCTTGCGCAACTCCTTGACAAAGCCTTTTATATTTCTGGGGTTGGTGATTAGTACATTTTTGGCTCCTAGTTGCATCATAGCGAGCAGGTTGACAATTAAAGAAAAGATGTGATAAAGTGGTAGTGGAGTAATGATTATTTCCTTTTTCTCTTGCAGTTTCACGCGCATACAAGAAGCCATCTGTTCTATGTTGGCCACAATGTTCCGGTGTGTAAGCACTGCACCTTTGGATACACCTGTGGTACCTCCCGTGTATTGTAAGAAAGCAGTTTGGTCGCTGCGTGGGCTTATCCGATGAAAGCTCGTCTGCTGCCCTGTTCGAAGTGCTTTCTGCCAGGTAATGGCCTGGGGTAAATCATAATGTGGGATGAGCCGTTTGATCTGCTTGACAGCAAAGTTAACGAGAGGCCCCTTCAGCTTACCCAGCATGTCTCCTACTTCGGTGATGATGGTTGTTTGTATAGCAGTTTTAGATAATATTTTCTCTAGGTTGTGCGCAAAATTGGCCAGTAGGACGATGGCCTTGGCTTTTGAATCTTGGAGCTGGTGCTCCATTTCATAGGAGGTATACAAAGGATTCATATTGACAACTACCATGCCTGCTCTGAGTATGCCCAATAGCGCGATAGGATATTGCAGTAAGTTAGGCAGCTGAATGACTACGTGGTCGCCGGGTTGTAAACCCGTGCAATTTTGCAAATAGGCCGTAAAAGCCTTAGAAAGGTCGTCTACTTCGCCGTAAGTGATGACTTTTCCCATATTTTCACACATGGGCAGACTTCGGTATTTTTCGAAGCATTCCTCGAACAAACTGACAAGCGATTTGTAACGGTCAGGATCAATCGTAGTTGATACAGCCTGAGGATAGTGTTGCAGCCAAGGATGATGTCCCATACTTTATGGTTATTTGGGCGATTTAAAGGCGTACTGAAAAAAATAAAGAAAGACGAATATACGTAAACTAGTCTTGATCGTTTGGGTGGTCGGTACGAGTAGCATTGGCTTGTGGGCTAGTCTCAATAGGGTGTAGTCAACAGAGACTAGCCCCATAGCGCATATAAAAAATAATAGGGGGTACACAAGTCAATTTTTATGTCTCTTGCAGAGGAGTCGTAGCATTTCAGACTTAAGGAAGGAACCTGTCCCCAATGCTTATTGCCGCTTTCCTGTACAGTGAGTAAAAAGGAGTAGTCAGTCTGCTATGGCAGCTTGTAGTTGATTGGCCATATTACTAAGCACTACTTGACTTTGTTGGAGCTTGGGCTTTTTGAAATCAATATCATACGGGTCGTTGAGTGGAATGAGATGTATGTGTGCATGAGGGACCTCTAAGCCCACTACTGCCATGCCTACTCGAAGGCAGGGGACGACCTGCTGTATGCCTATCGCCACTCTTTTTGTAAAAACCATAAGCCCAGTGAGCACCGTATCATCCAGATCAAACAAATAATCTATTTCCTTTTTAGGCACTACTAGGGTATGGCCTACTGCCAGAGGGTGAATGTCTAAAAAAGCAATGTAATCTGACTCTTCAGCAATGATATAGCTTGAAATATCTCTGTTGATGATTTTAGTAAATATACTTTTCATTTTAGGTAGCGATGGGTCATTGGTGAGGACATGGCAAGTAAATTTTTAGTTGTGTTGGGCAGCTGTTTGTGCTACAAGCATGATAGCCCAATTTCAAGAATTTCAAATTCTAGATTTCCAACGGGCACATTAATGCTTGCCACTTCTCCCACTTTTTTCCCGAGCAGTCCTTTTCCAATGGGAGATTCAATGGATATTTTTCCTGCCTTTAAGTCTGCTTCTTCCTCAGCAACGATGGTGTAAGTAAACGTTTTCCCTTGTTTGGTATTCTTTATTTTTACCGTAGTCAAGATAGAGACCTGAGAGGTATCAACGTCTGCTTTTGAAATGACACGGGCCTTCGCAACTATTTGTTCTAGTGTGCTGATTTTCATCTCTAGCAGGCCTTGGGCATTTTTGGCTGCATCGTATTCAGCATTTTCGCTTAAATCTCCCTTGTCTCGGGCCTCAGCCAGCTGCTCTGCAACCGTTGCCCTTCCTTTTATTTTCAACGCATGGAGCTCATCCTTGAGCTTCTGCAGCCCTGCTTCGGTATAATATGATATCTTTTCCATAACTATTTGGATTCCATGCGCTTTTGCGCTTAAAAATTTTAGGTCTAGAGACGTAAGAAAAAGAAATGGGCCTACATCACACCTCGGCTCTTTAGAGCATGGTGCAGAGACAGAAAAAAGACCCGTATTATCTGGTACGCTTTTTGGCGCAAACAGCCAAACTATTCATTTTTTATAAAAGAGCCATCAGTGACCGGTTATAAGCAGCAAGGCAAAAGCCCCGACAGCGAGCCAAAATTTATAGGTACTTAGCGCCGGGATGATCACAAACTGTAGTTGCATGCCCAATGCTAAGAGAACAATCATTACGGAAACAAGCCGAAGTGTCAACTTTGTTTTTTGACTCACACGCTCAAGGTTTATTTTTGATGCTAAGTACACATAAATCAGACCTTTCCAAAAGTAAGTACAATTTCTCTTACTTAACAAGGTGTCTCGGCTACCATAGGGTTGGATGTTTTGATACGCTCAGAGTGCTTGATGCCCTCCTCGCAGAGGTTATCTTAGCAACCTTCGTTCCAAACGAATACATTACTGCTGATAATCGACTTAAAGAAGAAGCCAAACACCGGGTAGGCTGTTGATAGGGCCACTGCAAGAAAACAATAACACTGATGCGCTACGTGCAGGAATACAACTTTAAGGGAAAAAAAGCATTGATTCGGGTAGATTTCAATGTACCCTTGAATGATCACTTTGGTGTTGTAGATGATACTAGAATCCAAGGAGCTATCCCCACCATTCGGAAAGTTCTGGATGAGGGGGGAGGAGCTGTCTTGTTGTCACACCTAGGAAGGCCCAAACAAGGGTATGAAGAACGGTTTTCTTTGCAACACCTAGTTCCCTACCTGAGCCGAATTTTAGGTACTCAAGTAGCTTTTGAGCCGAGCTGTGTAGGTCTTGACACACAAGAAAAAGTACAGCACCCTGGGCCTGGCAAGGTGCTGCTGCTAGAAAATGTGCGCTTTCAGGCCGGAGAAACAATGGGCAATCCTGGCCTGGCACAGGCATTGGCCGCCTGGGGTGATGTGTACATCAACGATGCTTTTAGCACAGCGCATCGAGCCCATACGTCCACGACACTATTAGCCCACTACTTTCAAGACAAGCTAGCTGGCTACTTGATACAAAAAGAGCTCAATAGCGCTGATAAAATCTTAAAAAGAGCTAAAAAGCCCTTTGTAGCAATTATAGGAGGCGCCAAAATTTCAGATAAAATCCAACCCTTAGAACGCCTATTAGACCACCTTGATTACTTGCTCGTGGGTGGGGGTGTGGCCAATACATTTCAAAAGGCCTTGGGGGGACAAGTAGGTGCTTCTTTGTTGGAGCATGACCAGGTGGAGCTGGCCCGGAGGGTGGTCCAAAAAGCTCAAAAAAAAGAGGTGCAACTGGTGCTGCCGGCAGATGTGGTAGTATCTCCTCGACTGGAGGAGGTCGCTGAAAAGAGAATAGTAGCAGGCGGGGAAGTACCTACTGGCTGGATGGCTTTGGACATAGGCCCCAAGGCACGACAGGAATTTGCGAATATTGTGCAGGCTGCTCAAACAATTTTGTGGTGTGGGCCCCTCGGCGTCTTTGAAATGCCAAGCTTTCAGCAGGGTACGCAGGCAGTAGCAGCAGCTGTAGCACAGGCGACCAAGCAGGGCGCTTTTTCGCTAGTTGGTGGTGGCGATTCTGCAGCAGCGATAAAAAACCTGGGCTACGCTGACCAAGTATCCCATTTGTCTACTGGTGGTGGGGCACTACTGGCTTACTTAGGTGGTGTGCCATTGCCAGGAGTAATAGCACTGAATCCATTCAGTACCCGCTAGGTCTATGAAAAAAAGTAGATTAATAATAGGTCAAGCTGGGCCCAACACCTAGTTTAAGTTCAGAGAACTATATAGCATTGCAGCAGCATCACCTTTTAAAAAAAACATCATGAAACGCATATTTAGACTAAGGTTGCTTGGTGGGCTCCTGATAGCCGCAATGACAAGCTGTACCTCATTGAGGGTTACTCGCACTAATATTTCCCAAGTAACCGACTTGAGTGGGCGGTGGAACGATACAGATTCGAGATTAGTGGCTGCAAAAATGCTAGAAGAGATTACTAATGGCCCTTGGCTAGCCAAATTCCAACAAACGCATCTAAAAAAAGTGCAGCGATTTCTATCTGAAGAGAATGAGATGGAACAAGCCTTGGTCTACAGCGAGCGCAAGCCAGTCCTCATTGTAGGTACGATTCTTAACAAGAGCCATGAGCATATTGAAGCAGACACTTTTATCAAAGACCTAGAAAGAGCGCTGATCAAGGAAGGAGCAGTACGCGTAGTAGCCAATAGCATGTTTAGAGAAAAATTGCGAGGAGAAAGAGCAGGACAAGCGGCCTTTGTTTCTCCAGAAACACAAAAGCGCTTGGGTCGCGAGTTGGGGGCAGATTACATGCTATTTGGAGTCATCCATACCATTGTAGACACGGAGGGAAACAATAAGGTTGTTTTCTATCAGGTGAATCTAGAATTGGCTGATCTGGAGACCAACGAACTTGTGTGGGTAGGAGAAAAAAAGATTAAGAAGTACAAAGGGAAGGGTAAGAAAGTCAAGAAAAAATATCAAGGAACCGTCCCTACAGTTTAGTATGCATAAGCTACACTAACCTCTGGGCTATGGTTGGTCCTGCTCTTTGTCTCAAGGATAAGAATGTAAGGTTGATGAAACTGTGATGCATAAAACATGTCTTTTAGTCCTTGTAAGCTTTGTGCTATTGTTACAGGCCTGCCATGTCACGCACTACCAGAAAGATGCTAAATTTCACAAGCTCCTTTTGGCCAACAAGCTAGAGGAGGCCGATGCGCTACTTGCCAAGGATAAGCGTGCCGAACGGCGTAAGACTAGATTACTCTATTACTTAAATAGAGGCGTAGTGGCCCACCTTATGCAACAGTACGAGGCGAGCAACTACTTTCTCGAGCAAGCATATCTCACGCACGAAAACTTCTTCACCAAACCCCTAGATGAAGCCTTGGCGTTTGTTGTGAACCCTACCGTAACTGACTATAAGGGGGAAGACCATGAGGTATTTTTGCTTCACTACTACAAGGCCCTCAACTTTCTGCAGTTGGGGCAGAACGAAGCAGCCTTGGTAGAGTGTCGTCGGCTTAATATCAAGCTGAATCAGTTGGGTGACAAGTGCCGCAGTGTTGACCAATACGGGCGGGACGCTTTTATCCATACACTCATGGGCCTTGTATATCAAGCCAATCATGAGTACAACAATGCTTTTATTGCTTACCGAAACGCCACTGAGATATACCAAGAAGATTACAAACACTTATTTGGGTTGGATGTGCCAACACAGCTTAAGAAAGACCTGATTTATACTGCTTACAAAGCAGGGTTGTATGACCAGGTAAGTCAATATCAACAGGAATTCAAGTTCAACTATGACCCTGCCGCAGAGGCTGCGCTAGGGGATATTGTTTTTTTATGGAACAATGGCTTGGGGCCGGTAAAGGATGAGTGGAGTATCAACTTTGTGTTGGTACATGGTACAGGTGGAGCAGTGGCGTTTAGCAACGAAGAGCTTGGGTTATTTTTCTCCTTTCCACTGCCAGACAACAATGCAAGTGGGTTACTTTCAGATTTAAAATTTATTCGGATAGCGTTCCCTCGATACAGAGAAAGACCGCTATTATACGATAGGGCTGTTGTACTTACCTCTGATGGGGGGCAACATATGCTTGAAGTACTCGAGGATATCAATGCTATTTCTTTTCAGGTACTAAGGCAACGCATGATACTAGAATTGAGCAAGTCCCTCTTGAGAGTTGCCTTAAAAAAAGTAACCGAGTATCAAATCAGAAAACAAAACGAGGTATTAGGCACTATCATGGGGGGAATTAATTTTTTTACTGAAAAAGCAGATACGAGAAACTGGCAGACTCTGCCCCACAGTATTTATTACGCACGCATTAGACTGCCTGAAGGGGTGCATCAAGTAGCCTTTAACGCATTTTCTAAGCAGCTGCCATGTACTACTAGGCAGCGCCAGGAGTTCTGCTTGAGACTATCTGACAATAAAACAGTATTTCAGATAGTTAACTCGCTTGTTTCCACATCTCATTGAGTGCCTAGAGCGCAGAATAGGAATTGTCATCGAGTAGAAAAAAAGTGCTAAGTACCAGACTTCCGTAGTGCTGGCAGTGGATCCTCCGCGGAATTATTACTTCTTGAATCGCTGCTGAGGTAGCCGCTGCCCACTTCAGTTTTTTCTATCAACGACCTTGTTTCGGTTGGAGGGGATGTGTTTGCATCAACCTACTAGCATGATCGTAAGATAATTCCCCGTTGTCCAGCATTTGCCGGATGGTAGCCAGCATCGTTTTTGCTTCAGTAAGGTCCACACTGTCTACAATTTGGTTGACTTCCTGAATGCCTGCTTGCAAGCGTTGCAAAACTAGGTGCCTATACTTTTGGTAGTCCTCAGTGGCGCATTGTTCTCCTTTTTTTTCCTTTGCCAGGCATACATCGCATTGCCCACATTTTTGGTAAGTCGTTTCACCAAAATACGCAAGCAGCACTTGGACTCTACAAAGGTATTGTTGGGTTGTGTAGTGGACCACTGCTTCGGCTTTTTCTTTGGCAGTCTCAGTTCGTTGCTTTAATATTTTTCTATCTAAAGGCAGTGAAGCAGCAGGATGGCGGAGTGTTGTAAAGGTGAGCTGAGGAGTAGCTTTTTGAGGGGAGTATTGGATAAGTGCCAGGCGTTCTAGAGCCTGAAGCTGTTTTTTGACTTCTTGAGGTGTGATTTTCAGAAAATGGGCAATGTGCTGTACTGAGATGTTACCAAATACTGAAAAAAGTTCTCCTCCATACAGCCTCAACAGTGCCTTAATCAGAAAACCGTAAGGAGCGTGGGCTACCTGAAAGGCATACAAGGTCTTAGGATCAGTAGTAATATGCAATTGGGCAGGCTGGGAAAATGCTTCGTTGAGTTGTACTAATCCCGCTCCCTCTAGCGTTTTTAAGGACTGGTAAGCCATCTGAGGCTTGAGGCCATAGGTGTGAGAAAAATCTTCTAAATCGAAATCGTAGGTTGTCATATTGTGGCTTCCTACAGCCACTTGGTAATAGTTGGCCAGGTGTTGGTAAACTTGTTTCAGTTGATCTAGAGAGGGGTAGGTTGTTCGAATTCTTTCTCGCAGCAGAGCGATGTCCTGGTGATCATATAAAGTGACAGCATATGCTTTCTTTTCATCCCGGCCTGCCCGGCCTGCTTCTTGATAATAAGCCTCTAGGGTCGTTGGCAGATCTAGATGAATGACCGAGCGTACGTTGGGCTTATCAATGCCCATACCAAAAGCATTGGTGGCTACTATAACCCTGGTAGTCCCATTGATCCAAGCCTCTTGCCGTGCTTCGCGTTCAAGAGCTGTGAGGCCCGCATGGTACGCGGTGGTGTTGACACCATTTTTTTGCAGGACCTGGGCGGCTGTGTTGGCTTTTTTACGTGTGTTAACGTAGACAATAGCCGTGCCTGGTACGTGGCGCAAGATGTTTAACAACTGCCTGTCCTTGTCTTCTGCCTTGCGTACCACATAAGCCAGGTTGTCGCGTGTAAAGCTCCCTTGGAAGCGTATGGAATGCAAAAATTGGAGCTGCTCTTGAATGTCTTGTTGGACCGCGGGTGTGGCCGTGGCTGTCAGGGCAATGACATTGACATTGGGTACCAGTGCTCTGAACGCTGCAATCTCTAGGTATGCTGGTCTGAAGTTATAACCCCACTGAGAAATACAATGGGCTTCGTCTACTGCCAGCAGGTTGACCTGCATCTTTTTTACACGTTCTTGTAGTAGTGCTGTTTTAAGGCGTTCTGGTGAGACATACAAAAATTTCACTTGCCCGTAGATACAGTTATCCAAAACCAAATCAATCTCACGAGCCTTCATGTCTGCAAAGACTGCCTCAGCAGCAATACCTCTTTTTTTGAGCCGATCTACCTGGTCTTTCATGAGCGCAATCAAAGGTGAAACTACGATGCACAGGCCTGGACGCATGAGTGCAGGTACTTGAAAGCAGATGGATTTTCCGCCGCCTGTGGGCAAGAGGGCCAACACATCTTTTCCCTCTAATACTGCCTGAACGATGTCTTGCTGCAAAGGTCGAAAAGCTTTGTAGCCCCAGTGTTGCTTCAGCACTTCAAGAGGACTCATTGGTAGTTTTTTTGATTGGTATGGGAAGGAAAGTCAGGCGTTGTCAAGGCAGTAAAGTACCCTAGCAAGACATCGTCCCATAAAAATTACCTAATTCTCTCAAACCTAGTCCTCAACTTTTCTGTTGTCCAATAGTTTACTTGATTTGAAGTATAAAGGTGACTTTGCCCGTGGAGGTGGGGGTATATGCAAGGTGATTCGTGGTCTTGCTGAAAGTCAGCTTGGTCAAGGCGTCTTTGTAAATTTTTTCTACCAGCGGGCTAATGGTTCTTTCCAAGGTTTTTACAGCAATTATTTCCCCGAATTCATCAATTGTAATTTGAAATACGATCTTCCCAATTTCATCAGTATTGTCTTGGGGATGTGGAACAGCATCCCACATCCATCCTGAAAGTTCTAGCAATGTACCTGTTTGTTTACCCTGATGAATTTTATATAGACTCCGTTCGTCAATCGGCTTTGTTACTTCTTCTTCGTGACTGACAGCTGTACTGGCTTTAGGCAGATTTTGTACGAGGCTTTCTATTTGCACCATGTCCTTGCCTGGTGTGTCTTGTAAATCATGGGCTGTATCCTCAGGTATTTCTTCTTTGTTTATTGCAGGCTGTATTCTTTTTTCTTTTTTTTTATCCTCGACGGCGGGCTGTTGATTGGCTAGCTGGTTGGAGGAGGGCGGAGAGTGGTTTGTAGTGTCTCCTGAGACGCTCTCTTGGCGGCTCCATACGGCAGTGCTCAAAACAATGCTATATCCTGAAGAAGAACCAGCCAGTTGCCTGGTGGGTAGGTAATAAGCACCAAGAAGTAATAATGTATGGCAGAAGAACGATATGACAAGGGCTAACTTTTGGCTGGAATCTTTATGGCTCTTGCGTTCCATCATGAGTCGGGCTGGGTAGCCACAGCTACCTTAGCATGGAGCGAGGCAGCAATATCAGTTACATAAATCATGTGTGCTACTGGTACAGACTTGTCTATTTGCAGCAGCACAAAGCGCTGGGCCGTATTTAATTTTTGCTGTAACAATTCTTCCAGTTGCTCTCGTGTAGTTTTTTGATGGTCTACGTAGTAGGTAAGGTCTGCTGTGATCATTACGTTGACCTGCGGCAGAAGTATATCTGCGTTGTTGCTCAGGGGCAAATCTATGAGTAAGGCTTGGGGAGTAACAGGAGCAACAGTAAGCATGAAAAAAATGAGCAACAAGAAAACAATGTCCGTCATGGACGACATGCTAAACTGGGTGTCAATTTTATGTTTTGTTTTAAGCTTCACTAGCTTCTTCGTGTTGCTCTGACCCTGAGTATGCGCCTACACTTTCGATAAACTGGCTAGCAGCATGCTCAATGCGATGTGTAGTTCTCTGAATGCGTGTGAGCAGATAGTTGTAACCTAGATTGGCCACGATGCCTACTACCAGTCCTGCAGCTGTAGTAATCATGGCTTCGTAAATACCGCCAGACAACAGTTTTGGACTGATCTGATTGGTTTCTTGAGCCATGGCCATAAATGCCTGGATCATTCCTATGACCGTACCTAAAAAGCCCAGCATAGGAGCTGCTCCTGCAATGGAACCCAGTAAAGCTAGATTTTTTTCCAGCTTATACACCTCTATTTGCCCTGCATTTTCGACAGCATGTGCTATAGTTTTCATCGGCTTGTGTAGCTTTTCTATCCCCGCTTTGATGATGCTAGCAATCGCATAATGTTTTTGCTCACACAACCTCTTCACGCTTGGCACATCTCCTTCTAGGATTTTGGTCTTGACTGCCTCCATCCATTGTTGAGGTATCTTAGCAGACCTTTGAAGTACTATTAACCTTTCTATGATAGCGTACACCGTCAAGATAGAGAGCAACAGTATAGGAACCATTACCCATCCTCCTTTGAGAAGAAGATCCAGGAGTGATGTAGTTGCCGAATTCCCTACCGCTGGTAACAGAGAGGCATTGATAACTTCTATTTGTAGTAAACACGTAGAGTTGTGCATGCAGTTTCTTAGTATTTCATGACCCATGTATCTGTTCCGTAGACAGCCTTCAGCGCCTCTGCTTTTTCGTAGGCATTACGGAACGTATCTTCTTGCTCGATGGCAACTCGGAAGCAATACTGTCCCTGGGGGGGAGCGATGAGCATGACCTGAATACCTTTTTGTGCCAATCGATGGGCATAGTCTGAAGCTAAGTCGTCATCGATGAAGCTACCCACTATAACGTAGTAATAGCCTCGGGGTGCGTTGATGCTTGTGATGCCCCCTTTTTCTGGTTGTACAGCTTGTGGCGCGTTGGAATATGCTGCGTGCTTTGCACTCTCCAGCGTTTCCATTTCTTTAGCCAGTGTAGATTTTTTCAAACCTCGTTCTGTGGGCATTTTTCTTGCAGGGGTATCTTCATCGATAAAATCCACATCCGATGCTAATGCTCCACCTTCGCGTTTCTCGAGCATTGGGTGTGCCTTCCTAGAAGAATCGATAGAAGGGGAGTGATAAAAAAACCAGTAGACGATGCCTGCGCCCATGATTAGCACAAAGCCTGCGACAATAGTAGTGATCTTGAACCATTTCCCCCCTCCAGCTGCTATGGGTTTGAATTCTACTTGGGGTAGCCCAAAGTCTTTATTCTTGTCTTGCTGAGGTTGGTTAGTTTTCGTAGTCATATACAGTAAAGTTTGCGGTCACCTAGAGACCACCTCAAAAGTAATCATTTTTCCCATTGGGGCTTAGTGTTAAAGGTGTTTCTGTAGGTTGTGCGCCTTAAATATGTACTTTTGTCCCCTAGCAAGCGTTACTCTTAATTGGTTTCGCAACGCTAAGAAATAATATGAGCAACTGAAATATAATTACTATGGCTTACAATTTGCTACAGGGAAAAAGAGGGATTGTTTTTGGGGCACTGGATGAACATTCCATTGCTTGGAAGGCTGCGGAAAAGATCAAAGAGGAGGGGGGTAGTTTTACGTTGACCAATGCCCCTATCGCCTTGCGGATGGGCAAAATTTATGAACTGGCTGCCTCCTGTCAAGCAAAAGTCATCCCTGCAGATGTTACTGCTACAGCAGATTTGGAGCAACTCTTCCAGGAGTCAGTAGAGACACTAGGTGGTAAGCTTGACTTTATCCTCCATTCGGTTGGCATGAGTCCGAATGTTAGGAAACATAGATCCTATGGTGATCTGAATTATGATTGGTTTCTTAAGACCTTAGACGTATCTGCTTTGTCATTTCACAAAGTTATGCAAACAGCAGAAAAATTGAATGCGATGAACGAGTGGGGATCTATTCTGGGACTCTCGTACATTGCTGCACAAAGGACCTTCCCAGACTACTCAGATATGGCCCAGGCCAAAGCCATGCTCGAGTCGATTGCAAGAAGCTATGGCTATCGTTGGGGCAAGCAAAAGCGCGTGCGTGTCAACACCATTTCGCAGTCACCTACCTACACAAAGGCAGGCAATGGCGTGCCTGGCTTTGATCAATTTTATGAGTATGCACACAAAATGTCTCCTTTGGGCAATGCTAATGCAGCAGCTTGTGCTGACTATATTGTTTTGATGTTTTCTGACTTGAGTAGGATGGTGACTATGCAGAACTTGATGCACGACGGTGGTTTTTCTACCTCAGGCATCACAGAAGATATTGTCAAAGTGTTGTAGGTAGCAATATGGACTCTTCATAGAAGAAGCTCAGGAGTAGGTTTCCTGAGCTTCTTGCATGATAAGGGAATTACTATTTCTTACTCTTCGTGTTCTTTAAACAGAACGCTGAGTTTGGTTACGGCTCTTAACCAAAGTACCAGCATGACTAGGATAAGAAGGAAGATCACGTATTCAGCATTGTGAATTGAACCAAAGAAAGGCACTAGGAAAAAAGTGATGATAAAAGAACCCAAACTTTTTCCCAAACGAGACCCTACACCATCTACCGCTGCTTTACCTCTCACTTTAGACTCTTCGTCCAAAGGAATATATGCTCTCTCTTTGGTAGGGTCAAACAGGATGTATTTGAATGCTTTGATAAACACCACATTAATAAGTCCAAATGTAACTGCTAGAGATAATGGGCTGATTCCCCACAACACGGTGAAACTTCCTAAAGCATCCTGAAAGTACAAAAAGGAAAAGAATATCACTGTTGCTATCAGGGTGATCGCGGGTGTTACAGAAGCAGCAAAGCGCCACCCTCTATTCATGATAGGAGTCGATAAAAAGATAATGAGAACAAGGGATAAAATGCCTGAAAAGATACCTTGATTGCCATATATGTTTGCTAACATGCCCTCGTTGCCTACTGTTAATTCCTTTATTTTTGCCTTCCAGACCGACTCAAACAGGCTGATGACGACTCCATAAGAGATGATTAGCGTGGCAATCAAAGCGAGGTATTTTGATTTGACCAAAAACTTCAAAGATTCCGCGAAAGATATTTTCTCTTTTTTCTTCTTTGGTGTTTGTGCTACCTGGTAGAGTACCGGATGGTTTTGAATATTGTAGGCAAGTCTATTATACACCACCACTATTACACCGATAAGCCCTACACAGACGCCTAAAACTAAGTTGAGGTGCTGCTTGCAAGTCTTCAGGAGTACGCCTGCCATAATCAGCCCTACAGCGGCACCCAGAGATAGAAAGCTATAAAACCTTTTAGATTGCTCTACACCTGTAATGTCATTCACAAATGTCCAGAAAAGTACACCCAAAGCCATAGTACCCCATGCTTCAGCGTTGATATAGAACAAAGAAAGAGGCCAGTATCGAACAGACTCCCAAAGACTGCTCATGGAAGGGAGACTGGTATTCAGCCTATCGGCTAAGCTGTTCAGCTGTAATGCTTCCAGGTTAGGAATAAAAAACAGGTAAGAAATACCGAAGAATACAAAAAAGTAAGCAATGACTATATTGAATCTCCTGACTTTATCTACCACTCTGCTGAGCCTGTTGTAGGCAATTGTTAAAAGCAGGATAGCTGGAGTTACACCAAAAAGCTTTAAGTAATAGATTACTTCAGCACCAGCATGCTCGAGGACATAGATGTCTTTTAAACTCCTGAGAATAGAGTAGTTGAAAGATATCATGAAGAAAATGGAAGTCAGAGGAATAAACTTTCTGAATTCATGTCTGTGTATAGGAAAGATATTTTTCCTCAGCTTGCTTAATTGGGGACTACTTGTCACGTTATTCGTCACGACGATTGGGTTCATGCACAGTTAAAGATACAACACTTTGGAAACCGCTGCGGGACACGAACTATGCGTTTAAGGACCTGAGCCCTCCAGCAGCTAGTGCTGGAGGGACGTATCAAATGCGCATCCCATCTCACAAGGCCCCTCAAGCGGGAGCGCTAGTTAGGGCTTTTTTACAAGAAATTCAAATTTTCTTTAAAATTACCCTGCTGGTACTAGGCGTAAGCAAGGCAATGGTGGGGGGTGATCAGATAGGCAGGCAAGAATTGGTCTTATCGAATACCTACAACATTCGCCAGTGTCTATGATAGTGGCCTTTCTGCGTCAAGTAACGCCTGCCTATAGGGAGTCGTGTACCAGTGTACCAAGTTACTGTGCCTAGCTCAATAAAATCCTTCTCGATACTAGAGGACTGCGGAGTGGTATACAGCAAAAAGCCTACACGAATAGACCATTGATTGATTATTTGGTCGAATCTTAATAACTCCCGTCGAAGTCCGAGCTCATTGGTGGCCGGGCGTAATTTGCCACGAAAGTCTGTCCCCCAAAGAGCCCAACACAGCATGGCAAAAAAATGACCTGCTCATGCTCTCAGTAGCAGCATCAAGTT
>JANPMB010000009.1:0-1985 GCA_031422615.1 Amoebophilaceae bacterium
TCGTGGTGGTAAGTGCTAGCCTGCAAATAAGCTGCAAAGCGACATGTACAGGCTACAAGACACGCATGCAAGCTAATTGTTATGGATAGGCAGACCGTTAATTATAGCTCACTCCCCAAAGTTGTGTTAAGCTGATACTACCTCAAGTCAATCACAAGAGCAGCATATGAATTACTTCAGCGCAGACTACCTGATTGTTTATGCTTTCTTGCTCATCACTCTTGTTGTCGGCCTCCGGGCAGGTAGGGGGATCAAGGACATTCGGGAGTATGCACTGGCCAATAAGAGTTTTGGTACTGTAGCGCTTGTACTCACGTTTTTAGCTACTGAAGTAGGTGGACAAGGGGCGATTAATCTGGCCGGTGAGATCGGAACTACCGGCATTATCGTCCTATTTACTTTTTTAAGTTTTTCGCTCTCATACATTATACAAGCCCTCTGGATAGCCCCGAAGCTGGTGCACTTTTCACAGTGTATAACAATGGGCGACATCATGCAGACTTTGTATGGACGTCCATCCCAGATAATTGTGGGCGTCTTCAGTTTCATCACAGCTATTTGTTGCGCGGGTGCCGAGATCATTATGTTGGGCATAGCCACCCAATCTTTGCTAGGGATTGACGCTCGCATCGGAATCGTTGTGGGAGGGCTGCTGCTCACCTTTTATGTGGTGCATGGCGGTATCAAGGCGGTAACCACAACCGATGTGTTGCAGTTTTTGGTGCTATTAATACTCTTGCCCGTGCTAGCAGCTACGGCGCTGCAGCATGCGGGGGGCATCAAAGAAGTACTAACGCATATTCCTAGTATTCAACTATCCATACGCGACCATCCAAAATTTTCCTACTATCTGGTGCTTTTTCTGTCTTTTGGGGTCTTTCATTTTAATAACAGCGACCCAGCGCTGATCCAGCGCATGCTCATGGCCCGAAGTGGGAAACAGCTGCGCCAGATGTTTCTGACACTGGCCGGATTATTCACGGTAATTTTCCTCGTTTTTATGCTTTTGGGTACCACAGGGCACCAGCTCTACCCCACCCTGTCGGCTGCTGAGCTCGTACCGCATATGATCAAGACGCTACTTCCTGAAGGGTTACGGGGCTTAATGATGGCGGGAATCATTGCAGTAGTCATGGCCAGTGCCGATTCTTATTTGCAAACAGCAGGGCTCACCTTGGTACATGATGTGCTCAAGCCGCTGTGTGCCTACAGGGCCATCAAGCTGAACGAAATACGCTGGGTACGTTATACTACCTTATTGGCCGGCCTGCTCATCATTGGCCTAGGGCTTATGCAGGGAGATGATCTATATGAGCTAATTTTTGCAGATCTCGAATTTTCAACTCCATTACTGGTTTTTCCTTTTTTTACAGGCATCCTGGGGCTGAAGCCTGACCGCCGTGCTTTTTATGTATCTGCTGCAGTTACGTTAAGTACATTTATCATAGGCAAGCAATGGATCCCTGAAGCACATAGTCACTTTTTGCCTCTTATTTGTGTAGTGGCGAGTGGCCTCACTTTTTTTACAGTGCATTTTGTACGTAATAGAGGGTTTGCAGTGGTGCCGCGTGGCACACAGGACACGGATAAACACTTGTGGCAGCATCATCGCCAAGACATCGTAACCTATCTAAGGCATATTCTTCCTACGCCCCAGCGTATCGTCCAGTATTCGCAAAAGCAAGTAGAAAAGTATAGTGCTCCGTATATCTTGTTTGGAGTGTTTTGCTGTATCAATTACACCCTCCCTTACTTCATGTGGGAGCATGATACCCCTGGTTCCTATCACCTGATGCTTTATTTGCGTACCCTAGGCGGCTTGGCCTGTGGCTTGCTCATTGTGAGAGACAAATGGCCCAAGTCCCTTCTTCCGTACCTACCCACCTTCTGGCACCTCACACTGCTCTACTGCCTCCCCTTTACGAGCACCGTCATGTTCCTGCTTACGCAAGGCAGTGTAGAGTGGCTCATCAATGTGGCCCTCA
>JANPMB010000010.1:0-54012 GCA_031422615.1 Amoebophilaceae bacterium
TCACTACTGCCTCGTTTTCCCTCGCTACTGCTGCATCCCTTTCTGTGGTTGCAATCACTACTGCTGCTAGCGCATTTCTGTAGCATTGTATTTTTTGCGCTATGTATCTTCCCGCCAATAACGTACACAGGCCCACTGGCAATGCTTGTGACACACTGACACTGGGGGGAATGAAAAGGCGTGTACCCGAAACACAAGTAGCATCACTTGCCTGGCTGATTGGAGTAGTATCAACATCTATCATTGCCCGTAACGATAGTGCTTCTTCTAGTGTACGAATCCTGTTTGCCAACTTCTGGTGCTCTTGTGCCTGTTTTTCCTGCATCTTCGATGCCCGTAACGACAGGGCTTCTTCTATTGTACGAATCCTGTTTGCCAACTTCTGGTGCTCTTGTGCCTGTTTTTCCTGCATCTTCGATGCGCTTTGCCACGCAAACAGGCTGTTGGTCACATACCCCCCCAAAGCTGCAGCACCCGCTAAAAGGGCCGCGTTTTGCTGACTGATTACTTTTTTCCGCGCTCGGTTATCCCTGATTACGACCTGTAACTCGTTGACAGCCAAGGGATCAGGAACGCCGACTATCTCCCGACTCGCGCTTGATCCATGCGCCGAAGCTTCTTGTGCTACGTCAATGGTTGCTAGCACACGGGCTGAATTCATCGCTTCGAGGGGCTCGGCTTCCAGGATAGTGATTCCACCAACAGATTCTTGCCATAAATTCTCTTCTTCGCCCATGGCCGCCATAGGGTGCTTGTTACAGCCGCCAAGCAAAGCACTACTCAACAATAGAGATAAGATGCAACGGGAGAGCTGGTTGTACTTCATGGGTGGATGAGTAATTTCGTTGCGTATCCAAATGTGCGAAAAGCAGAGAGCCCAATGCTCTTACAAATAGATCAAAGAATCAAGGCCTGTCACTAGTGGTTTCCGAGAAAATTGCTCTAGGCATGCGTGAAGAAGACAAGGAAAAAAAGCCTGCCCAGTATTTAGTACCTCTTGAAGATGACCTTACTGCAGACCTGGTGTATTGGTAAAACAAGGAGCCATCATCAATGCCTCCGTGACGCCTCTCTGCATAAGCCTTAAGGGGAAGACAAGCTACAAGCTGCCGGGCCAAGGACCCATAGAGCGCTCTGTACAGCCCGGCGTGGACCAGCAGGTATCTGTGTTAAGAAGAGTGGTCAACGGTAGTAGGGTTATAAGCGTCGCTGAGTCTTAGGGCCTAGTTAAAGCCCCATGGCCAGCATTTTGGAGGCCCTAGCGTACAACAATAGTGGGTCAATGATTCGCCTATACGGTGCCATGTGCTTCCTGTAGGAGCACATGACACCGGTAAAGAGAGATGAGAAACTCCCCAAAAGCCCTTCAAAAAGAGTACATGTCATCTGGTAACTATTCTGTCATAGTCTCAGTAGATATAGTGCAAAAGAAGTTCGGTGTCATTAGGCTTTTCAAAATGAAAAATATTTGCTTGAGCCTCTACAGGAGGAGGTCGGAATCTTAACTTTTGAAATGGACTCGTAGGTATGGGATGACTTGTTACTATACATAGTCTCACTTAGCTTAGCGCAACTTGTAGTCAGCTTATTAACTTCATAGACCCGTATTGGCCATGCCTACTTTATGTATGCTGCTTGCAACACTACTTTGGGGGGCGAGCTATGTCTTCATCAAGATAGCCCTGCAAGCGATGCATCCTAGTACTTTTATCTTCTTTCGCTTTTTGATTGCGTCTTTATGTTTTTTACCGGTCTTGGCTTTCTATCAGCCTAAGTTGAAACGGTTAGACATGATCAGAGGAGCAAAATTAGGGCTGCTTTTAGTCGGCATCAATTTTTTTCAAACGATAGGCATGCAAACCATCAGTGCTTCAGTATCTTCTTTCCTGACGGGTACTTCTATTGTATTTGTATTGTTGATCAAGCTCATAGTCCAAAAACAACTTCCTCGTTGGTTAGATGTCATCACAATTTTGGTGTGTGTAGCTGGTTTAGGATTAGTCACAGGAAATGCTGGAGCAACGTGGGGAATTGGCGTATTTTATACGTTGGTCTGTGCTCTCTTTGCAGCACTGCATACGTATGTTTTATCGGATTATGCAGCTAAAAGCAATGCCTTGGTATTGACGCTATTCCAACTGGTCGTACTTCCTGTGATAGCAGTAGTTTATACCGTTGCCTTAGATGGTAACTTATATGTGCCCACCCAACCGATGACATGGGGCGCTGTTGTTCTTTGTGCGGTGTTCTGCACTACTCTTGCATTTTGGATGCAGACGTATGCACAACAGCATCTCACTGTCTTTAAAGCTGCTATCATCTTAACACTAGAACCTGTTTTTACAACGCTCTTTGCTCAGGTTACGTTAGGTGAGGTAATTCGCCCTCAGTTTTATCTGGGGGCATTCCTGATCTTAGGCGCTATTACATTGATGAACATAAGGCTCGAACGCATTTGATGGTTTGTTTACTTTTTTCTTGTTGCAGTGCGCGTCGGACCTACTATTTTACTTAGCAGACTTTATTGCTCATACAACACGACAACTTGATGGCTAACTATCTGATCGTTGCTGCTACAAGTGATATAGGCACCCAAATAGCAAAAACCTTATACCAGAAAGGCCACAAAATGTGGCTCACGGGCAGGAAAGAAGATGAAGTCAAAACCATGGCAGCTTCTTTTGCAGCTTCGTATAGTGTACTGGATATAACTGATTTTGCAGCAGTAGACCAGACCTTTGCAGCAGCAAAAGCAACATTCGGCAGTATAGATGGTGTAGTAGGCTGTGCTGGGTCGTTGCTGTTGAAACCAGCCCATTTAACTTCTTGGCATGAGTACTTGAGCACAATGCACGCTAATCTAACCACTAGTTTTGCTGTCGTGAGGTCTGCAGGTCAGTATATGCATGATACAGGTGGATCGGTTGTCTTGATTTCATCTGCTGCTGCGTTACAAGGCATTGCTCACCACGAAGCCATTGCCGCTGCTAAAGGAGGCGTAATAAGCTTGGCACGCTCCGCCGCTGCTACTTATGCTTCAGCCAATATTCGGTTTAATGTGGTAGCCCCTGGCCTGGTAGCCACTAAGATGACTACTCAGCTTACACAGAACGAGTTGGGTCGGAAAACTTCTGAAGCTATGCATGCACTACGAAGGCTGGGTACGGCCGAAGACATAGCAGCTGCCGTAACATTTCTGCTAGATCCTAATAATAACTGGATCACGGGGCAGGTATGGGCAGTAGACGGCGGCTTAAGTACGTTGATGCCCAGGATAAAACAATAGTACCTTTCGTTACCATCGTAGATGTACACGAGAAAGAGGATGCTATGATGTTGGTTCTCACCATGGCCGATAGGAGCAACCCATCTGTAAGAAGATACACCAGCAATACAAAAAAACGATGAAATTGTTTTCTGAGAGACGGTTTTTACAGCTGCATGACTCAGCCGCGTTACAGGTCTTTGCAAAGAGGAAACAGTAAAAGCATGGTGCAAAAATTGCCATTCAGAAAGGACGCATGCCTGTTTTTCTCTCCTTGAATTGCGCCGGTTTTGATGCAAACCATAGGGCGTACAAGTCCTGGTGTAATCAAGGTGAGCAGTACAAAGCTCGGTAGATCAAAATACGTTACGGCTGGTGGGTAGTAAGTGCGCCGCAACAGTCACACGCTGCAGCATGCATAGCCTAAATGTGAGTTGTAACAATTGGAGCACCTCACAGCCCTACATTTTGGTGGAGTCGGAGGGAATCGAACCCTCGTCCGAACAAGTTAATCACAATGCTTTCTACATGCTTAGTCGCTGTTGGTTGTCGGGATGGTCAAGGTCAGCCACTTACCTCAGAACTTCCGTATACGCACTCAAATTTCACCACAACATCACGTACCTGCTGTAGCTAGCTCTGCGAGTCGATGCCCCTGGTGCTAATCTTGCAGAACAAAAGACTAGCGAGACACATGCTACCTAATCTCCGACTAGGCAGCAAGAGCGAAGGTATTCCCCTCGCTGCTATAGGCTAAATTGCCATTTGTATAGTTGTGTAAGTTTGTTTTGGAGGTACTACTTACAACACCTCGCATGCTTGCACTGGATTTGCACTCCTCGTCAATTCCAGTCGACCCCATAAAGAATATTTTTTTATAAAATTCAGAACGAATCTAATGGTAGAAAAAGCATCAAACAAGCTACTTGAGATAAATAATGCCCGGAACTGTACCAGGTCTTGGAATACGTTGGTAACGACAGCGTATGCCGCAAGTTCTTATACAATGCTTAGGTGATAGAGACTGTCTCATAGTTCTAACTTGATCGTAATATACCTGCAGAGATAGTGGAACTGTACTTAAAAGTATGTGTAACCCTTGCTAGAAGCGTTGTGTTGGCACAGGTATAGCACTTGCCTAAAGGGATATGGTTAAAAAGGGAAGCACATTTTGTAAGGTACGTCTACTTTACCTTGGCTAATGGCCTTCAATTTTCCTCTTAGTAATTTTTTCCTCAAGGAGGAAGCATAGTCAATATGGAGTTTTCCTTCAAGATGGTCATACTCATGTTGCATGATCCTAGCTGGAAAACCAGTCCACTCCTCCTCATGAGGCTGCCATTTGATATCAAAGTAGCGGATAGTAATTTTTTCTTTTCGGGGCACCTCCACCAAGATATTAGGAATGCTCAAGCAGCCTTCTTCGTAAATGCTAGGTGCTACTGTTTCGTCAATTTTTAGTACAGGGTTGATCAAGACCTTTTTACCTGTTTCGCCATTACACTTTGTCTCAAAATCTTGAGAGAGATCAACCACAAACAATCGAATATTTTTCCCAATCTGTGGTGCAGCAAGCCCCACGCCACGTGCTAGGGTCATGGTAGTAAGCATGTCGCGAACTAGTCCCTGTAGTGCTGTGCCTTTTTCAATGGTGATGGCTTTTTTCCTGAGCACAGGATCTCCATAAGCAACAATAGGGTAGGTCATGGTCTTCAATTGTTTTGAACACTTGCTAAAAAAGATTGGAGGATAATAGTGGCACTCAGTTGATCTAAATTAGCTTTATTGCGCCGGTCCTTTTTCTTAAATCCTCCCTCGATCATGCTGGCCAGCGCTATCTTGGAGGTATAGCGCTCATCGTGTGAGATGATTGGCTTGTCTGGAAAGGTCTTTTGAAGTGTTTTGATAAATTTTGTGACTCTGGTTGTCATGGGAGACGGGGTGTTGTTGAGATGTTTAGGCATACCTACTACCAATACATCTACTTCTTCTTGCCCCATATATGTCTTAAAAAAGGTCAAAGCATCCGCGGTGTTGATGGTTGTTAGTGGCGTTGCAATGATTCTGAGTGGGTCCGTGACGGCAACACCTACCCGTTTTATGCCATAGTCAATGGCTATAATCCTACCCATGGTACTTGTACATATGGCTTAAAGATAATACACCCATCTATTTTTTAGTACATAACCCAATACATCCGATGTTGCCCAAACTTCGTAGGTACTTCTTTTGTAAGGTTTACAACGTAAATTGGGGCATTCTTTCAGTAAAAACGTATCCTACATCGTGAACGAGCATAAGAATGCAAAACCTGTTATTGGCCTTACTGCTGTATGTGCCCTGGCGGTGGCCATCGGCATTTGGGTGGGCGTTTCTCTAGAACAAAAAAAAGAAGAGGCAAAGCCCAAGAATCCTGTGCTGGAAAGTGCAGTCCAAAAGTTTGAAGATGTTCTGACACATGTTGAGCAGGACTATGTAGATGATACTAACCTGCAAACCTTGTCTGAAACAGCTATTCTTGATTTGCTAAAGCAACTAGACCCACATAGTGTTTACCTCACTGCGAAGGAACTAGCATTAAGCAATATAGAGTTACAAGGAGAGCTGGAGGGAATAGGGATCGAGTTTGTTATGTTGCACGATACTGTCTATGTCATTGCGCCCATTAGCGGTGGTCCTTCAGAGCAAGTAGGCGTCAGGGCTGGGGATAAGATTATCAAGGTAGATGATAAAGATTTTGCAGGTCAAGGCCTGAAGCAGGCAGAGGTAGTTGCACAACTTAGAGGGGCTAAAGGGACCAAGGTAAAGCTTACTGTAAAGCGTGATAATCAAGAAGCGCTAATTGACTTCATCATCACAAGAGACAAGGTACCTTTTTATTCGGTAGATGTTAGCTACATCGTAGATAGCCAAGTTGGGTATATTAAGGTGAGTCGTTTTACAGTCAACACATTCAAAGAGTTTAAAACTGCTTTTCAAAGCCTGCAAAAACAGGGTATGACGAAGCTGCTACTTGACTTACGTGGCAATCCAGGAGGTTATATGGATATGGCCGTTCAGATGGCCAATAACTTACTCAACCAAGGCCAACTTATCGTCTACACCAAAGGCAAGACAAGCAAGTACAATACTAAGTACTATGCCAAAGGGGAAGATCAATTTGATCAATGTCCAGTCATTGTATTGATTGACGAGGGCACTGCTTCTGCTGCCGAGATCGTGGCAGGTGCCTTACAAGACAATGATCGCGCCCTAATTGTAGGTAGGAGATCTTTTGGGAAGGGACTTGTGCAAGTGCCCGTCCCACTGCATGATGGCTCTCAACTACGGTTAACGGTAGCGCGTTATTATACGCCCAGTGGCAGATTTATTCAAAAGCCCTATGGGGAAGGGGTACCAGATTATCACTCAGGCCTCATCTCCAGGTATAAGCAGGGTGAATACTTTCATGCAGACAACATCCAATTTGATGATGCGTTGAAACACCAAACTAGTACAGGGCGTACTGTGTATGGGGGAGGGGGAATTATGCCCGACTATTTTGTCCCGATTGAAGCTTGTTCACATGCCCCTTACTTTGACCAGCTGCAAGCCAGGAATATCCTACAGCAATATGCCCTAGAGTATGTAGATCAGCACCGAGAGGCCTTGACAACCATGGGGTATGAGGGGTATTATAGCCGCTTCGAGGTGAGCGATCTGATGCTGAAAAAAATAGTTGCCCAAGCAGATCAAGCTGGCATACCTCACGATGACAAAGTACTGCGCACTGCCAAGGCCTACATGAAGGCATTGCTCAAAGCATATATTGCTAGGAACATATGGAGAGAGCAAGGATTCTATCCTATCTATCACCAAAACGATGAGGAATTTCAAAAAGCGCTCAAGCTGTTTGATGAGGCAGAAACGCTGATGCGCAAAAAAGTTATTGATGAAGAATAAATGGTCTATCAGGCAAAAAGCAATCAACTACCATCAAATAAAACGCACCCCGATAGCCTTGTAAAACCTGCTGAGGGCTTCAAAAGCTTCACTATTGGTTACTACTGTTTTTACGAACAGGTTGTGCCCTCTCTTGGAAAAGCACATTGGTCGGTCTTCATGATTAATAATCCTAGCGCAATGGCCCCCATGACTGTTTCCTCAGAATAACAAATGCATTTTCAAATACACATTGCTGTATCAAGTACGGAGTGATTAAGTCTTGCCAATGAATCAGCAAGACTGACTTTTTTTGTAAACAATGATTACTGAAGGGAGCGTGGAGAATGGGGGAGTCGAACCCCCGACCTTCTCGATGCCATCGAGACACTCTACCAGCTGAGCTAATTCCCCTTTATTTTTTGCGTGGAGCTTACACAAGGCTTTTTTCACGCTGAGCGTACACATTTTTGTCTTGAAGGTGGAAAAATAAGTAATATTGGTTTTCCCTCTAAATACTTGAAAGCTTTTTCAAAATAGCTTTCAAAGCTACTTTTTCAAAGAGATAATTCCTAAGTGCTTGGATGGGAAGGCGCTGTTGCCGCATACTATCACGCTCTCTTAGTGTGACCGTGTCGTCTTCTAGGGTCTGGTAGTCTACAGTAATACAGTAAGGGGTTCCAATCAAATCTTGCCTTGCATACCGTTTTCCAATGGATTGGCTTTCTTCATATACTAAAGGAAAGTCTAAGCGTAGCTCTGCAACAATATTTTGGGCTTTTTCGGGCAAGCCGTCCTTTTTTACCAAGGGCAAAATTGCTGCTTTAACAGGCGCTAGGGCAGGAGGCAGCTTCAGGTAAGTTCTGGTCTTTTGCTGCTCACCCTCTGTCACTGTCTCCTGAACAAGCCCTTGGCATAGCAGTAGCAAGACCAGGCGGTCGCAGCCTAGTGAGGTCTCAATGACATAGGGGGTATAGTTTTGGTTGATCTCTGGGTCAAAGTATTGGAGCTTCTTTTTGGAGTGATTTTGGTGGTTCTTAAGGTCAAAATCTGTTCTAGAGTGAATACCTTCTATTTCTTTTTGGCCGAAAGGAAAGGCATACTCAATGTCCACTGCTTTCTGGGCATAGTGAGCCAAGTGCTTGTGGGCTTGCAGGCTAAGTTGGGCGTTAGGGACGCCCAGGGCCAAGTGCCACTGTAAACGTTGCTCTTGCCAATAGTCGAACCAGTAGGCTTCTGTACCGGGCTGTACAAAAAACTGCATTTCCATTTGCTCAAATTCGCGCATGCGGAAGATAAACTGCCGGGCGATGATCTCATTGCGAAAAGCTTTCCCGATTTGCGCGATGCCAAAGGGCACCTTCATGCGGGCTGTTTTCTGCACGTTCAAGAAATTAACGAAAATTCCTTGCGCTGTTTCTGGCCTTAGGTAGAGGGTGTTGGTTTCTTCTTCTAGGGCACCTACTTGTGTAGCAAACATGAGGTTAAACTGTCGCACGGCTGTCCAGTTGCTAGTCCTAGAAATAGGACACTGAATGCCTGCAGCCACAATAAGCTGATGGAGACCAACGAGGTCTTGGGCTTGAAGCAAATGGTGCATGGCTTGAAGCAGGTCTTCCGCTGCTTTTGTATGACCCTGTTGTGCCAGCGTCGCCGTGTGGTCTTCAATCAGTGCATCTGCTCGGTACCTTTTTTGAGAGTCTTTGTTGTCGATCAGGGGATCACTGAAACCGTCCACATGTCCCGAGGCTTGCCAAGTACGAGGGTGCATAAAGATGGCTGCATCAATGCCTACGATGTTTTGGTGGAGCTGGGTCATACTTTCCCACCACAAGGTTTGCAGGTTGCGCTTGAGGACAGCCCCGTAAGGACCATAATCATACACTGCCTGTAGGCCACCGTAGATCTCGCTAGAGGGGTACAAAAAGCCATACTCCTTGGCGTGGGCAATGATCGTTTGGAGGGGGAGCTCAGTGCCAGTCTTTGGGTATGTTGGGTGCATAATTTGATGCATTTGTGCTGCGTGATGTCACGAAGCGGCAAGATAGCCTTATTCGCTCATTTATGCAGGGCTCGTGGGGGCTTATAATAGCCTTGAATAATACTTAGTATGGGGCTAGCAATCCTGTGTGGTGTCTCGGTAGCAACCTAGCGCTATGGGGGTTGCTGGGATATATTTTTTATACAGTGCTTGTGCGCGCTTCCGTATTTTGACGTGTTTGTCTTGGCTGAGTATATGAAGGCCATCCAATACTTTTGTATTTTAAGTACATTGCTCTTCAGTGCTTAGAATAGTCTCTAATAAATTGAGCGCGGCTTTTCTCACATCTGCACTCCTGTTTTGTGCATGTGGAGTCGCCATATCAATCACTTTTAATGTATCAGTGTCATTTTATGTCACCATACACGTAAGTACGTTAAGTACTTCTTCTTGTAGGGATGCGCTTTCTTCTTCATTCCCTAAGTGTTTCTGAAAGATGGTGAGTGCAGTAGGGAGCATTGCCGGATCAAGTATTATAATCTCTCTAATTAATCTTAAAGCCGGGATACCGATTGTATTATCGTCGTTGTTTTTTGCTCGTTCCATGCATAGCCTCCTCGTTGTTTTCTGAGTTGCTGCATCTACAATAGCACCTGCCAGAAGTCCTGTAAGGCCTCCTGAAATGGTTGTACTATTGTTATGGTCACGATAGTAAATTAGCTCTGCCTGATTCCGTACGCGTGCATCCGTAAATTCTATGATACTTGTAAGCAATGAAAATGGCTCTTTGAGGTACTGATGGTCGACAGTAGCAAAAGGGAGCAGATGTGCTATTGCCAGCATATTGGAATCTTCACTTGTCATCAATGTAGTGAGTGCATTATACTTTATTCTTTGTAACAGATGGGTATTTCTGCATCATTGCGCGCAGTAGTGTCTGCGCTTCACTTCGCATCATTTTATCTTTTGCAGCGGGTGTGTCAAAGACAAACGCTTGCAAACTAGCGCCATCCAAAGCTATGTCGAGTACCATGTCAACATATTTAGGATTTTGGGCCACGATCTCCTCCGTGTGTAGTAGCTGGGTTGCCACGATTAATGTTGCTGTCGTGATGCCACTCGCCTGAATCACATCATGCTTATGGGGATCTCTAGCAATAGCCTACACATGCAGAAGATTGTGCAATGAGGGTTTGCGTTAAGGGCATGATGATTTCTCGCCCCATGTCGCTATGTGCCAGTTTAATGGTTCTATTTTTTGTTAAATCAACTACTGTTTTGGAGACAGTCAAGGTTAGACTAGGTTTTTCTTTTACTAAAGCATCAAGTAGTTGTAGTACTTCTTTGGCCTCCTCATAAGTACTGACTTTGCGAAGCCCCTTTTTAAGGAAATTAATCGCTTTTTTATTGGATAGTTTTGGGTACCGCTCAAGCAGCTGTTGTACCATTTGGGAAGCTGCTACGCGAACGGAAGCCTCTGGGTGGTTAATACGGGCCAACATTTTTTTGAACTGCTTCTTAGCTGACTTATCTTTTTTAAGCGTTTGCTTCAACCATTGTTGTTGGGCTATAGTGAGCGGTTGTGTGTTTCGTGATGTCGGCGTGGATGGTTTATCTGGCGTTGGTTGTGTATCGTATGCATTGACAGTGTCGTTGATCGTTTGGGGTGCTTGTTCGCCAAAAGCTATCGGACCCACGGCCCATAATAGGCATAGTGTGGCACATGTTCTACTATACTTGTGGTTTAATTGATGCGTGATCATTCGTTTTTAAATAGATCCTTGCTTGTAGAAAAACATATTCCTTCTTATCAAAGAATATACAGGTGTGTTAGTACATCACCTTATGAATCCCCACAGGCTCACAATAACACCCAAGTAATTGCAAAATAGCCTACTTGAGTGCTGCCTTTGTTTCACTGTGTTGCTACTGATTTAGGCTCTCTAACCAATTTGGCCCCACTTTTATAGCTACTTCGATGGGCACTTCCAAAAGTAATGCCTCTCTCATCATTTTGGGGATGTGTTGTTGGAGGCGTGGGATTTCTTCTTGATGGGCATCGAATACTAACTCGTCGTGTACTTGCAAAATCATGCGAGAGCGGAGTTGTTCTTGCTGCATCCAGTCGTGGATGTGGATCATGGCTAGTTTGATCATTTCTGCGGCAGTGCCTTGGATAGGCATGTTGATTGCATTTCGTTCTGCAAAACCCCGAAGCACTGCATTCCTGGAATTAATGTCGCGAAGCTCCCTTTTCCTGCCGAGCAGGGTAGTAACGTATCCTTGTGCTTGGGCCTTTTCAACTACTGCATCCATATATGCCTTGATGGCAGGAAATTCTTTAAAGTATGCCTGAATTAGGGTGGTTGCCTCACTGCGAGGAATATTGAGCCGCTGCGCAAGGCCAAAAGGCGAGATGCCGTAGATGATGCCAAAGTTGGCTGTTTTGGCCTTGCGGCGCATGTCTTTGTTTACGGCTTCTATGGGTACCTTGAAGAGCTGGCTAGCAGTAGCTTGGTGAATATCTTTGCCAGCCCGAAAAGCAGCCATCATACTAGGGTCTTGAGAAAATGAGGCCATGATGCGCAGTTCTATCTGCGAGTAGTCTACAGAAAGCAATAGATGGTCATGATTGCGGGGCACAAAGGCTTTGCGGATGGCCTGTCCTTTTTCTGTGCGAATGGGGATATTTTGTAGGTTGGGATGGGTAGAGCTTAGTCTGCCGGTAACAGCCACGGCCTGGTTGTACGAGGTGTGGATCATGCCATCTACAGGGCTGATCATAGTGGGTAGGGCATCTACGTAGGTGGACTTGAGCTTTTTCAATTCTCGGTACTCCATGATTTTTTCTACAATAGGATGCTCCTTGGCCAGGGCTTGCAAGACTTCTTCGCCTGTGGCGTACTGGCCTGTTTTGGTTTTTTGGGGTTTTTCGATGAGCTTCAATTTTCTAAACAAAATATCGCCCAGCTGTTTGGGGGAAGCAATGTTAAAAACCTCGCCTGCTAAGGCGTGAATTTCTTGTGCTAATGCGTTGCTTTCGTGTGCCATGTTTTCTGAAAGGACTGCCAGTGCTCCCGTATCTACCTTGACGCCTGTATGTTCCATGGCAGCCAGCACATTGACGAGAGGAAATTCGACTTCATAGAGCAGCTTTTCAAGCCCTTGGGCAGCAATTTCAGATGCCAATTTTTGGTAAATCTGTAGTGTGATGTCAGCATCCTCGCCAGCGTATTCCTTGACCAAGGCTACGTCTACCGTTTGCATGTTCTTTTGATTTTTCCCTCTGGGGCCAATTAAGGCTTCTATGGGAAGCGGTGTGTAGTGCAAGTGCTGTTCTGCCATCACATTGAGGTTGTGGCGCATGTCGGGGACAAGCAGGTAGTGCGCTAGCATGGTATCAAAGAGAGGCGTGCTTACTGCGACACCATACCGCTGCAAGACGCTAATGTCGAACTTGAGGTTTTGCCCTATTTTGCAAATAGTTGTGCTTTCTAGCACTGCTTTGAATTCTTGGACGATTTTCCTGGCTGCTGCTTGTTCTTCAGGCACTGGTACATAGTAGGCTTCACCAGGGTGATACGCAAAAGCAATGCCCAAGAGGGTGGCTTGGTGAGGATCTAGGCTGGTAGTCTCTGTGTCGAAACAAACCTCTTTTTGAAGTTCCAGATGCTTCATTAGGTCTTTTCTTAGCGCAAGTGTATCGATGAGGTGGTACTGGTGCGGTGTATTAGCCAGGGTGCATAGAGCAGGGATAGTAGAAGGGGTTTCTTTTTCAGCAGAGGTTTGTGCAGGCACTTCAAAAAGCATTGTTTGGGCAGTAGGGGTTTGCACGGTGGGGGTTGTGGCTCGACCAAAGATCCTTTGTAGCAGGGTACGAAACTCTAGCTCATGAAACAGAGCTTTGAGCTGGGTCTCGTCGGGACCTTGGTAATAGCTTTGTTCGAGCTCAAATGCAAGAGGAACGTTGGTATGGATAGTGGCGAGTTCCTTAGAGAGAATGCCTTGTTGGCCATAGGTTTGCACATTTTCTCGCAGCTTTCCTTGCAACTGGTCGGCGTTGGCCACTAAATTTTCTACGGAACCAAAAGTCTGGATCAGTTTTTGGGCTGTTTTTGCTCCAATTGTAGGAATGCCAGGAATATTGTCTACCGCATCGCCTTGTAAGCCCAGAATGTCCCGAACTTGGTCTACCTGCTTGATGCCCCACTGGGCCAGCACTTCTTTTTTTCCTAACACGGTGACCCCATTACCCAGAAAAGTAGGTTTGTAAAGGTAGATATGGTCATCCACCAATTGGGCAAAATCCTTATCAGGCGTCATCATGTACACCGCAAAGTCCCCCCGAGTTGCTTGTCGTGATAGTGTGCCTATGATGTCGTCTGCCTCGTAGCCCTCCTTTTCTAGCACGGGTATCCGAAAGGCCCGAACAATTTTTTTGATATAAGGAATGGCCAGGGTAATATCTTCTGGTTGGGCTTCTCGATGCGCTTTGTAGGCCCCGAAAGCTTGGTGCCTGAAAGTAGGGGCAGCTGTATCAAAGGCAACAACCAGGTGGGTGGGCGCTTCCTTGCTGATAATCTCCACAAGGGCGTTGGTAAAGCCCAGTACAGCGCTGGTGTTCATGCCCTTAGAGTTGATCCTTGGGTTTTTACTAAAAGCAAAGTGTGCTCGGTAGATCAGGGCCATGGCATCGAGGAGAAAGAGTTTTTTGGGGGGCGTATTTTGGCTCATGAGATTTTAAATTGATACTGCTTTTAAGGCGGATTTCTTCCCTGGGTTGTTGATGCAGCAGTAGGCTATACTAACACTCACTAGCTGACTTTTGGTTGCCAGGAACTGAGAATAATCTTGCAAGATGGTGAGTACTTTTAAATCTAAATGGTGTGCTCCTTTTCGAACCTGGTTTTTGCTGTGTAATGCAGTAGCAAGTAGGATATGCACTTTGCAAAGATGACATCAATTCATTTGGGAAGAAGAAAGAAGGGGAAGCTAAGCATGAAACGCTTGAGCATATGTCTGATAAAATACTGCGAGTGTTTGCGTACTCTACACATCTCACCTTAATTCTCTATTTTTGGCGCATTGTTTTATAATAATCCTACTTTTCATTGCAAGCAAAAGAGCTCATAGCCCCATACGAACAGGATGGGTGGGTGGGCGCATGGGTCGATAGACTCCGTGTGTCTGCTGGCCGGTGTATACATCTTAAGGGCGTTGTCGGCAGCCTAGATGCTGTGCTGGCAGCTGCTATCTATAAGCATACGGCTACTACCCAATTATTCATTTTGCACGACAAAGAGGAGGCAGCTTATTTTTATAGCGACCTGCAGTACCTCCTGGGTCCAGATATTGCCTTGCTGTATCCTGCCTCCCACAACCCACCATATTCTTCTGCTATAACAGCCAATGCTGACCAGCTGATGCGTGTAGAAGTGCTGCATCGCCTGCACCATCCCAAGCTCCAGGCTCCTTTGGTGGTGACTTATCCAGAAGCGCTGCCTGAAAAGGTGGTTCATCAGGAGGTAATGGCAAAAAATACATGGACACTTCAGGTAGGGGAGGAACTGATCACTTCTGTTGTGGGCGTCCGACTCCTGGAGCAAGGTTTTGAAAAAACAGACTTTGTCTACGAAGCTGGTCAGTTTGCCATTCGTGGTGGTATCATCGACATCTTTTCCTATGCTTATCAGCTGCCTTTTCGGCTAGCGCTTTGGGGCCAAGAGATAGAAAGCATCCGGACCTTTGATCCTGCCAGTCAGCGTTCATTGGAAGCTGTGTCGCAAGCAACCGTTTTGCCTCATCTACACGCTCCAACTACTTCGCTGGCTCACCAATCGTTGCTCGACTGTTTGTGCCCAGCCACACTCGTGTGGATCAAAGACCAGGAGCTCGTGCTGGCTGCCATTGAAAAAAGCCATGCGCAGGCCACCAAAATTTTTCAGGAAAATGCTGCTGACGCCTTACCGTTGCCAGCATTGCGCTGGGAAACCCCAGTCAGTTGGGCGCAGTCCCTGCAAAGGCTGACCACCATCGAGTGTGGTAAGCGCTTTTATGCTACCCCCCACGAGGTGATCACGTATGAGGCATCGGCCCAGCCTACCTTCAACCAAAACTTTGCGCTGCTGGCTGAAAATTTGCACGAAAACCAAGCCAAGGGTTGGAACAACATCATCGCGGCAGAATCAGCCGAGCAGTTTGATCGGTTACGTAGCCTACTCGCCGCGCTAGATGATACCGTCCATTTCAAAGCACTGTCCCTGGGCCTGCGCCAAGGCTTCATAGACCACCAGATGGGTATTGCCTGCTATACCGATCACCAGCTTTTTGGCCGTTATTACCGTTACAAGTCTCCCAAGCGGTATTCCAAAACAAAAGCCATTACCCTGCGTGAGTTGCACACCTTACAACCAGGCGACTATGTGGTGCACATTGACTATGGCATTGGGCGTTTTGCAGGGCTCAGCAAAGTAGTCATCAATGACAAGCAGCAAGAAGTCATGCGCCTGCTCTACAAAGACGACGACCTTGTTTATGTTGGTCTACAGTCTCTGCACAAGATTTCTAAATACACCGGAAGAGAAGGTGTCGTACCTGCGATCACCAAGCTGGGGTCATCAGCATGGGCTCAGAAAAAGAAAAAAGTAAAAACCAGAATCAAAGACATTGCTAAAGAGCTCATTCAACTGTATGGCAAGCGCAAACAATCTTCTGGTTTCCCTTTTAGTCCGGATAGCTTTTCACAAGCTAAGTTGGAGGCTTCCTTCATGTATGAGGACACGCCCGACCAAGCTGCGGCTACAGAGGCAGTAAAAAAAGACATGGAAGCGCCCCACCCCATGGATCGCCTAATTTGTGGTGATGTGGGCTTTGGAAAAACTGAAATAGCCATACGTGCTGCCTTTAAAGCCATCAATGACAACAAACAGGTAGCTGTGTTGGTGCCTACCACCATTTTGGCCTTGCAGCACTATAACTCTTTCTGCACCAGACTGGCTAATTTTGACGTCAATATTGCTTATATCAACCGCTTCAAGACTTCTCAAGAAATTAAAGAAATCTTAGAGGCCACTGCAGCTGGCAAGGTCCAAATCCTGATTGGTACGCACCGGATCTTGAGCAAGACAGTGCGCTTTCACAACCTTGGGCTGCTCATTATTGACGAAGAGCAGAAATTTGGTGTTAAGGCGAAAGACTACCTCAAACAACTACGGGTCAATGTGGACGTCCTCACGCTCACCGCCACACCTATTCCCAGAACTCTCCACTTTTCTCTCATGGGAGCCCGAGACCTCAGTGTTATTGCTACACCTCCTCCCAACAGGCAGCCCGTAGCTACGTCGATTCACACCTTCGACCCAACAGTGATCAAAGACGCCATTAACTACGAAATTCAGCGAGGAGGCCAGGTATTCTTTGTGCATAACAGGGTAGGGGACATTGAGGAAGTGGCCAACATGATTCACAAGCTGGTCCCCGATTGTCGCATTGGTGTGGCGCATGGCCAAATGCAAGGCATCCGGCTAGAGCAGTGCATGATCCAATTCATGCAAGGAGCGTATGATGTATTGGTGGCCACCAGCATCATTGAGTCAGGGCTAGACATTCCCAATACGAACACCATCTTTATCAACAACAGTCACCTCTTTGGGCTATCAGATTTACACCAGATGCGGGGTAGAGTAGGCCGTTCTAATAGAAAGGCATTTTGCCATCTCTTGGCTCCGCCTACTTCTATGCTCACTGCAGAGGCACGCAGAAGAATCAGTGCTTTAGAAGAGTTTTCAGACTTGGGCGATGGTTTTAAGGTAGCCATGCGCGATTTGGATATTCGGGGGGCAGGCGACTTGCTAGGTGCAGAACAAAGTGGTTTTATTACTGATGTGGGCTTTGATACGTATTGCAAAATACTGGATGATGCTGTCAAGGAGCTCAAAGAAGAGGAGTTTAAAGAGTTGTTTGCTGAAGAGCTCCAGGCAAGAGCCCACACCCATACTGTTCTAGATTGCACCCTAGAGACCGATTTAGAAGTGCTGATTCCAGAGACCTATGTCAGCAATGTAGCTGAGCGGATCAGCCTCTATGCCCGACTTGACGGGCTGCAGGATGAAGCAGCCCTATGGGAATTTCGACAAGAGCTACAAGACCGATTTGGCCCTTTGCCCTTGCCTGTGCAAACGCTCCTCCAACTGGTCAGGCTACGTTGGCTTGCCCAAAAGCTAGGGCTTACCAAACTGAAGCTCAAAGATGGAGCCATGCGGTGCTATTTTAGCCCTGTAGCTCATACCCATCAAGACAGTACTTTAGCACGTGTATTTGTTTACGTACAACAGCATCCGCATCGATGTCGCGTGCAAGAAATAAAAGCTCAGTTGCTACTGATCGTCGAACAGGTGGCTGACATTGAGCAAGCGCAAGCCATTATGGAGGTGCTGTAAATCGTTCTCAAATTTTTATACTGCCATTTAAAAAGTGCTAGTTTACTTTCTTATAAAAGACTATTGTGTTGCTGTATGCCCAAATCCCTGGTCTTGCTTAGCACTATCACGAGTGGTGTGGTAGCGCTGTAGTTGGCTTGGTAAGCCTGAGGTGAGTTTTCACGGCACGAATCCGGAGCAAGTGTGTTGACAAGGCCACTTGCGTGTTACTAGTTTGCTCAATACTGCTTAACGGAGAGACCTAAAAAATACGAGTATGAGACTACGAGTATACAACCAAGGCAGTTCTTTTGCATGTCTTCTTCTTGGCATCGCTACATTTTTTTGTAGTTGCAGCAAAAAAGAAGCAGGGCACCCTGCGGGGCAACCTCCGGTTGCTTCAGTAAGTTCGGCAGGCTGTACGTACGCCACACGAAACGATGAAGAGAATTTATTGCCAACTGCGTTGCAGGTGCTTCGAGAAGATCCGGCAAGCATCAATACATTGCGTGTGTCAAGCAATGGTCAGGAAGTCTCTTTATTAATTGCCGCGGTCATGTTTGGGGAAGACACTACCATCAAGTCGCTTCTAGATCAAGGAGCAGATATTAAGGCAGCAGATCAGGAAGGAGACGGAATTCTTAACACGATTGTCGACAATCCTAGATGGAACGATCAACAAAAAGCAGGGCTTATTCAATATTTTTTTGAGAAAGTAGTTGCGGTCGATGATATCAATACTAATCGAGTACAACACAGAAAAAATTCCCTTGGTAGGCAGACCCTTGGCGCCCCATGGTTACGGGCACTAGAAATGGGTTGTCGACAAACGGCTTTCGCAATCATGAATAAGATGTCTTTCGAACAAGCTGACAGAGACGGGTTGTTCCATGCGGTACTGGGAAAAGCATCTAAGGAGCTTGTCCAGGACCTGCTTGATAAGCGAGTGATCCCCCAACCGCATGATGAAGTAGCCAAACAAATCTTTAACAAACACGGGATCCATGAAGAAGCATTGATGAAGAAGATCCTAGGCTACTGTGCCAGACATTTTAGTGGCAGGGAGTGCTACATTGAAAGAAAGCATTTCTGGCGATATTCTTGGGTCAACAATCATGACTCTGAAGCTGCTATCAGCATCATAAAAAATTTCATGCCTCACCAAGACCCGCCCATGGCCTATGAGGCAATAGCTGCCGAAGCAAATGAAGCTTTGGAATATCTAAGAACGCTAGAGGCGAGGGATCTTTCCACGATGGTGGAGATTAATGCTGAGTGGCAGCAGATCAAGGCGGCATTAGTTGACATAGGTGTGTCAGCAGAGTTACTCCATGATTGAAGAAAATATTTCGTGCGCTATGTTCGGTGGCGTGTAAGCGTAGGGGTAAGAGCGTAAGGATACACTGCCTAGTTTTTTTAATAAAGAAGATGCATGCACGGTCTCTGTGCTGCTACCAGGTTCCTAAGTCACCTGTAGTGCCTGCTTAATCAGAGACTCCAGAGACACAGCGTTCGGGTAGGTATTGCGCACCTTGGCAATAGCTTTTTCAGCCACAAGCTTGCCGATTCCTAACTTCATGAGTGCTGCCAAGGCTTCCTGGCCTATTGGGTCGAGTTCCTGTGTTGTCAAAGTGTTATCGCCTGCAGACAGACCATGCCCTAGTTTGTCCTTGAGCTCCAAAATAATTCGCTGCGCGGCTTTTTCTCCGATCCCCTTGATGCCCTTCAGGACCCCTACCTGGTTATTAATAATGGTCTGTCCCAGCTCTAGCGGACTCAAGGAAGAAAGAATAGTCATTGCAGTACGGGGCCCCACACTGTTTACATTGATCAAGTGAAGAAACCAATTTTTCTCTTCCATACTCGCAAAGCCATACAAAGTATGCACGTCGCCTTTGATGTATTGGTGCGTAAAAAGCTGACAAGTCTCTAGGGTTTTGATTGCTGAAAACGTATGTAAGGAAATCTTGACATCGTAGCCCAGCCCTCCTACCTCGATCACGGCGTAGGTAGGCGATTTGTGAAAGAGCTTCCCAGTAAGGTGAACGATCATGTTGCTGAATGATGGATGTAGATTGTTGCAAAGTGCAAAAAAATATTCATGCGAAGGCCATCAAAAGGGGGAGTAGTAGTGCGCTACGGTTACAACTGTTACAATGTTGTATGCAAAATAAACTACCGTGGGATCTCCATTTGGGTCTAAAATATCTATCATATCTCTAGATGTAGCGCGAATCCTGCTTGTAAGAACCAGGTACTAGAATCATGCTTCTAAAACTTGACATATTGCTTTTTAGCATTTTACTTACAGTGCTTTGGGATGTTCTTCAGTTAAAAAATATTCCAGGGTCTGTTGTGGGCTTGGCCTATTATTCGTCCCAGGGCTAGGACCGGGGCTTGTAGTGTTGTTGGCCATGTAAGAGCTGAAAGTGCGGCTTCTTACCACTTCTTATAGGCAACAAAGCTTGATTACGGTATGGATTACCTCAGTATAGATTACCTGATTGTTTACAGCTTTTTGCTCATCACGCTCGTTGTGGGGCTTTGGGCTAGTAGAGGGATCAAGGACATAAGAGAGTACGCTATTGCTAATAAGATGTATGGAAAGGGAGTGCTGACCATGACCATACTGGCTACCTACATTACGGGTTCCAAAGGGATAGGCTTCATAGGCCAAGTTTTTGATAATGGTATTATCCCTCTTCTCCCAGTTCTTGGTTGTGGTGTGGTGTGTTGCTTTGGCTTTATTACGCTATTTGTTGCCCCTCGAATGCAACATTTCCAAGGTTGTTTAACAGCGGCCGAGCTAATGGGCAAAGTTTATGGCCAGCGGACCCGGTACACCGTCGCACTATTAGGGGTTGTATACTCACTTACCTTAGTAGGAAAGCAAATTGCCTGGCTAGGAACACTTGGTGGACTTATCGATACACCCAATCAAGTTGTGATGCTAGTTGTAGGCAGCTGCTTGCTTCTGTACGCTGCCCAGGGAGGCATTAAATCGGTAACAGCTACTGATATAGTACATTTTGTTGCTATTACGTCCATCATACCTTTGGTAGCTTATTTTTTGCTTCATAAAGTTGGCAGTGCCAAAACACTGTTCACTGCTCTTCCTCGAGACTATTTAGATATTGCACATCATCCAAATCTACAGGGTTACTTATTCCATTCTATTTGGTACTTATTTCCTGCTTTTCCCTTGAGCTTTCCATTTATCCAACATATGCTCATGGCGAAAAATACTAAGAACCTGATTGCCAGCTACCAGATTGTCACTCTCTTTCTCGTGATATTTTTTTTGTTACTCGCACTCATTGGGTTGTCTGCTATCGTGATCCGTAGAGATATAGACGGTAACATGCCTGCTGAAGGGGGAGAAGTATTTATCTATATGGTTAATAACTACTTCTCGATTCCTTTTAGGGGGTTGATAGTGGTAGGGTTATTTGCAGGTGTAATGTCTACAGCTGATTCTTTTTTACATACTTCTGGATTACTACTCACACATGACTTCATACAACCTCTTTGCAAAAGGAGCAATTATCTTATTTCCGAACATCAAGTAATCAAGTTAGTTACGGTTCTATTGGGTGCTATCGTGCTTTGGGGTGCCTGCAATAATCTGAATTTCCCTCTCTACGTTAACGGGTTAAGTCTTAGCGAAGCTTTAAATATTATTACAACACCTGTTGCACTTGTGTTTACTGTTCCATTGATTGCGGCAATCATGGGGTTGAAGGGCAATGAGGGCTCTTTTTTTATAGCGTTCTTTAGTACTATAGTTGTCTTTATACTTAGTTACTTATACCTACCAACGCAGCTCGTGATTCCTGTAGGCATTGTTACCAATACACTCACCTTTTTTGGTAGCCATTTCTTACGGAATAAAAGTTTTGTCACAGTAGGCCATCAAGTAGATGAGCAAGTAGTACAGCATGGGGTTCCTGCCAGGAATAAAGTCAGAATTAGCCCTATAAAGCTACTCTCTGCACTGAGGAAAGTATCAGTGCGTTCTCGTACTAAGCTGGCTGGGTATGACTCAGAGCCTGAGTTATTCGCTCTGTGGTTATTATTCAACTACATGGCGCCCATATTCATGCATAGTTATACTGACCTTGTTGCATATAATTGGCTGTTATCTATAAGAAGTTTGGGAGCGCTACTCTGTGTAGGGTTATTACTCAAGTCATATTGGCCCAAGCAGCTCCTGACTTATTTCCCTGCTTATTATCATTTTAGCTTGCTGTATTGCCTTCCTTTTGTATCTACTTTCTTGTTTTTGTTGGAAGGTGGTAATATTGAATGGGTAGTCAATATGACTTTGGCTATTATGCTGCTCATTGTATTGGTAGATTGGGTTAGTTTTATAGTGTTATCTGTAGGAGGTGTTTTCTTAGGAATTGTGGGGTATTCTCTCTTAGTAGATCATACGCCATTAACACTAAGCGCCAGTACATCATACACGTTAGTGTACGCCTGTCTTTTCTCTACTCTCATCGGTTTAATTTTTGCACGCAGAAAAGAACAACGCTTTGACAAGCTGGCTACGGATAACGAAGCGCTGGAAGCTATAGACCTAGTGCATCGGGAGAATCTTCTAGAGGCCTTCAGAGAGAAAGTACGTATTATCCAAACCCTTAAACACGCTGGTATACAAAACCTGCTCCAGGTTGCCAAACTCATCAAAGACCTGCGTATCAAAGATGCAACTACCCCTCTTTCGGAAGTTGCCCCCCATCTAGAAGCCACGCTCATCCCCATGGCTTTGCAGCTTCAAGGGATAGAACACAGAGCAACAGATTACTTACGCCTCCAAGTAGAGACCCTTTCTATCGAATCGCTCCTGCAAAAAGTCCAAGAACAGCTTCCGGACAAAGGAAAAAATAAAGGCGCCCATTACCAACTACTTGCCCAACATGATGTAGTGGAATGTGACCCAACCCGCATCACCACGTTGCTTGTCAATAGCATTACTTCCTTGCAGCCATCAGCTGACAAAGAACAGCCCATCCTGGTCGGTATAGAAGATACACAACTACATTATGCCCTCCCTTCAGTACAAGCAGGCTACACCAAGAAGATAGCTGCCCTGCGCCTTACTATCACTACCAAGCATAATCTTCCTGCTCTTCAAAAGGCCTACATGGCTCAAATAAATGGCTCATTGCTCTCTAACCCACAGAGCGCCCAGGCACTTGTTTTACTGGACAACCAGCGAACTATCAAAGCCCACTATGGTTATAGTAGCGTGGCAAGGGATACTCAATTTTATGTGATCCCTGTATGGCTTCGAGAAGTACGCTCTGAAGACATGGACAGATCCTATATGGAACTAGGTGTAGCGCCTATACGTGCTGACGATCACTACCCAGGGGCACGAGCGCAAGAAAGAGAGTTTCTAACAGCAGTAGCTCGGCAAACCACTACTAATATAGAAATAGTGAAGACCGTTCTTGAAATAATCAAATGGTACCATGGCCCAATGAGCCGTAAGACCGGGGAGCCTTTCTACTTACACCCGCTTGCTGTAGCCCATATTGTGCTGGACTATAACCAAGATGAAGCTACCATACTAGGCGCCCTACTTCACGACACAGTAGAAGACACGCACATGCTGCTAGATCATATAGAAACCGTTTTTGGAGAGGATACTGCAGGGATTGTGAACAAGGTAACTCATTTAGAGAGCACAAAAAATAGCTGCTATAAGGTCAAGCTATCAGCCGCAGAGAACATATTAATGCTCTTAGAAACAGGAGACGACCGGGCTATGTTTGTGAAGCTAGCGGATAGAGTTCACAACTTACGGACGATCGAAGCCCAATCTTACACAAGCCAAGAACGCACTGCCCGGGAGACCCTTCAGTTCTTTGTACCGCAGGCCCAACGGCTAGGACTGCACAAAACAGCTCAAGAACTTCAAGCAAGAAGTATGAAGGTGTTGGGTAAGGTATTTTGATCAACGATGATGTGCTTTATAGCCCTGCCGCGCGTTGATTTTTTTTGCATGATATGCACATTGATGAGAGTTTTTCTTGGCTAAGTATTCCCGAAGCAGTATGCGGGTCAAGGAAGAAGACATTGCGTCTCTTGCCACAAAAACCGAGACATCGATTCCGCAGCATTGGCTGATGTACAATGCGGTAGCCATGAAAGCGCTGCGTAATGATGATCAATTTGCGTGTGCCGCAAAGCGCTTTGACATGCTTGATCGACGCCAATGCATTGCGTCCCTTGATGTCCAAGATCATTGCCTTTGGAGGCACTCCCAGCTTGACTAATGCTTCCTGCGTGATTAGGGGCTCTTGGTAGTATTGTCGGCCATAGAGGTCACTGGGTGCCAGGAGCTATACTTTACCATACTGATAGAGCGAGGCAGCGGTTTCTATGCTTTGATTAAAAAAGCACTGGCAATTCCATATCTGGGGGCCAAGTTGGCGCGTTTGATCAAAAGCACCCGAAGTATATGGCTTAAAAAATGAGCGCCACTGCGTTAGTACTCTCTAAATGGAATGACCTCCGCTTCGCCAATGTCTAGATCATCCGAAGAGCCAGTTATCACGTTGATTGTAAAGCCTATGTTTTGGGTAAGTGGGGAGTAGCCTACTTTAACTTGCAAGGTGCCAAGAGAAAAACGCGGATGCGCACAACGAAATCCCATTCCCAAGGATTTGCAGAAGCTACTCTGTCGGACTTTTCCCTGAGCGTCTTGTAGCCTCACTGCTTCCACAAAACCTAAAAAAGCTAGCCGGCAGTCCAAAAAATGCACCGGTGTCAGCAAGGCTGTTTCAAGACCCAGATGGAGGCGTTGCGTTCCTCCTAGAAAGGGATCTCGAAAGGAGGCTGATGTCTTACTTATATTGGTACTGATCAATTCCCCTGTAAGCATGTTGTGGCCAGCTAGATAATTTAGCCGGATAAATTGTCTGATTCGTTGGTTGCCCATACTAAGTAGTGGGGTAAAATACTCTAGCTGAAGCTGTAGAATACCTTGTTCTACAGCCTTGTCACACCAAAACCCACCTATATGAGCAACACTGTAAAGATGGCCTAGTTGTCGAATGCGCCTTCCTTGAGCGATGTCTAAGCGCAGGTAAGGTCGGTTAATAAATTCTCCAAATTGGTAGCCCCCGATGATATTAACTTTGCTACCGTACGGAATGTTCTCTGTACCACCTACCCCATAGACTAGCTGGTCTTCGTAATACTTTTTATTCGAAAAAGCCAAGCTCCCAGCTCCAAACACGTAGTGATGAAAGTATCGATTGGTATTTTGGGTTACTCTAGGACGTTGAGTCCAATGCTTATGGTCCATTTTCCCAGTCAAGAACAGGCGACCCTGGTGGCGGTTATCACCAGTACGGAGAGCACAAGCAGTGCCCCACCAAATACGCTGGTGGTAAAAAGAAAACGATGTGGACTGAGGGTAAGTACCACCATCCAGTATTCGCCACTTTACCTTCCGTGTTTTGTTTACTTCGATTTTGCCAGCATAGTTAGTCTGTTCGGTAAAATCTCTAAATACCCGAAACCTATTGACGCCCTTTTTTTGTGCATTGAGGTATTGCCACTCAAGGGCGATCCCTGCCTGCTTGGTATGAGAAGTGTTGTGCGTAATTCTATACCCTAGCCCTTGTTTATAAAAAACCTGATACTGCGAGAGGTGCCCCCATCCCAACAAGTTATGATGTGTAAGAGACAACGATGGCTCGTCAAGAGACAGGTCAAGGCTGATAGGAAATCGATCCTTGGTGATAATGTGCACATCGACATGATCTCTACTGCCTCTGCGCTCTTGCACCGTAATCTGTGCGTCTTTGATGTGAGCGAGGTTGCTGAGACGCTCTTGACTGTCTATGAGTTGCTGGGGGGCCATGTTGTCGCCTGATACAAAGCTTAATTGGCCTAGAATAACCCAATCCTGTGTTGTAGTAAGGACAATCCTGGCAAAGCGTTTCCATTGACACTCTTCCGTGCGAAATGGCCCTTGTTTGTCTAGCCGAATAAGGCCAATTGTCTTGCCTGCATAGGGTACATAAGAGGCGATTGTCAGTTTTTTTTGGGGTGTTTGTGGCTGAGTAAATAGAAGATTGAGCAACCATTGCGTGAACTTTTTTTTAGGACACTTTTTGCTAAGCTGCTGCACTAAGTCTTCTGATAGAAGAGCGTCATTGTCGGTATGATGCACTTCCTTAGGTGCGGTAAGCTGCTTGGCTGATGCCAGGGGGGCGGCGCAGTTAAGGAAAAACAAAAGGAAAACCCAGAACTTTTGGAGGGACATAGCCAGTCTTCAAAAACTAATAAGCTAGCAAAAAAGGGCGAAAAGTTACCTCATGGCCAGGTAACTGTCTAGTTAATGGCACTAGTAGATGCTATGAATGCGTGCTATTTTTGCCACGATAGGAGGTCGTTATCTGTGCTTGGTATGACGCTCTGCGGCAAGGGATAACCACCTGTTTAAATTGCCATACAACCAGGCGACTGGCTAAAAACAACGCATCCATGACGCGCCTACCTCTCCTTTTTTTTTCCTCTGCCTGCCTATTACTAGCTCATACTACAGTATTGGCGCGTGTTGATAAGGAGCTGCTGCAAACATACAAAGTAGCCAAGCAATATTACGCTGCTTCGGACTATGCAGCAGCCAAGGCTGCATTGGTGCCTTTGATCAATACGGAGACAAAAAATGATATCACCCCCTATGCCTTATTTTATTATGCCTTAGCTACTTACTCTCAAGGAGAGTCAAGCCTAGCAGAAAGCACGTTTACAACTATCGTTGAGGAGTATCCTGCTTGGGAGCAGCAAGATGAAGTATGGTACTGGCTAGGCCAACTAAGATTTGAAGAAAAAGACTATGGCGCAGGGCTAGACAGGCTAGCCAGAATTACGGATAAGACACTGGCAGCACCCTCAGAACAGATGAAAGTATATTTTTTACGGCAACTGGATGACATCTTTTTGCTACAAACACTCTTCAGTCAGTATCCCAAAGACCAGGACATAGCCCGGGTATTATTTGACAAAATAGCGCATCAGCCGCTGATAAGCCGTGATCTTGACTTGCTCAATGTCTTAGCATGTAATTTTAATTTCAGTTTGGAGGAACAGCATCCTCTCAAAGAGACTATACCCTTAAAAAAAGACAAGTATAACGTAGGTGTCTTCTTCCCCTTTTTTGTAGACGAGGTGGATTACGAAGAAGAAAGCAGTAATTCGTTTGTCATAGCACTTTATCAAGGGATCAAGGCTGCTGTAGCAGTCTTGATCGATCAGGGAATCGAGATTAATCTCTTTGCCTATGACACAAAAAAAGACCCTGTGACTACTGCCGCCTTGTTAGAACAAGAAGAAGTCAAAGGCATGGATCTTATTATTGGTCCTCTGTATGCAGCTACCATCCCTTTGGTAGCTGAGTTTGCGCGAGCGCATCAAATCAATCTGTTCAATCCCCTCTCTGAAAATACGGATGTGGTAGGAGATAACCCCTTCGTCTTCTTGTTTAAATCGAGCTTAGAAACACAGGCCAGAAAAGCCGCCGAATTCACGCTACAGAACTCTAACCAAGAAATTAACGTGGGGATTGTCTATGGAACTTCAAAAGCAGACGCCATGCAAGCCCACACGTACAAACGATGTATGGAGCACAACACTGGGAAAGAGGTAGCCTTGATGCTCTCCATAACGCCAGAAGAGGTGCAAAATTCCTTGAATGTGCTTAGAGAAGCTGGAGAGGGTGTCGGGGCCGAACAAGCAACAAAAAATAAGGAGCTGATAAGTCTAGACGGCCTAACGCACCTTTATGTGGCTGCTAAAGACGAACTAACCGTTGCTAACGTACTCAGTACGGTGACAATGTTAAAGGCCTCTCCTTGTATTATTGGTCATGAAGAATGGCTACGCCATAGCTCCTTCACCTTTGATCAACTCAAACAACACCGCTTGTATCTTGTTGCGCCTGACTACATTGATTATACGAAAGCGGGTATTCATGAGTTCAGAAGTAGTTTTTATGACCGCTTTGCACAGTACCCAACCACTTACGCTTGCATAGGTTATGATATGATGCTTTTCTTGGGCCATATGCTGGCTCAGTATGGAGTCTACTTTCAGCAGCACTGGACAAAAGAATCTCACCCAAGATCTATTTTTGAGAGTGCTGCTTACGGCATACACCACGACAACCAGCAAGTACCTATTGTACAGTTTCGAAAAGATCGATTTGTTATTTGTAATCGAGGAATGCCTATAGATTAAGGAAATATGACCAAGCATAAAGCCCAGCTATGCAAGTGGATGAAAGTTGCTTTACTAACTGCTAGGCGGCGTACTGGGAGGAGGTTGTTGACGCAACTCATTGTCTTGCCTATTCTCGCTTATCAATACCTTGTAGCACCGCTTATTGCTGATTGTTGTCGTTTTCAGCCTTGTTGCTCAACCTATGCCAAAGAAGCCATTACAAAGCATGGCACAACAAGAGGGATATGGCTAAGTATTAAGCGATTAGCGCGTTGCCATCCGTGGGGTGGGAGTAGTGATGACCCTGTTCCTTGACGCATAACAGCAAGTGACCGCTATCGTAGTTGTTGACCTTGGTGATGCAGCAGTTGGCCAGCGCTTGGGTGGCTACCCTAAAAAGATCGCGGGCTCCTATAATTGTTGAAAAAATCAAGGTTTTTCCTCTTTTATAGCTTACAAGTAGGCGTGCTTAGGTCTTTTGCCATAGGTCCAACGTCTTCAACTTGGCTGATCACTGCGTCGATCCACCCATAGAGCCTCCCAAGGCAAGGTCGGGCATGATCAAGATGATGGGAACAGCAGAGCTACAGCAGAGATGGAGTGAAGAAAATAGGTAATCATCGTGTTATCCTGTACGCCCTTTTTTATTGATGCTGTATCTAAGCAGCACGATGCCGGCTACGAACAAGGGGAAGCTTAGTATTTGTGGAGTCCTAAGGGGTCCTAGGAGGGTTTCACCTATGATATTGCTTTCTTTAAAAAATTCGTAGACAATTCTGAAACCAAAAACAAAGGTCAGAAACAAACCAAAGATAGCTCCAGGGCGCAGTTTGGCTTTTTTGATTTTCCATCGATGTAGCAGCAGTAAGAACAATATAAAACACGAAAAAGCTTCATAGAGTTGTGCCGGATGTCTAGGAATTCCTAAAGTAGCAATATGCGCTAATGGCGCTCCTTTTCTATTTTTAGATAGAGTATATTGTAGGGGTGAGTTTCTTGGCTCGTGGATATGTTGCGTTGTGTAGGCATCTTCCGTTAAGAAGTGCTTGACGCTGTGCTCCAAAAATTTTCGGATAGCCTTATCCTCAAAGCCTCCATGCTTAAAAGCAATAGTTAGGGTAACGGGTTGATATTTTCCATTATTGGGTACTTGGTTATTGCCCTTTGTTACTTTGACGTTGTCAATAGCGTTACTCATCGTTTGAAGCCGGTGTGTGGCATCTCGTGCAAACAAAATGCCATGCTGGTTGTGGGTAGGCTGACCAATAATCTCTGAATTCATAAAGTTGCCTACCCTTATCAAACACCCTGCCAAAGCAACTACAATCATCATGTGGTCGGCAACCCACAAGTAGCTCTGACCAATTCTGCGTTGTTTTTTGATGATGAGCTTGGGAGGGAAAATACGTGTGGTGACACCATAGCCTACATAAATGTAAATAGCCGTCAAAATACCTATAGCAGCGCCATGACTGGCTAAACCCGAATAACCGGTAAACTTGAAGGCAGGTGTAAAAACAAAAGGCAAGAAAACTTCCAGCGGATGACGAGAGAAATAGGAAAAGTCATAAAATAATACGTGACCTAGTCGCGCCCCAATGATTGTGCCTAACATGGTATGGAGTACCAAGGCATCTAAATCGTCTACAGGCTTCCCTTCCTCCTTCAGAAAATGATACCATAGTTGTCGGCCTAATAAAAATCCTAATGCAAACAATAAGCCGTACCATCGAATTTCAAAAGCACCTAGCCGTAGGAGGACCGGATTAACGTTCCAGATGACGTAGTGTAACAACATATAAGCTAAAAATTTGCAATATATCGCTTAAAAATAGTCACGGAAGATGCGCACCATAGCGCCATCCTACGCGTAACCCCACACAACGAACGAGAATTTTACCTAAAATATTGCTAGACCTAAAAGGGAATAGCACTTGCATTGGATTGCAATCAAATATTTTCTATTCACAAAGGTAGCCCAATATAACCACCCAGAATTTATCCAAGACAACCCTGTTCTGATTCTTCATAGCTATCAGAATCAACAAGACATAAAATTTCTGGATTTTGGACAGCTACTACGGCCTGGGGCCGGCCCCAGGTGGCCATCAGCGATGAGCCTGCGCCTCACGATTTTATCTGGTGCCACCAATTAGATGACCTCAAAGCTTTATACAACTTCAAGCATCGCACGTTCAAAGCTACCGATACTCTCCACACTTCATCAACTTTTTACGGCATGGTTGTCAGCAATGTGACACGTTGGAAGAGGCATCTTTGCAGGGAATGTCTCCCCTGGATACGTCTACAGAAAGCAGCCTTATCAACTTCCATCACCTTTTTTAAGTCTAAACGACTACCCAGAGCGTACCTATAAGCGCATCAATGGTTTCGAGGAGCGCCAAGGCGCAGACGTTGGCTGGTGGCAGCACCTAAAACTTCATCAGCTCATTTGTCCTTGCGATGCTCATGCAGGCCGCATGGCCAGAAATTGGGACTCTCAAGACGAAAAGTACAGACTAGAAGGCTGCCATGAAGCTTACCAATAAGCTAAAAATCTTGTGCCTCATAGATCCCGTGAGGCATGACTTTGCTCTTTGTAGCAGGAAGGTAATGGAGCGGTTCTGAGGCACTCTAGCACATTGCTGAGCGGGGCAAAGAATATACGCTACTTTCCATTCTAGAATATTATTTGCTAAATTCGTCCCTCTTTCGTAAGCAGAGCATGGTGCCCTTAAAAGCGTTTGAAGTTAATATTATCCAGCCTCCTGGCGTGCTGACCTACAATTTGGGAGCAACATTTTTCGAGCTTTTCGAAAATAGTTTGCTGAACAAAGGAGAACTCACGGTCATGGTTAAAGTAGACAGAAAACGCAGCGATATTCAGCTGCTACTCAACATTATAGGAGCAGTAGAGTTGGTCTGTGATAGAAGTTTGGAAACATTTTTATATCCAGTAAATATTGAAAAAGAAGTGAGTTTCAGACTAGGTCACGAGAATAAGGAGCTAACTACAGAGCTGTATATGCTTGAACACAAGACCGCAATCATTAATATTGCCCAGCATATCTATGACTTTGTCAGCCTGGAAGTACCCATGAAGAAACTACACCCACGCTTCTGCAGCAATGGTGCATGATGAATGAGTAATTCTCAGGTATATCTACCAATGGCATATGGGCTATCATATGGCTCAGTAAAAAACAAAAGCAACGCAATGAATCATGGCACATCCTAAACGCAAGATTTCCAGAACTAGAAGAGACAAGAGAAGAACCCATGACAAGGCTACAATGCCTAACTTCTCCGTTTGTCCCACTACAGGCGAGCTACACTTGCCGCACCGTGCTTTCTGGTATGAAGAAAAGCTCTATTACAAAGGCCAAGTTGTCATGGAGAAGTAGGGCTGGCTGTATCCCTTATTTTCGGGCAATCAACGTTGATAGACAAGCTCGATCCAGTGTCCTAAGCAACAACAAGCATAGTGCGAGCCTCGGATGTTACTGAAGCTACTACAGCAACCATAGCAAAAAATAATATGGGCTTCCTATACAGGACTGGTTACTCAAAAAGTAACCAGCATCCTCTTGGACAAAAGTTGTAGACTAGGTAACAACGTTGATGAGTGCACCCGCAACTGAACTGTGCATGAAACGTGTAATATTCACGAGTAGTAAGCTGTAAGCATAAAAAGCATATGAAAAAACCGATACGTGCAGCCATCACCGGTGTTCACGGCTATGTGCCCGACTACATCCTCACCAATGCTGAGTTGGAAAAAATGGTAGCTACTACCGACGAGTGGATCACAACCCGAACAGGCATCAAGGAACGACATATCCTTAAAGGAGAAAATCAAGGAAGCTCGGTCATGGGTATCGAAGCGGTTAAGGGGCTGCTTGAGAAGACTAATACCGATCCTCGCGATATTGACTTACTTATTTGTGCCACAATTACCCCTGATATGCCTACGCCGGCTACAGCCAATATTATTGCCCATGCCGTAGGTGCTGTTAATGCCTTTAGCTACGACGTACAAGCTGCTTGTTCCGGATTTTTATATGCCATGGTTACCGGTTCCCAATTTATAGAAACAGAAAGGTGCCGTAAAGTAGTAGTTGTTGGTGTCGACAAGATGTCCTCTATTGTGGATTATGAGGATCGAACAACTTGTATCCTCTTTGGCGATGGGGCAGGAGCCGTCTTGCTAACGCCCCATCAAGAAGGGCAAGGTATTATGGATAGTGTGCTTAAGGGAGATGGAGCAGGAGAAGAACATTTGCATCAAAAAGTTGGGGGCAGTAGAAGACCTCCCTCACATGCAACCATCGATGCTAAGGCGCATTATTTGTATCAAAACGGCCAAGCAGTGTTCAAGGTAGCTATCAGTAAAATGGCCGAGGTCGTCGAGGAAGTCATGCAAAGGAATCACCTGAGCAGCGACGATATTGCCTTTATTGTTCCACACCAAGCCAATCAAAGAATCCTCAGTGCTGTGGCTCAAAGATCGGGGGTGAGTATGGACAAAATGATGATCAACATTGATAAGTTTGGTAACACTACAGCAGCAACTATCCCACTCTGTTTGTGGCAATATGAGTCCCAACTGAAACCAGGCGACCGACTCATCTTGGTCGCCTTCGGTGGAGGCTTTACCTGGGGGGGGGCGTATGTAATTTGGAGCCAGTAAGTGGGGCTTGCTGGCATATTCTATGATTGACTATTGATCCCGATCTAATATGGCAACCACCAGTGACTTTAAGAATGGTTTGTGTATTCAACTTAACAACGACCTCTACACCATTGTAGAGTTTCAACATGTAAAGCCAGGCAAGGGCGGGGCTTTTGTACGTACCAAGCTCAAGAGTCTAACCACAGGGAAAGTGATTGATAAAACCTTTAATGCAGGGGTAAAGGTAGATATCGCTAGAGTGGAGCACAGGCCTCACCAGTTTTTGTACCAAGACACTGCAGGATACCATTTTATGGACAATGCTTCTTTTGAGCAACTAATGCTGGGTGCACTTTTGATTAACGCGCCTCAACTGCTCAAAGAAGGTCAAGAAGTGGACATTCTCTTTCACCAAGAAACAGCCAAACCCCTCAATTGCGAGCTACCTCCTTTTGTAGCACTCAAAGTAACTTACACAGAACCCGGGTTTAAAGGAGATACAGCTACTAAGACATTCAAACCTGCTACTTTAGAAACGGGGGTACAAATTCAGGTGCCGTTGTTTATTGACAACGAGGACGTGCTTAAGATTGACACCCGAACAAGTACTTATGCAGAGCGCATAAAAAAATAACCTATGAAAGTGAAAGAGATTGAAGAACTACTCGAGTTCATTGCCAGATCTGGTTTGGAAGAAGTGAGCATAGAGACCGAACAAATCAAGCTGGCCGTAAAAAAAAGCATGCCTGTTGCACAGCAAATAGTTTCAGAACTGCCACCTAACAATTCGGAACTTGTGACAGCCACCCAGGCTGTCCATCGGCCTCTAGGTGGCGTTAGTAGTGAATTAGCCAGCCCGTATATTGTATTTAAAGCACCGATTGTTGGTACGTTTTATCAATCACCCAATCCAGATGCACCACCTTTTGTTCAAGTAGGCGATCAGATACAACAAGGCCAGAAACTATGTGTTATTGAAGCCATGAAACTCTTTAATGACATTGAAGCAGATATGACAGGTACCCTTGTTAAGGTATTAGTCGATAATGCTTCTCCGGTAGAATATGACCAGCCACTGTTTCTTATAGACCCGCAATAAATAATTGCGGTGATGAAGCAAGCGTTATAAGTGCTGAGATGAAGTATATGAACAGTCTCCCTAAGCGGTTGGCAGTACCAACAGAATAGCATACAGATGCTACGGCTTGTCTTCCAAATAATGCTTTTCGTGTACCTCAAATCATCCTACGGCCAACAAAGCATTGCTCAGGCACCTTTAAAAAACGTTAACAACCTCTGGTCAAATAGCTACGCAGCAAAATTTCTAGTCATTTATCACTGATCACTCATACCTAAGCAAATTTTGTTCGAAAAAATACTCATTGCTAACCGAGGAGAGATTGCGTTGCGCATCATCAGGACATGCCGTGAGATGGGCATCAAAACTGTAGCCGTGTACTCTACAGCAGATAAAGATAGTCTCCATGTGCGTTTTGCAGATGAAGCAGTGTGTATTGGGCCTGCTCCCAGCCGGCTGTCCTATCTTAATATCCCACAACTGATTGCAGCGGCCGAGCTTACCAATGCCCATGCTATTCATCCTGGTTATGGGTTTTTAGCAGAAAATGCAGCTTTCGCTAGTGTATGCAAAGAGTACGGCATCAAGTTTATTGGCCCTTCTCCTGAATCCATTCGCAAGATGGGCGACAAGGCCACAGCCAAAGCCACAATGAAGCAAGCTGCTGTACCCACGATTCCAGGTTCAGAAGGCCTGCTGACCTCCGTTGAAGAAGGTATTTCCTTGGCTCAAACCATAGGATTCCCTGTATTGCTCAAAGCTACTGCAGGCGGTGGTGGTAAGGGCATGAAAGTAGTACAAGACGCACAAGCATTTTCCAAAGCCTGGGACGAGGCCAAGCGCGAGGCCCAAGCTTCATTTGGCAATGACGGCCTCTACTTAGAAAAGTTGATCGAAGGACCTCGGCACATAGAAATTCAGATTGCCAGCGACCACACAGGCCAGACTTGCCACCTATCCGAGCGCGACTGCTCGATTCAACGTAGGCATCAAAAGCTTGTCGAGGAGATTCCATCACCATTCATGACCCAAGCACTGCGTGAGAAGATGGGCCAGACAGCTATCAAAGTCGCTGAATTTATTAGTTATGAAGGAGTGGGTACGGTTGAGTTTTTGGTGGACAAGCATCGCAATTTCTACTTCATGGAGATGAATACCCGTATCCAAGTAGAGCACCCTGTAACAGAAGAAGTAACCGGCTTAGACCTGATCAAAGAGCAAATTAAAATCGCAGCCGGCGAAAAAATCAGTGGCCATCACTATTATCCAAACGGGCATGCCATGGAGTGCAGGATCAATGCTGAAGACCCCAGCAAAGACTTCAGGCCCTGCCCTGGAAAAATCACAAATCTCCACCTGCCTGGGGGGGTTGGTGTTCGGGTGGATACCCACATTTACGCAGGCTATACCGTTCCCGCCCATTACGATGCCATGATTGCCAAGCTCATTGTGCGCGGGCAGTCTCGAGAAGAAGTCATTTGTAGGATGCAAAGAGCACTAGAAGAATTTGTCATTGAAGGTATTAAAACTACCATTCCTTTTCACCTGCGCCTCATGCATGACGCCAAGTTTCGGGCTGGGAAGTTTACCACTGCTTTCCTAGCCGGATTTGATCTGAGTGGTTTGGAATAACTGCCAGAGCAAAAGAAGCTCTTACTGTGATGTAAGCTTTGTAGTTTCTTGGTGTTGAAATGCATCTTGCGTTACGCAACCTTGTTAGTATATGTGTCAAAATGACACGACAAGCAACTGTGCCCTCAACCTGGCACGGCACTTGCTGTTTAGAGTCTTAGAGTAGCATGACTCATTGCAAACTTAATTTTAATACAACCAACATGGGAAAAATTATTGGAATTGATCTAGGAACCACCAACTCTTGCGTGGCTGTGATGGAAGGCAACGAGCCTGTTGTTATTGCCAACAGTGAGGGCAAGAGGACTACGCCTTCGGTCGTTGCTTTTTTGAACGAAGGAAAAGGAGACCGCAAAATAGGGGATCCTGCCAAACGACAAGCTGTCATCAATCCGCACAACACCATCAGCTCTGTCAAGCGCTTCATGGGCAAAAAATATGACGAAGTAGGAGAGGAGCACAAAGAAGTTTCCTATCAAGTAGAAAAAGGGAAAAATGGCACTGTAGGCGTCAAGATTGGCGATCGGATGTATGCCCCCCAAGAGTTATCAGCCATGATCTTGCAAAAAATGAAAGCAACCGCCGAAGACTATCTTGGCACCGCAGTCAAAAAAGCAGTGATCACCGTGCCTGCTTACTTCAACGATGCCGAGCGACAAGCCACTAAAGAAGCCGGAAAAATCGCAGGCCTAGACGTTATGCGCATTATCAATGAGCCCACGGCAGCGGCCCTGGCTTATGGTCTAGACAAGAAAAACAAAGACATGAAGATTGCCGTTTTTGACTTGGGGGGAGGCACTTTTGACATTTCTATTCTAGAGCTCGGTGATGGTGTATTTGAAGTCAAGTCTACCAATGGGGATGTACACTTAGGTGGTGATGATTTTGACCAAAAAATTATTACCTGGTTGGCAGATACATTCCAAAAAGAAGAAGGGTTGAACCTAAAAAAAGACCCTACTGCCCTACAGCGCCTCAAGGAAGCTGCAGAAAAAGCCAAAGTGGAACTTTCTAGCGCTACCAGCACAGAAATCAACCTGCCCTATATCATGGCGGTCGATGGGATGCCCAAGCACCTCGTCAAAACGCTGACCAGAGCACAGTTTGAGCAGCTTGTCGACGACCTAGTAAGAAGAACGCTACAGCCTTGCAAAAAGGCGTTGAAAGATGCCAATGTCCAGACCACAGACATCGATGAAGTCATCTTGGTAGGTGGTTCTACCAGAATTCCTAAAATCCAAGAGGAAGTAGAAAAGTTCTTTGGCAAAAAAGCCTCCAAAGGTGTTAACCCAGATGAAGTAGTGGCCATTGGTGCAGCCATCCAGGGCGGTGTATTGACCGGCGAAGTCAAAGACGTATTGCTGCTTGACATTACTCCACTTTCTTTAGGTATTGAAACCATGGGCGGAGTATTCACCAAACTTATTGAAGCCAACACCACCATACCTACTGCAAAGTCACAGGTATTTTCCACAGCAGCAGAAAATCAGCCTTCTGTAGATATTCACGTTTTACAGGGAGAGCGGCCCTTGGCCAAAGACAACCGCAGTATTGGCAAGTTTCATCTTGACGGGATTCCATCTGCTCCAAGAGGAGTGCCCCAGATTGAAGTGAAGTTTGACATTGATGCCAATGGCATTCTGAATGTTTCTGCCAAAGACAAAGGCACAGGCAAAGAGCAGAAAATTCGCATCGAGGCTTCTTCAGGACTAACAGAGGGGGAAATTAACAAAATGAAATCAGAAGCAGAAGCCAATGCGGCAACGGACAAAAAAGAAAAAGAACGTATCGACAAGCTGAATGCTGCTGACTCACAGGTTTTCCAGACTGAAAAACAACTCAAGGAATTTGGTGACAAGCTTTCAGAAGGCAACAAAAAAGCCATTGAGGAAGCTCTAGCTGCTTTAAAAAAAGCCTATGAGGCGCAAGATTTGGCAGCCATTGACCAAGCCATAGAAACGCTCAACAAGGCTTGGCAACAGTCTTCGCAGGAAATGTACCAAGCTACGCAGCAATCCGGTGCAACAGAAGGAACGCAACAGCCAGAAGAAGGTGAGCACAAAGGAGATGACAATAATGATGCTGCTGAGGCAGAATACGAAGAGGTAGAAGAGTAGCGTGTGATGGACTACTTTCTTTGTCAAAGGCTACCTGCAATGGTGCGGTAGCCTTTCACGTGTTATTCTTCATTGAGAGTGTGTACTCATCAAAATTTAATCTTGCAACAGGGAATTAATTAGTGCAGCCGTTATATGCCTGCTCGTAATCCTTGGAATACCTTCTTCTCATTTGAATCCCTGGTATACTCTCTTTTACTGTGCTAACACTCATTTTAGCGCCAACAAGGGGGGGCTTCAGGAAGAGGGGTAACAAGCCGCAGGCTTGTGTACAGGGGCTATTGGCTTTCTACTACCCTGCACTTTTCGTTGGCTATATCTTCCTCTACCGTTTTGAATTTAACATTTTCTTTGACCCTGCCATCGGCATAGCGTACAGTCACCCGTTGGTTGCGTTGCGCTAATTTTTGTGATTTCAGCGGCTGGACATTGATGCTGGTGCCTAGCCTTTGTTCATGGGTATGGAGCAAAGATTCCACACTTTGTTTGCTTTCTTGTAGGTGTGTGTAGTGACTTGCATACTGTATTTCTTGTACTGCGTCGGGGTCTTTGAGCTGCAAGTCTACTCTATTGAGGAAAGCAATGGTAGCGTGATTCACTTGCTGTATAAATTGTTGGAATGATTTGTAGCCTTCAAATTTGTAAATCAGCAAGGGGTCTTGGCGTTCATAAACAGCATTTTGGACAGACTGTTTGAGGTCATCCATGGCTCTAAGATGCTCCTTCCAGTAGTAATCTATAAAATATAAAGTAGTAGCTTTTTCTACACCGTTGACAAGTACTTCTCCTTTGGAGGCCATACATGCTGGGAGGGATGCTGTTACGTATAAGACGGTTGCTCCGTCGGTAAATGGCCAAGAGAAGTGCTGCAAGGTTTCGCCTTGTGTTTGGTGCATGGCACTGATGAGTGGCCAGGATTTGGTTTTTAGGTACGTTTTTCTGTCTTCATATGACCTCAGGGTTATTTGGTAAACATCCTTTATTTTTTGCTCTACAGCTGCCTGACTGCTGAGTGCGTCGGTCATGATTTCTTTGCCAAATATTTTTAGCAGATTTAGAGGCAGGGCCTTCTGGTCCAGCGTGCCTTCGTGGTGAGTAAGTAGGTCTGCTACGGTATCATACACCATGCTCATAGTATCTAGGTGCAAACGCTTGCCTATCAGTGCATGTCTTCTTCTTGTGTAGATGACTTCTCGCTGTGCGTTCATGACGTTGTCATACTCCAGAAGTCGCTTCCGAATAGCAAAATTGCTTTGCTCTACTTTTTTCTGTGCCCGCTCGATAGAGCGAGTAATCATGCTGTGCTGTATTACTTCTCCTTCTTCTAGGCCCATCTTATCCATGATCCGCGCGATCCTTTCAGAGCCAAACAATCGCATTAGGTTGTCTTCTAGCGAAACAAAAAATTGTGAAGAACCTACATCGCCTTGCCTGCCTGCTCGTCCACGTAGCTGCCGGTCTACTCTTCTAGATTCGTGTCGCTCTGTGCCAATAATGGCTAACCCTCCTGCTGCTTTGGCCTCTGGCGTAAGCTTGATGTCTGTGCCCCTTCCGGCCATGTTGGTGGCAATGGTAACGGTGCCTGCTTTGCCCGCCTCTGCGACAATTTCAGCTTCTTTCTGGTGGTGTTTTGCATTGAGTACTTGGTGCTTGATCTTTTGCACGGTGAGCATGCTACTCACCAGCTCGGAGATTTCTACAGAAGTAGTGCCCACCAACACGGGCCTACCTTGTTGGGTGAGGGTGGTGATTTCTTCGATGATGGCCTGAAATTTCTCCAGGGCAGTTTTGTATACCTTATCGTCTTTGTCTGCTCTGATGATGGGCCTGTTGGTAGGTGTAACGATGACATCCAGGCTATAGATTTCCCAGAATTCCCCAGCTTCTGTAGCTGCTGTACCAGTCATGCCTGCCAACTTGTGGTACATGCGAAAATAGTTTTGAAGGGTAATGGTGGCATAGGTTTGCGAGGCCTTTTCTACCTTCACCTGCTCCTTGGCTTCAATTGCTTGGTGCAAACCATCCGAGTATCTTCTGCCTTCTAATACCCTGCCTGTTTGCTCGTCTACGATCTTGACTTTATTGTTGACAACGATGTACTCCACATCTTTCTCAAACAAGGTGTAAGCTTTTAAGAGTTGGTTAAGTACATGGATCCGTTGCGACTTGATGGTATAGTCATTGATCAGCACCTCTTTTTGGACGTGCTTTGCCTGCTCATCAAGCGCTGTTGTATTTTCTATTTGTGCAATTTCCAGGCCGATGTCTGGCAGTACGAAGAATTGGGGGTCTTCTTCTTTTTGGGTGATGTACTCCAGGCCCTGCTCTGTGAGCTCTATGCTGTTATGCCGTTCATCGATGGTAAATAGCAGTGGCTCGTCTGCTTCAGGCATCATGCTGGAGTTGTCTTGTAGATAATAATTCTCCGTTTTACGCAGAATTTTTTTGATGCCTATTTCGCTTAAGTATTTGATGAGTGGCTTGTGTTTGGGAAGTCCTCTGTAGGCTCTGAATAAAGCTATGCCACCTTCTTGCTCATTGCCCTCTCCAATCTTTTTTTTGGCTGTTTGAAGCAACTGGGTAACAAGGTATTTTTGGGCCTCATAAAGCTTCTGTATTCTAGGATTGAGCACACTGTATTCTTGCTCGTTGCTGTTTTCAACAGGCCCAGAGATAATCAACGGCGTTCTTGCATCATCGATCAATACAGAGTCCACCTCATCGACCATGGCAAAGTGAGGCTCCCGTTGTACCAGTTCATCAAGGCCAGTAGCCATGTTATCGCGTAGGTAGTCAAAACCAAACTCATTATTAGTACCATAAACAATATCAGCTTGGTAAGCCCGTTGTCGTTCTTTGGAGTGCGCACGGTGCTTATTAATACAGTCTACTGTCAGACCATGGAATGCGTAGAGCGGGCCCATCCACTCTGCATCTCTTTTGGCCAAGTAGTCGTTGACTGTGACAATATGGATCCCTTTGCCTGCTAAGGCATTCAAAAAAGCAGGTAGTGTAGCGACCAGGGTTTTCCCTTCGCCTGTAGCCATTTCGGCAATTTTTCCTTGATGTAAGATAATGCCACCGATTAGCTGCACGTCGTAGTGCAGCATATCCCATACTACTGGATTGCCTGCTGCTTCCCACCGGTTGTGCCAGATAGCCTGATCTCCTTGCATGGTGACATAGCCAGTACTAGCTGCCAAGGCGCGGTCTTGTGCGGTAGCAGTCACGATGAGCTGTTCGTGTTCTTTGAACCTCCGTGCTGTTTCTTTGACGATGGCAAAGGCTTGCGGCAAGATGTCCATCAGCACTTCTTCGAGCCGTTGATTGTACTGTTGCTTGAGCTTGTCCACACCTTCATAGAGCTGCTCTTTTTTGTCAATGTCGGTCGATGTGCTCTCTTCTGCTTCTTTCTCTACCGTATCGCGCTCATCAACGATGTGCTGGAGTTGGTGCTTGACATGCTCTTTCAGTGCTAATGTCTTGCTCCGTAATACATCATTGCTTAAGTCCTTTAGCTCTTCGAACGCTGCATTGATTTGCGTAACATAAGGCCACAATATTTTTAAATCTCTTGTTGATTTAGTACCAAATATTTTGGTGAATAGTTGAAGCATGGTATTGAAAATTTATGCCCGTTGGGTAATACTTTACGGATCGTGTAACTTGCCAGTCAGTACGCCAAACTAGGCATGTTGCGGGATTAAAAATTGGCTTGCCTGTGCTTGCCCGTTGGTAGCCTTCTCCCGACGTTGGCAACGTTGTCATAAGGCCCTCTGCTACCTGTTATTAAGAGCAGCAGTGCTCTCCTGCGGTGCAATGTCTACCTCTCCTTTAAAAACCATCCTGGCGGGACCTATCAAGTGAATATTTTGAAAGTGGTGGTGGTTATTTTTCGTAAAACCCACCTGTAGTATTCCTCCTTGGGTGTGGATGGTTACAGGACTTGTATGCCCTTTGGTGGCAGCGATGAGTGCAGCTGCTACTGCACCCGTACCACAAGAAAGCGTTTCGTCCTCTACCCCTCGCTCATAAGTTCTCACAGAAAGTTTGTTGTCTTGTTCTAGACTCACAAAGTTAACATTGACGCCTTCTTTCTGAAAGGGTAGCATGTTTCTAATTTTCCTTCCCGCTTCGTAAACATTTAAGTCTTGCCAATCATCTACCTGTTTCACGTAGTGAGGTGATCCAGTGTTGAGCAAGTAGCCATCCTTCAAAATTTGTATGTCAGAGACATCTCTCAGCTTTAGATGAATCAAGTCTTCCTTGATATATGCCTGATGAGGTCCATCTGTAGTGAGCAAGTATGCTTCCTGGTCAATGATTCCCAATTGTTTGGCAAGGTGAACGGCACACCTGCTGCCATTGCCACATAAGCTTTGGCTGCCATCTGAATTGTGGTAAATCATTTCAAAGTCGTATCCACAATGATTTTTGATCACTATGAATCCATCAGCACCTATGCCAAAGCGGCGGTCGCATAGTTTTTGAACCAGCCTGGTGGAATAGGCACGGAGTATATCCCGCCTATTGTCAACAATAATAAAATCATTGCCTGTGCCCTGATATTTGTAAAAAGGTACGTACATAAAAGCCCTTTCACGTTCAGTGGTCAAAGGTACAAAAAGAAAATAACCCCTGTAGGGGCTATTTTTTTAGTAGTATCCCATGTAGGATAGCCTTGTGAAAAATTATATGCGTTTCTCTTTCACTTTAGCTGCTTTGCCTTGTTTGCCACGCAAGTAGTAGAGCCGTGCTCTTCTAACAAGACCCTGGCGTGTCACCTCTATCTTGTCAATGTTAGGAGAGAGGAGAGGAAAAATCCGCTCTACACCGATTTCGCCAGATAGCTTTCTGACTGTAAAGGTCTCACCATTGGTGTTAACATTTCTTCGTTGAATGACCGTGCCTTGGAACTGCTGGATTCTTTCCTTACTGCCCTCTTTAATCTTCACGTACACGTTGACGTTGTCGCCCGCCTTAAAGTTGGGCAAGGCTTGCCTCCGCACGCTGTACTCTTCCTCTACTAATTTGATAAGTTTGTTCATGCTATTGGGGTGTATTGGTATCGTAGGAAAAACAAATATACAATATTTCGCAACTTCTACGTTGCCTATCAAGTTTACTTAGCTTCTCTAAAATATCCTTAATTTTGCGCACGCATCACCGCCATGAAAAACATCCGTAATTTCTGCATTATTGCCCACATCGACCACGGCAAAAGCACCTTGGCTGACAGGCTGCTCGAGGCCACTAAAACCGTCTCAACAAGAGACTTTCAGGCGCAGTTGTTGGATGACATGGACTTAGAGCGAGAGCGGGGTATCACGATTAAGAGCCATGCCATCCAGATGAACTACGTTTTTGCAGGCAACGCGTATGCGCTCAATCTGATTGATACACCTGGTCATGTAGATTTTTCGTATGAAGTTTCTCGTTCTATCGCTGCTTGTGAAGGCGCTTTGCTGGTGGTAGATGCCGCACAAGGTATTGAAGCACAGACTATCTCCAACCTCTACCTAGCGTTGGACCACGATCTGGAAATTATTCCTGTGCTCAACAAGATAGACTTGCCAGGTGCCATGGTCGAGGAAGTCAAAGACCAGATGGTAGACCTGTTGGGCTGTGAGCGCGAAAGCATTATTGCTGCCAGTGCCAAAGAAGGGATTGGCATTGCAGCCATCTTGCAAGCCATTATAGCACGTATCCCTGCCCCTGTTGGCAACCCCAATGCCCCGTTGCAAGCCATGATTTTTGACTCTGTGTATAACTCCTTCCGAGGCATAGAAGTCTATTTCAAGGTCCTCAATGGCACGATTAGTAAGGGAGATCAAGTTAAATTTCTGAGCACCGGAAAAACCTATGGAGCAGATGAGATCGGTGTTCTCAAATTACACCAAGCGCCCCAGCCATCGCTTAGCGCAGGCCATGTAGGCTATCTCATCTCTGGCATTAAAGATGCGCGCGAAGTCAAAGTAGGAGATACCATTACCCACGTGAGTCGTCCCTGCAGTGAAGCGGCCAAAGGCTTTGCGGACGTCAAACCTATGGTTTTTGCAGGTGTCTATCCAGTAGAGACAGCTGCGTATGAGGAATTGCGGGCATCGATGGAAAAACTACAACTCAACGATGCCGCTTTAGTATGGGAACCTGAAACGTCCGCTGCTTTAGGGTTTGGTTTTCGATGTGGTTTCTTGGGCATGCTGCACATGGAGATCGTACAAGAGCGGTTAGAAAGAGAATTTGATATGACGGTGATTACCACAGTCCCTTCGGTACAGTTCCATGTGATTGACAAGAAAGGACATACCCGGACAGTCAACGCTCCTTCTGAGATGCCTGACCCTGGCACGATCGATCAGATCCGGGAGCCCTTTATCAATGCTCAGATTATTACCAAGCCAGAATTTATCGGTAGTATCATCAAGTTGTGTATAGACAAAAGAGGAACACTTAAAAATCAGGTTTACCTTACTGCTAGCCGGGTAGAGCTTACTTTTTCATTGCCGCTGGCCGAGATTGTGTTCGACTTCTTTGATAAGCTCAAGAGCCTCTCCAAAGGCTATGCATCGCTAGACTACGAGCTTACTGGTTTTGTGTCTTCCCACCTAGTAAAACTAGATATCTTGCTCAACGGAGAAAAAGTAGATGCCCTCTCAGCCATTGTACATCGGGCCAAAGCCCATGCTTGGGGTAAAAAACTTTGCGAAAAGTTGAAAGAACTTATCCCGCGACAGATGTTTGAGATTGCCATCCAGGCAGCCATTGGTGTCAAAGTCGTTGCCCGAGAAACCGTGAAAGCACTCCGTAAGAATGTCATCGCAAAATGCTACGGAGGCGATATATCTAGAAAAAGAAAGTTGCTAGAAAAGCAGAAAAAAGGCAAAAAGCGCATGCGGCAAGTAGGCGCTGTAGAGATACCACAAGAAGCATTTCTAGCAGTTTTAAAACTAGACTAGAGCAATTGATCAACGATGAGGGATGCATGAGCCGAGTACGCTACCTGACCTATCTCGAGCACCCATGAGCGCATGGACTAACCTGAACGCATCATACATTATTCAATGATTCATAACTAAAAAGAGGTGATTCTTCTCGACGGTAAAGCAACGGCAGCCGCTATTCTGAAAAAGCTCTCCCAACAAGTGCATGCTATCCAAGTCAGTGGTGGGAGGGTGCCCCATCTGGCTGTGATGCTCATGGGCAATGACCCGGCTAGCCATACTTATGTCAACGCCAAGCTCAAAGCATGTCAAGAAGTAGGCTTTCGGTCTACACTCATTCAACATGCAACTATCCAAGAGGCGGACTTGTTGCGGCACATTGAACACGTTAATAATGATTCAACCATTGATGGGCTGATTGTACAGCTTCCCTTGCCTCCACACATCAGCGTACAAAAAGTAATCCACCACATGAAGCCCGAAAAAGATGTAGACGGATTCCATGCACTTAACGGCGGCAGAATGGCCTGCAACTTGCCGGCACATGTGCCAGCCACGCCGCTAGGCATCTTAACTTTGTTAGCCCACTACCAGATTGAAACCAGTGGCAAACATTGTGTTATTGTAGGCCGAAGCCGCATTGTAGGTGCACCTCTGAGTATTTTAATGAGCCGAGATTGTTATCCAGGCAATGCCACAGTGACACTTTGCCACAGCCACACCCAACACCTGAACGAACTCACACGCCAAGCAGATATTCTAGTAGCTGCTGTGGGACAACCCCGGCTCATCACTGCCGGCATGGTTAAAGAGGGGGTGGTGGTCATTGATGTAGGCATGACACGTGAGCCAAATAAAACCCAGAAGTTGGGGTATCGCCTGCAAGGTGATGTGGATTTTGTGCGGGTGGCGCCACGTTGTAGCTACATCACGCCTGTACCTGGTGGCGTAGGGCCTATGACCATTGCAGCTTTGTTGCTCAACACCTTGCGCGCAGCACAAAATAAAGTGTATACCTCAGGTTGAGGAGTGCAACCTTCAGAAGCAGCTTTCCACCGATGCAAAGTTTTGCTGGTGTTATTTGTACCGAGCAAGCTTTCTTAAGCCAGCTTCCTTGAAGTTCAGGCCAAATGACCTAAATTGGAGGTCCTATGTTTGCGTACATCCAACGCCCTTTTGCTGTTGTATTCTGCTTGTTGTGGCTTGCTAATAGCCCGATAATACAAGCAGCGTCCTTGATGAGAAAGGAAGCAACAACCCAAGCACAACGCTCAGACAATGCTGGTAAGGCTGCAGCACTAAGCCCTGCCGTAGCAGCTGCGAGCAGTCATAATACTACAGACCAAGCCGACCTGCCTCCTGGCTGGCTGGTTGTGCCTTTTGTAGTACTCTTACTGATGATTGCCACAGGACCGTTGTTGTATGAAGAGTTTTGGCAAAGGCACTACCCCAAAGTTGCCATCCTATTGGCAGTCTTAGTACTTGCCTACTACCTCTTGGTCTTACATGATTGGGGAAAGCCTATAGAAGCCCTGATGGAATACATGCAGTTCATCGCCTTGATAGCTGCTTTGTACATAACTTCTGGCGGAATTTTAATAGCGGTGAACAAGCGGGCCACCCCCTTGATGAACTTGGGCGTCCTATTTACAGGTGCTGCTATTGCCAACCTGATTGGTACGACAGGGGCGTCTATGCTACTCATTCGACCGTATATGAGGCTGAACCAGGGCAGAATCAGAGTATACCATATCGTGTTCTTTATTTTTATAGTGAGTAACATAGGGGGTGTGCTGACCCCCATTGGTGATCCGCCGCTTTTTTTGGGGTTCTTGAGTGGAGTACCTTTTTTCTGGACGCTACAACATAACTTAATGCCCTGGCTGATCGCGCTGTTGTTATTAGGTACTGTCTTCTATTGCTTGGATATGCACAATGCTAGTAGTACAGAGAAAGTATCTATCGACCCCTCCAAGCCCGCCCTCCACTTAGTAGGTAAGCGCAATTTTATTTGGTTTGCCATGATCATTGGTGCTGTTTTTATAGACCCCAACATCTTTGATTGGGTGCCTGCCTTTCGTTACGGTCACCATTCATTCTCCTTTGTGCGGGAGTTTATCCTGCTGGGTGTAGCATGGCTCTCTTACCATTGCGCAGATCGGCATGCGGTGCAGGAAAATGCGTTGAGTTGGGCACCCCTCAGAGAGGTAGCAGTACTTTTTGTGGGCATCTTTGGCACCATGATTCCTGCACTACAGCTGATTAGTGCTTTTGCAGGATCTGAAACAGGGCACGCCATTATTACACACAACACACTTTACTGGGGCACTGGGATCTTCTCGTCTATACTAGATAATGCTCCTACGTACCTCAACTTTGGTGCGGCTAGCATGGCCGCCCATGGAGCCGATATGACTGCGGTGGTAGACGTCAAGGCATTTGCTGCCGGAGGTGCTTTTCACAACTCTGTGCTACAGCTCAAGGCCATTTCTATTGCTTCGGTGTTCTTTGGTGCCATGACCTATATTGGTAACGGACCTAATTTTATGGTCAAGGCTATTGCTGAGCAGCTGGGCCTACGCATGCCTTCCTTCTTTGTCTACATCCTTCGGTTTTCAGTGCCCATCTTACTCCCCGTGCTCTTTATTATTTGGCTGTTGTTCTTTGCTTTTGCGTAGTGTTGCTACCTTTTTCCACCAAGTTTGTATGAATTAAACCTGTGGTCTTACATTTGTTTAAAATGCAGCACCAACTACTTTTTTGCATCAGTGTTGAAGATCCATCAACTTGTTCAAGTAATAGCGCTACTGCTCAGTAGTGTGTTATTGGTGCTAGCCATTGTGTTTGCTGAGGCAAGACAAGCTGGCAGAACATGCCAAAGCATTACTATTACGATGACTGGCAAGGCAGAGTCTCAGTTGGTTGACGAAAGAGTATTGCTCAATCAACTTGCTGCCAAGACGACGATGCCCATTGTAGGTGCACCCTTGCAAGCACTAGAGACCCAGAAAATCGAAAATATTGTTAAGACTAACGATTTTGTGCGTACAGGGATTGCCTACAAAAATTGGAAAGGAGACCTGAGCATAGAGATTCTTCCTAGAAGGCCCGTTGCCAGAATAATTTATCCGTGCCATCAGAGTCAGTACGTCGATGAAGACGGTACCCTTCTACCGCTATCAGATCAGTATACAGCCAGGGTACTCCTGGTAGAAATGGAGCAGCTACGAGGCGTTAAGAAGAACCTAAAAGAGCACGCCTATGGCACAGCGTTGCTGGTATTATTGAACTATATTGAGCGGGATCCATTTTGGCGTGCTCAGATTGTATATATGGGCATTGACGAAGAAGGCAAGATCGTCATGCACACGCAGATCGGTCAACAGCGCGTAGAGTTTGGTTTCCCTGAAGCTATGGAGGAGAAGTTGGCCAAACTGAAGCTCTTTTACAAACAAATTGTCCCTTGTAAGGGATGGAACACCTACAAACGGGTCAATGTTGAATTTGACAATCAAATAGTCTGTGAATGAAGCATGGAAAAAGAAAAAATCATCGTAGGCCTTGACATCGGAACCACTAAAATTTGCGTGCTTGTAGGAAAAAAGAATGAATATGGTAAGCTCGAGGTGTTGGGCATGGGCAAAGCAGTGTCAGACGGCGTTGTAAGAGGCATGGTGACCAACATTGATAAGACTGTTATTGCCATTGAAAAAGCTGTTAAGGAAGCAGAAGACAGCTCCCACATTGATATCAATGTGGTGAATGTAGGTATTGCTGGCCGCCATATCAAAAGTACCCTCCATCGAGGAAGTATTACCCGCGAAGCAGTAGACGAAGAAATCACAGTAGAAGATGTGGCCAAGCTTACTAGTGACATGTACAGGATTGTGACGCCACCGGGCAGCGAAATTATTCATGCAATGCCTCAGAACTACACGGTAGACTACGAAGAAGGCATCAAAGATCCGGTAGGCATGTCGGGCGTAAAGCTCGAAGCGGATTTCCATATCATCACTGCCAAGACCAGCGCCATCAACAATGTGTATAAGTGTGTCAAGAGAGCGGGGCTAGAAGTAGACAACCTTATCTTGGAGCCGCTTTCCTCTAGTCTCGCGGTGCTGAGTGATGATGAAAAAGAAGCAGGTGTGTGCCTGGTAGATATTGGAGGCGGTACGGTAGACATTGCTATTTTCTACGATTCAATTATACGCCACACTGCTGTGATTCCCTTTGGGGGAAATATCATCACAGCAGACATTAAACAGGGCTGCATGGTCATGGAGCACCAGGCAGAATTGCTAAAGACCAAGTTTGGCAAAGCCATTGCAGAAGAAGCAGGAGCTAACGAACTCATCACTATTCCAGGACTCAGAAGTCGACCCCCTAAAGAAATCTCCGTACGGAATCTGGCCTGTATCATTGAAGCAAGAATGGAGGAAATCATTGAACTCATCCATACAGAAATCCTCACATCAGGATTCCAGGACAAGCTTGTCGCGGGTGTTGTTGTTACCGGTGGCGGCGCACAGCTGCAGTATATCAAGCAGCTATTTGAATACATCACAGGGCTGGACACAAGAATAGGCTATCCCAACGAACACCTAGGAAAAGGAAAGCGTGATGAAGTCAAAAGCCCGATGCATGCCACCGGAGTAGGCTTGGTGCTAGCAGGCTTCAAAGCATTAGATTACCGGGAGGAATACCACAGGGAAGTCAAGGGGGTTGTCAATACTGCTGCTAAACAAAGCAATAAAAAAGACAAGCAGCCTTCGGATTTCTTTCGGAGGATGTTGAACAAAACCAAAGGACTGTTGATTGATGATTATGATGGTAAAAAAGGATATTAACGCCTATCAAGCACTTCCTGGATTGTTCATCGTGCACAACTCCTACTAGAATATGGAAAAAGGTACTTATAGATTTGACTTGCCCACACACCATCAGTCGATTATCAAGGTCATTGGTGTAGGAGGGGGGGGGAGTAATGCCGTGAACAACATGTACGATCGGGGTATTCAAGATGTGTCGTTTGTGGTTTGCAACACTGATGCGCAGGCTTTGGAGAATAGCCCCATAGAACGCAAACTGCAGCTTGGCATTCACCTCACTGGAGGACTGGGGGCTGGGGCCAATCCAGAGGTAGGCAAAAATGCTGCCCTGGAGAGCAAAGATGATATCAAAGAATTACTCAGTGATGCTACCAGAATGGTTTTTGTCACGGCAGGCATGGGAGGAGGAACGGGCACCGGCGCTGCGCCCGTGATTGCAGGCATAGCCAGAAAGATGGGTATACTCACTGTAGGTATTGTTACCCAACCTTTTTCTTTTGAAGGGAAGAAAAAGCTTCAGCAAGCCCAGGAAGGCATCAGGCAACTGCGTCAACACTGCGACACCGTATTAGTGATTCTCAATGACCGCTTAAGGTCAGTTTTTGGTAACTTGTCCATTGGTAATGCCTTTGCACAAGCAGACAATGTGCTGACGACCGCTGCTAAGAGTATCGCTGAGATCATCACTGTGCCTGGCTATGTCAATGTGGACTTTGAAGATGTAAAGACCGTTATGAAGAATGCAGGTGCTGCTGTCATGGGGTCTGGCCAGGCAGAAGGAGAGGGGAGGGCTCTGAAGGCCGCTGAAGCAGCACTGGCATCGCCTCTCTTAGATTATAAAGACATCCACGGTGCCAAGAAAATATTGCTCTCTATTGTTTCAGGCAAAGAGGCAGAGCTGCAGATGGACGAGCTCACTATCATCACAGATTATATCCAAGACCAGATTGGTACTGATGCGGAGATGATTTTTGGGCATGGTTCTGACCCTCAATTAGAGGAATATGTTAGGGTAACAGTGATCGCCACGGGCTTTGAAGAAGAAAGTGAGACCGTCTTTCACCAAGCACAAAAACCGTCTACAACATTACCACTAGACCAGCAGACCCATCTTTTTGGAAGATCAGGCCAGCAGCCTGCGGATAGACAATTCCTCAGGCCTTCCCGGGTTACTGTGGCTACTCGTACCAAGATGCGTAGCAAGAGCCCTGAAGACCCAGGAAATACGACGCAAGTATGCGATGCACTAGAACGAAAGAAACAATACTTGCAACAAAAAGCGCAGGCAAGGATTGACACGTTAGAGACGAAGCAAGAGAACATGATGAGCGAAGAGCAATTCAAAGAATGGCTAGAAGTACCGGCCTATCTTAGAAGAGACATCCAACTTCAGCCGATAACATCCTTGCCTGAGCAAGGCATTGCCCGCTACCAGCTTGATGATAACAAAGATCAACACACCGAGACTAAGGAGAAGGCCTAAGCTGCATCCGTTGTACCAGGTGCATGGCTAATCTGATAGCGTTATACGAAAAGCAATCCTTAATAGTTGATGATTCCTTCGGCTTGTTCTTCCAACAGTTGTACATACCGTTCATTGGCCAAAATAGTTGCCAACTGACTGTCCTGGATGCCGCTCAGCCTAATCTTAAGCGGATGAACATGCATTCTTAAGTAGTGGAATATATCTGTAAGATGACTCATGGCAAAGACACCTCCTTGGGGCCCCTGAGACACGCCTACCATAGCACATTTCTTGTCCTTGAAGGTGTCAGGAAACCGTAGTCCATCGATAAATGCTTTGAAAACGCCAGGAAAAGAACCGTTATATTCGGGAATAATGAATACGTATTTCTGTGCGGTTTCCATGATCGTCCGCAGGCGATTGAATTCAGAATTGTTGCCGTTGTTCCCATACAGTGCAGTTGCTGTGAAGTCTGCAGATAAGCTCGTGAGTTTTAGCACTTGGTTATCGCAACCTTTCTTTTGCAAAATCCCCGCATAATAATCAGCGACCTGGGCGGTCAATGCATTTTTGTTGTTGGTGCCAGAGACGATGGTGATTTCTGAGAGAGGCATGTGCTGGTGTCAGTTATACATGATGAAATGCACAAATGTAAGACGCCCACCTCCCAAAAAGAAGCACCATGGCAAGGTACACCACAACCCCTCACTGCTCGTTGAGCCATGCTGCTTTAGAATAGCGCGCAATACTGGATTGTCCTACCGTGGTCCTCCTGTACCACGGTCCACTGTTGGGTTACCCTCTTCGCGGCCCGGCGCATTGATCCAGTATTTTTTATATCGGTGTTTTCTAAGACCCAGTTTAAATCTTGCGCAATACCAGGATCCTTATCTCCACACGCTAAGAGCAGATGTAAGAGTGATCTACCGTATACCGTACATGTCCCCTACTTTAAAAGCTGTATCCTGCGCTTTGTCATACTCTAAATAAGGGACAAAATTCCCTGGGGTGCATCCATTTTCCACAAGGTGAATGACAAAAGTCTGCCACCACGCCCATTTCAGAGAGATGATACCAGGTTGGTAGGAGTAATTATCTTGAGTAGCACCAAGGGATGATAGGCCTGCCTGCTGCATCTTAAATAGAGCGTTTACAAACTTTGTAGAGCTCTCTCAAACGCGGCCCAGTCTATCACGGCATTGATTTGGTGGAATGACTCGTTTTTTCTCATCCTTCTACTAACCTCTACACCGACAAAACTTCCAGGAACGTGTTTGTGATCATGAGATAGCAGGTTAATAGGTTTGATATGCAATAGCTTCACTCTATTCACCTTTCTGCATACTTAGAATGCATCCTACCAAGGTCTCGAAGTATCCATAAGGAGCAGCTGCGCAGCGTTATGGTAGGAGGCAAGGACACTTCAGGTGCCCATGGTGCGTTGGCTTCACGGACTTTTCTACTTTTTCACGCATGCCTGGAGCAGTTTTCTAGGAAAATCATGGTGACAGGACTTGATTCTTTGATTGATTTGTAGCAGCATTGCGCTCTCTGCGTTTCACACATTTGGATACGCAACGAAATCGATCATCCACCCATGAAGTACAACAAGCTCTCCCATTACATCTTATCTCTATTGTTGAGTAGTGCTTTACTTGGCGGCTGTAACAAGCACCCTATGGCGGCCATGAGCGAAGAAGAGAATTCATGGCAAGAATCTGTTGGTTTAATCACTATCCTGGAAGCCGAGCCCCTCGAAGCGATGGATTCAGCCCGTGTTCCAGCAACCATTGACGTAGCACAAGAAGCTTCGGCACATGGATCAAGCGCGAGTCGGAGTTTTGAGGTAGGAGACAGTATGGAGCCGTCAGAATTATCGTCGATAGTGCGCAAAACCGGACTCAAGGAGGAGGCAGCATCTGTCAAAAGCGTTGAGACAGCACGATGCTACAGAAATGCGCTAGCAGCAGTAGTGAGGGCAAACACAGAAAAAGACGAGGCAATAGCGAGGGCAAACGAGGCAGTAACAAATGCAAACACAGCAAGGGATGCAGCAGTAGCGAGTGCAAACGAGACAGTAGTGAGGGCAACCACAGAAAAAGACGAGGCAATAGCGAGGGCAAACACAGCAAGAGATGCAGCAGTAACGTGGGCAAACGAGGCAGCAGTGAGGGCAAACGTGGCAGTAGTGATTGCAACCACAGAAAAAGACGAAGCAGTAGCGAGGGAAAAAACAGCAAGAGAAGAGCTAGCAGCAAGAGATCAAGAAATAGCACAAACAAGCAATGCTTTAGCGGTTGCCCTAAGGATCAAGGCCTTTGGGGAAGCGGAGTGGAAGCATTACTTTGGTGATGTAGGGTCAGCGCCCCCGCTGCCCAGTGATATAGCTACTATCTTGGACAGCACTTGCCCGTTCTGGCCCAATAACAAGGTCAGAGACACGCACCTATTGGTGCTGATCCCTGCTACCGTAAGGGGAGTACCGTTTACGCTGAACCTGCTTGGGGCGCTGGTCAAGTACCCTCGCCATGGTGGGTATAAGACGGATTATTCTTATAAGGAGCGAGCCAAGGCACAAATTGGTGCAGCATCCCCTCCTCTTGGTGCAGCATCCCCTCCTCGTTCTTATTGGGTATTGATGACGCGGTACGTGTTGCCCGATAGTCGAACTAAGACGTATGAAGCCCAAAAGGTGATGGTTGCTGCGCATGCAGGAAGGGTGGGTCTTCCCTATGAGCTACCGCACGCCTTAGAGGCGGCGACCGCTATTTTGATGCATCATGTCCATGAGGGGGAGCGGCTCTTTGGGGATCGTCCATGTACCTTAACGCGCTGCCAAGAGGTGGTGAATGGCTTGCCTGTCATTGTTGGGGGTTTTTGCTCCGAGGAGGGCCTCGTTGTCAGCAGCAGCGATGGCAGCAGCAGCAGCATCGGTGTGTCTTGTCTCCGGAAGTTCTAGGCACTTGGCACTTGGAGACTTGGCACTTCTGGGCTGGGCTCCTTTGGAGACTTGGTGTGTGTGTGGGTGGCCATCCTGGTTGCGTAGGGCAGTGTATTTACTTGGTACCGTGCCGAGGTTGGTGGTGCTGTGCATTGCTACATGGGTGGTGCGTTGTGGCGCTGTTGTTTTTCCGCAGCTATTGGGGGCTGTAGAGTCCCCCAATGTAATGCATGGCGAGACCATTGCAGCATAGTTGTCGGCCGCCTCTTACTCTTTTTTGGGAGTTGTTGAGGTCTTTCCCCCTCCTCTTGCCGGCACATTGGCCTGCGCACAGCAGGCCTTTTCGGCCAGGAAACGACTCCCTTGAGGAGTCCTACCATACTCAGCCAGGCATCTAGACTGGCTACCTGTTGCACTAGTGGTTGTCGTGTGGACTACTAAAACGAAGCCCGCCTTAGACCCAGCGAAGCAATAGCGTTTGTAGTCTTACTGTAGTTGTCTCTCCTTT
>JANPMB010000011.1:0-24452 GCA_031422615.1 Amoebophilaceae bacterium
GCCCAGGGAAAATGTCTACCAGCTTGCCAAGGAAGGGAAGGCACATGGAAAGACTTATAATACCTATCTCCACAAACCTGAGAACCAGCTCAATAAAGGAATTAGAAGTTTTGAAAAAAGGATAGCTGAGCACCGCGACAAATTAGCGAATCCCCAAAAAGTGCTACCCCAATTGGCATACTTTTTCCGAAAAAAATAAGCAGGGAGTGCTTAGAAAATGGAAAATAGAGGTCAGGAGGTTCACAGAGGAGAAATGGATATACGAAGGAATTTTAAGAGATCGTAAATAATGAACGAATCAGCCCACTATTTAGGGGAAGTCATCGAACAGCTCATATTCTATGTGCGTGATTTACAAAAAGAGCTAAAAGCGCTCAAAAGAAAAGGGATCTTTGTAAGCTCTTACGCCGTCGAGTTGAATCAAGGCATCTTGAATGGCCATTACATTGTCATCGGTAAGCTATTCAATGCCGTGGCCTCATTGGGTATTTTTGAGGTTTTACCAAAAGCCTTGCAGCAGGAGATTACACCCGCCGTACTTGTTGAAGATTTAAAACAAGGAGAGCTCAAGCGTATTTGTCTATTGGACAAAGCTTATGGGGAAACATGGCATGATGTTGAATATGGAGATGTGAATTTACAAGCCCTCTTCGAAGAAATCATTGCTGAGGGACTCGTATTGAAGCACAACTTGCAAAGCGTCTTGGATGAAGGTACACTTACGGGCTATTTTTTTTGTCTGCTTACGCTATACAACCAAGTAGAGTTCTTTGTACCGAAGCTCTTCAAGGCATTGCCCAAGCAGTTGCGGAAGTTTGTGCCAGAGTCACTTGGTGCTGCTTACAAAAAGTAAGATGGGCGTGGTCCATCAAAAGGTGGCTATACAAAATAGCCCGCCCATGCAGCTGCAGCATATCCCTCACGAAAACACTGACCAGCAATACAGATCCGTCTACAGTAGCAACCCCTCCCCTGCTACGTGGTGGCCCCTGATGTGGTCTTGCTGCAAATTTTGGCGAAGCATAGAAGTGTCGTAGACGCGGCGATCCCAATAGAAAAATACCTGGAAAACTAGGAATGGGCACCATCACGGAGACTGCTGCGCGCTTCAACGCGCTCTGCCAACAGACAAAGTATACGTGGGAAACACGCGAGCATACCACACACGCCAAAAGGCTGCCCAGGAAAACCGCGAGAAAGCCAAAGCGGCTCTTGCGAAGTACCGGTCTAAGAATCATGGAGAAACAGACTTTTCTAAAAAAGAAAAGTGACTTAAAGACCAGGTGGCGCACTGGAAGGAAAAAGCAGACGCCACAGGCGAGACGCACGGTAGAAGAGGCAAAGGAAAACGTTAGTGTATGCATAAGGAACATCTATATACAGTAATGATCAAGGTCTATGAAACGCAGGAGGTGTTCATAGACCAGGTACGCACTGAGGGCTACGCATCTCAACGAGGTATTATTTTCCTGGGTAGCGCAAGCGGTAGCACGCGGATTTATTAAAGGAACAGAAGATCCTCAGGTACCATTTCGTGATATTACAGAACGTAATACGCATTCCTTGCCCGTCATGGTGGCCTATATTCATATGCATCTCGTGATTTAATCTATTGCACGATAGACTTCATCAAGACTTCTACAGAGGTTTCCACGCACTTGCTAACGAATCAAGGTGTTCTGGGTCCCGCTGATTCCCATTATGTTCGTCATGCGGAGGTGAAGTATGCGTCCTATCTAGAGCGCTATGAGCGCTTGAAGGGTGTCTTAGAGCTGACTAGGTCGATTACGCAAGAGCGCAGACGTGTAGAGAAGCAGTTGTTGTATTGGGGTGCGAAGCAGAACTTCTTGCGCCAGTTTTATAATAGAGATGTTGAGAAAACAGAAAGGTATAGGTATACTATTAATTTTAATTATGAGCATTACCATACTTCGGGAGTTTGGACCTATCAACCCCATATCGTAGGAGCTGACATCAATTATATATTTCACGATTGGGCTCGTGGTCTCTTGTATGGTACCTGGAGACCGGATGTAGACAGTGACGACAGGGAGCAAATAATTAATGATCAAGATCGATTGATACTGATGGAGAAAGTCAGTTCAGGGTATTATTCACTCGTTCCTGTTGAAGGCTGTATAAATGTGTGGAGCACCTATTTTAGTCTGAGTGGAGGGATGGTAAAGATTACGATGATCAAGACCGCATTGGATGCATTGGTGCCGGGGTAGCTTGGTCTTTTTCTAAACTAATAATAGCGCTGTGGCTGCAGGCGACTGGTCTGGCGCCGTAGCTGGGATGCCTGGCATACCGGTAATCATGGTAGTGCAGTTTGGCATGCAAGCCTCTTCGGCTTAGAGGCGTGCGGGGTGCGGTGGGCTGGGAAGGTGAGGTGGGTGTTGAGGAGTGGGATTCAGCCCACAAAAAATGCCTATAAGATTGCTAAGTCATTAGGGGCTAAACATCATGGTGTGTATATCAAGTACCGCATTAAAACGTCAAGAGAGCTCAACAAAGGGATTAGAAGTTTTCAAAGAAGAATCGACGAGCATCGCGACAAGATATCCAATCCACAGAATTACGATCCGAGATGGCATACGCACGCAAAAAAGCACCAACAAAATCAGCTTATACAATGGGAGGAAAAGATCAAAGGATTTTCAGAGCAAATGGAGATATTTAAGGGTTGTTTACAAGAGAGAAAATGAAAGATGAAACCATCTACTTTCTAGGAGAGGTGCTAGAGCAGCTCTTCGAACGCACGATAGAATACAAAGAGGACTTAGAACGTCGAGAGAGTGAACTCGATGAAGGCATACTTAGTGGCTATTACATTGTGATTGGTAAGTTATTCAATGAAGCTAAATTGATGGGTCTCTTTGCTGCCTTGCCATCGCCCTGGAAGGGTGCTACACCTGAGTCACTGATGAGTGATATTAAGCAGGGTAAATACACATTCGGCCATATATCGAGCTTAGGGGACGCTTTCATACAAACATCAGAGAAGCTAGTACACCGCCCGCTCAATTTAAGAAGAGTTCTTGAGGAGATCATAGCTGAGTCTGATGCATTGAAGAAGAATTTAAAGAGTGAATTTGATGTGGGTATACGTTGTGGTTACTACTTCAGTTTTAATAAACTATTCAATTATACAGATGTATGGGGACTTCTCACTACTTTTCCAGCGGAGTTGCAGAATTTTGTACCTAAGTCAATCAACCATAAACATGCAAGCATGAGAACCCTTCAAGTGGTGTGTACTAGACAAGACTTAATCTTACAAGAAAATTCTGACGCTGCTGGATACTGGATAGTAATATAGAAGCAGAAAACAGCGTTTAACTACTTGGTCGAGTCTTAACAACTCAGCTCATTCGCATTAATAATTTTGAGCAAGGCGTCATTGTCTACGAAGATCTAGACATCAAAAGGAACAAAGTACAGGGCCCAAAAAATTACCTGCCAATTCTCTGAGTAGTATCATCAAGTTGAACCCCATGCCTGCTAATAAGGCGTTATGAGTATCTCCTACACTCCCCTTGATATCCTTCCTTCCCAGCCTGTGCTCGCTTTTCAAGTGGCCTATCATGGCTTCTATTGCCGAGCTTCGCCTTACACAAGGTCTTGTGTCTACGAAGCGCATCAGCACCGCTGAACTGCCTACTTGACCATGACCACGATCGCCTTTGTCTACCAATACACACTGATACCGCTGACCTGTCCATTGCGCTACTTGATCCAGCGTCGGGGCTAGCGTTTTACTGTCATGCGGAGTGCCTAGAAAATTAGCGATGCCCTACTACTACATTGCTCCCCGAAAAACTCACGACGGAGACTTTGCTGCCTAACTCATACTTCTTATGCACCTTTCCCTTGGTGATACAGCTCGTCTCTGGGGCATGGAGGCTGTATACCTTGTGCTTATCTCCTCTTGGTTGACTAACAATACGCTCCATGGTGTGTACTATAGGCGGCATAAGGCTTCTCTCGACCCAACTTGACCAACTGCCTCTGTAGGTCCCGCACTTGGCGACCTACTAGCGTGCGAAGCTTCTTCAAGGCCCGCTTGGCTTTTTTAGCATGCCTAGCCAGGTGGGCATAACGTTGCACATAGCCCAGGCGTTGTATCACAAACCGATAGCGCTGGTGAAGCATAGTCTCACAGCTTTTAGCCAGGGCATGACACTTCTCAATGACCTTCTTGTAGAGTTTAGCATCCGTGGGGAAGGTGATGTTTTTCTCTTGCACGGTCGTGTCTACCATGACTTCCTTAGCCTTCTTGACCTTGTCTGCATGCAGGGCCATAGAGAAGTCCAATAGCTTTGCTATGTCTTTGTCTCCCAGACAGTTCCTAAAGCGGACTAGATCACTAGCAGCACAGGGTTGGCCCCACTGTAAGGTAGCTTCTCCGGCAAAGTACTGGTAGTAGGGGTTTTCTTGCCACATGGCTACTACGCGCTCATCGCTGAGGTTGTAGAGGTGTTTGAGCATCAAAAGGGCAGCCATCTTTTTGATGGGGTGGCTCGGTAAGCCCACACGCCCATCAAGTGGGGCGAAGACTTCTTCTAGCTTTTTCTAGGGAATAGCTTGGCCTAATAGGTAGAGCGGGTGTGGCGGATTGAGCTGATGGGACAGCGGGTTTTTAAACAGATCAGCTTGCTCTTGATTTGGTGATTGACCCAACATCATGAACTGATTTTTTGCAAGGTTTCCAGCTGAATTTAACGTTTCCTTGCATTTTTTGCTACCCTTTTTTTTTATTAAAATGTGTCCATGAGTGTAGTATTTGAGTGATTTGTTCCTTCTTAAGGGGCTACTAAGTAGCGTTTAAAGATCGCCCCGAGGATTCTTGAAGCAGAATTGCTGCGACTTCCAGGTTAATCCCCTTGAGTAGCCAGAAAACGCTCTGCATCTAAGGCAGCCATACACCCGGTGCCTGCAGCGGTCACTGCTTGTCTGTACACTGAATCCTGAACATCGCCTGCTGCAAAGACACCAGGGACGTTGGTTTGGGTAGTACCTGCAACGGTTTGGATATAGCCCTGAGCATTCAAGTCCAAGTAAGGGGAAAATAGAGCAGTGTTAGGCTGGTGACCAACAGCTACAAAAAATCCTTGGAGAGGTATGTCTTGCTTCCGCTGAGTTTGGTTGTTGACCACACGCACGCCCACCACAGCTGCTTCACCTAGTATTTCCTCCACTTCGGTTTGCCAAAGAATTTCGACATTGGGTCTGTTCATCACACGTTGCTGCATGATGGCTGAGGCACGTAACTTGTCCCTACGCACGAGCATGTATACCTTACTACAAATATTAGATAGATAAGAAGCTTCTTCTGCAGCACTATCTCCGCCACCTACTACGGCTACCTCCTGGCCTTTGAAAAAGAACCCATCGCAGATGGCACATGCAGAGACTCCTTTGCCATTCAGCCGTTTCTCAGAAGGCAAGCCTAGCCATTTGGCGGCAGCACCCGTAGCAATAATGATGGCTTTGGCCTTGATGGTGTGCTGGTCATTGATGGTTGCTTGGTAGGGATAGGCAGAGAGGTTGACAGCGGTAACGTTGGCTGTATGGATAGTAGTACCAAACCTCTGAGCCTGCTGTTGAAAGTCACGCATCATTTGAGGCCCTTGTACACCTTCAGGATAACCAGGATAGTTCTCTACATCTGTAGTAATGGTCAACTGTCCTCCAGGTTGGTGGCCCTGGTAGAGTATAGGGCTAAGGCCGGCCCTAGCGGCATAAATGGCGGCAGTATAACCGGCAGGTCCTGAGCCAATGATGAGTACGTTTGCAACTGCTTGTTCCATAGGTCAAAATATAGCTCAACCTAGGTAGGGCTTCAACGTATCACTGCGTGAGGACTGCCTAAGCTTTTTGATACCTTTCTCTTTGATCTGTCGTACCCGCTCACGGGTCAAATGAAACTGGGCCCCTATCTCTTCTAGGGTCATCGGATGCACACCGTTCAACCCAAAGTAAAGCAGGATTACATCGGCTTCTCGATCAGTAAGTGTAGCCAAGGAACGCCGTATTTCCTTGCGCAGCGAGTCGTGCATTAACTCATCATCTGGTTTTTCTTCAGAACTATTCTCTAGGACGTCTAATAGGCTATTTTCTTCCCCCTTTACGAAGGGAGCATCTACCGAAATATGCCGCCCAGATACCTTCATGGTATCCCTCACCTCGTCGGCACTGACTTCCAGTACTTCTGCTAGCTCCTCAGGAGTAGGTTCACGCTCATATTTTTGCTCTAGCTGAGAAAAAGTCCTAGATATCTTGTTCAAAGAGCCCACTCGGTTCAGCGGCAAACGCACGATCCTAGACTGCTCTGCCAATGCTTGTAGAATAGACTGCCTGATCCACCACACAGCATAAGAAATGAACTTGAAGCCTCTTGTCTCATCAAATCGTTGTGCTGATTTAATCAAGCCTAAGTTCCCTTCGTTGATGAGATCACTTAAGGATAGACCTTGGTTCTGGTATTGTTTGGCCACAGATACAACAAAGCGGAGGTTGGCTTTGGTAAGTTTTTCAAGCGCTAATTTATCACCCGCTCTAATGAGTTTGGCTAAAACTACTTCTTCATCAGCAGTCAATAAATCGACTTTACCTATTTCTTGTAGGTACTTGTCCAATGATTGGCTGTCTCGGTTAGTAATCTGTTTGCTTATCTTAAGCTGTCTCATGAGGATTCAATTGTAAGCTTTAAGTGGAATGAATAGAAGTAGTAATTTGTGGGTTGCAGCACAGCGACCAGGGCATACACCTTATTTTTTCGTCACTTGGATGAGAGAAAGGCTAACCGGCAGCAACTTCAGTAGGTTTTGGCAACAAGACCTTACGAGAAAGCCTATATCTCCCAGTTTTGAGATCGATCTCTGTGAGTTTGACTTGTATCTCTTCGCCTTCTTCCAAGATACCCACTAGGTCTGCTATGCGCTCCCATTTCACTTCAGAGATGTGTAATAGTCCGTCTTTGCCAGGCATGAATTCTACAAAAGCACCAAAGTCCTTGATGGTTTTTACTTTACCAGTGTATACTTCTCCCAAGGTAGGCTCAGCAACAATATTTTTTACACGCTGCTCTGCTTTTGCAATAGCTTCTTGGTCAGGGGCAAAAAACTTGACAACACCTATGCCATTTTCTTCTTCAATAAGCACCGTGGCACCACTTTCCCGTTGTATTTCTTGGATCACTTTGCCCCCCGGGCCAATGACAGCGCCGATCATGTCTTTGGCAATATGCATGGTGCTTATTCTAGGAACATGTGGCTTGTAATCTGCTCTTGGCTTGGCCATGCCCTTATTCATCTCCTCAAGAATATGTAACCGACCAGCTTTAGACTGCAACAAAGCTTCTGTCAAGATTTGATACGATAGGCCTGCTACTTTGATGTCCATTTGGCAAGCTGTAATTCCTTGCTGTGTACCGGCTACTTTAAAGTCCATATCGCCCAAATGGTCCTCATCACCTAGAATATCTGAGAGCACAGCGTATTTTCTGGTTGCAACGTCCATGACCAGTCCCATAGCAATGCCAGACACAGGTGCTTTGATACGCACCCCTGCATCCATCAGGGCCAAAGACCCGGCACATACGGTAGCCATGGAGGAAGATCCATTAGATTCAAGAATGTCGGATACTATGCGAAGGGTATAGGGGTTTTCTTCCGCTGAGGGCAAGACCTTTTTCAAGGCCCGCATTGCTAGGTTACCATGGCCTATCTCTCTCCTGGCAGGGCCTCGATTGGGTTTTACTTCTCCCGTAGAGAATCCTGGGAAGTTGTAGTGGAGCATAAATTTGTTGTAGCCGCTTACCATGGCGCGATCTATGATCTGCTCATCTAGCCTGCTGCCCAATGTTACGGTAGTGAGCGCCTGAGTCTCCCCCCTTGTAAAAATAGAAGAACCATGCGCAGCTGGAAGATAGTCTACTTCTGTCCAAATAGGCCTGATCTCATCTGTTTTTCTACCGTCCAGACGTACTCCTTCCTCCAAAATTAAAGTGCGAACGGCTTTTTTTTCTACTTGATGGAAGATATTCTCAAACAAGGAAAGATCAATTTCTTGGTCCTCGGGTAAGCTTTGTAGGTAAGCTTGCTTGACTACTTGCAAGGCTTCTTGGCGCTGCTGCTTATTATTGATTCCTGGCTGTACTACAGCATAGACCTTGTCATACAGCGCTTGGAATACTGTTTCTTTCCATGCAGGAGCTTCTTGTTCCAGTGCTTCCACAGGGTTTTTTGCGCTTGCGCCTACTGCGGCAGCCAGTGCTTCCTGAACCTTACAGTGTTCTTGAATGGCTTCATGGGCAAATTGTATGGCTGCTATCATCTCTTCCTCCTGTACTTCGCTCATTTCTCCTTCCACCATGAGGATGCTCTCTGCAGTAGCACCTACAATTAAGTCGATATCAGCCATCTCAAGGGCTTTGGGGGTCGGGTTGATATACAACTGACCACCTATTCTGGCAACGCGCACCTCAGATATAGGGCCGGCGAAAGGTATGGGAGAGACCATTAAGGCTGCAGAGGCAGCCAGCGCTGCCAAGGCATCAGGCAGCACGTCTTTGTCAGCAGATATGAGCGAAATATTGATTTGTGTTTCAGCCGTGTATCCTTTGGGAAAAAGCGGCCGAATGGAGCGATCTACCAGGCGTGCAATCAATATTTCATGATCTCCTAGTCTTCCTTCTCGCCTTAGGAATCCTCCAGGAATCTTGCCTGCTGCTGCAAATTTCTCTTGATAGTCTACATAAAGAGGCAAAAAATCTACCCCTTCTTTAGGTTCTTTTTTGGCTACTACAGTAGCGAGAAGCATGGTATCGCCCATCCTCACTACTACTGCTCCATCTGCCTGCTTAGCCAGCTTACCTGTTTCAATGGTAATTGTTCGGTTATCAGCAAGCTGTATGGTCTTTGCTATAGGTTGCATATTTTTTTAATCTGATTAGGTGGGTGTATCAACAGGATTTTTCTGCAATGCTCGGGCTAGCTAAAAAGAACACAGCAGCCTGAATCACAGCACGGATACCCAATATACCCTTAGGCAAAACCCTTGAAGCAGCTTAGGCCCTACTTTCTGAGGCCAAGGCTAGCTACCGCTGCTCGGTAACGCTCCAGATCCTCTCGTTTGAGGTAGGATAATAAGCGTTTGCGTTTACCAACAAGCTTAGTCAAGCCTAACCTGGAGGCTTTGTCTTTTTTATGGGTTCCTAAACGATGGGTTAGGTGTTTGATTCTGTGGGTAAAAAGGGCTACTTGAGATTCTGTAGATCCTGTATCTTGTGCTGATTTTTGGGCGCCAAACGCTTGAAATAAGTCTTCTTTTTCTGCTTTGGTTAGTTTCATTGTAATTTCTTATGGGCCATTCGAAAACGGGTCCGAAAATAAGAAAAAAAACATACCCCGACAACCTGACACTACCTATTCTCAGCCCGTCCCTATGGCCACAGATTCTTGGCCAGGCTGCATGAGGAGTTACTGGTTACGAGGAGGCCTGAGTAGTTTGCTGACTTTGTATACATATCTTTTGATTCTTCCCAACAGCACAACATAAAAGTCAGCCTCTAAGAGACGTGCATCTTGATAGGCCTGTCTTAAAAAAAACAATCCAAAAGGAAGCAATGACCAATTGGCCAGCCAGGCTCCGCTGAAAGTATCGATCATACCCTCTTTTGCCCATTTTTCTCCCAACATTTCGAAGATATAATGCCACACTATCAAGCCTGTGGCAATAAACAGGGGAACACCTAGCCCTCCCTTTTTGATGATGGCGCCTAATGGTGCGCCCACCAAGAATACAACGATGCAGCTTGCCGCCCATGCTATCATCTTATTTCGTGCTAGTTCATGGATTTTGATTTCTTTTTCTAGCCGTTTCGTCTCGGTTGCTTGCCATGCTACTTCCCCCTTAAAAGTCTTTGCCTGCGCTAGCGCTTCTCCATAGATGTGCACCAAGTCCGTTGCCTTGTACAGTGCCGATAACGCTTTAGGCAAGTCATTAGCAACACGTAGTTCCTCTGACGGGGTCTTGGCACGATAGTGTTGCTCAGCATAAGCCTTGAGATGCAAGATATTGGCTACTTCTAGCAAGTTTCCCTGCACTGTCGCAGCAGCTGGCTCAGCGTTGTCAGGCTGCATCAGAAAGCAGAACGCCTCTGCGCTCAAAGACTGCCTTCCTCCCTGTATGACGCTTTTCATAGCAACAACGTCGGCGGCCAATTGTTGTATATTTTTCGTCCCATAAGAGCTAGTAAACAACTCTTGCTTAGTTCTAGATAGCTTGAATGATTCTAAACTGAGGAGCAATTTTTGAGTTTTGAAACTACTTCTATAAAATCGGGGTACTTGCTCACCGTTGCTAGCAGCAGTGTCGGCTTGGGGTGGTTCCTCCACGTAATTATGTCCATTGAACAGCTCAATCACCAAATATGTTTCGTCCTGATTCGTGTATATCCTACCGGATTCGGCCATGGTCAGCGATACGTTGCCTCTATCCTGGGTATGGTCGTAAATCATAATGCCCTGTAGCGTTTTTTGATCATCCAGTTTTTTGCGAACCTTGATGCTGTAGCCAGGTATGCCATCATAAAACACCCCCTCTTTGATGGCTATAGAGGGCTTCTTCTTGCACAGATCATATAGCAAACTGAATGTATTCAAATAAGCGCGAGGTACCACATAACTGTTGGAGAAAAAAACAAGTACACTAAGCAGCAATACAAAACAAAAAAGAGGCAATAAAACCCTTGGCAATGAGATGCCAGCACTCTTCAGCGCCGTGAGTTCATAATGCTCGCCAAGGTTCCCCAGCGCCATGATAGAAGCAAGAAGAATGGCCAAAGGGAAGGCTTGTTTTGTTGCCCAAATACTGACGTAAGAGGCTAATTTCCCATAGATAGCTAAGCCCAAACCTTTTCCGATCAATTCATCGAAATTGAGGAGAAAAAACTGCATCAAGAGCACAAAAAAGGCCGCACCAACAGTGAGCACAAACAGCCCTAAGAAAGAGCTAATAACAAGTTGATCGATTTTCTTCATCTCTGATTAGCTATACATCGCCTGACTTGGGGAGTTTTTAAGGCGAAAGTCCGTCAAAAATATACATATCGCAAATTGAATTTTGACACATATTGCGTATAATGGGGCTATTTCTGGCGAGGTAGCTCAGGCGGTCAGAGCGTCGGATTCATAACCCGGAGGTCGAGGGTTCGATCCCCTCTCTCGCTACTAGTGCTATTGATCACTCCAGGCTACATCTTACGATGATGAAAACTTAGTTGGTTCTTATGAGAGTTGATATCATCACTTGCTTGCCCCAGCTTTTAGAAAGCCCCTTCTCACACTCCATTGTCAAGAGGGCTGTTGACCGAGAAAAAATAGCTATCCACATCCATGATTTAAGGGAGTATACCACAAACAAACACCGCCAAGTAGATGACTACTTGTACGGCGGCGGGGCAGGCATGCTGCTCATGATAGAGCCCATCGCACGCTGTATCAATACACTCAAAACAAAGATCAACTACCAAGAGTTTATCTACATGGCCCCAGACGGAGAGCGACTGACCCAAAGGGTAGCCAATGAACTTTCTTTGCGAGACAACCTAGTGATTCTATGCGGCCATTATAAAGGAGTAGACGAAAGAGTGCGGGAGCACTTGATAACACGAGAAATCAGTCTTGGTGACTATGTCCTATCAGGGGGAGAACTAGCAGCTGCTGTTTTGGTAGATACGATTGTTAGACTACTGCCTGGAGCACTATCAGACGAAACCTCAGCATTAACCGACTCTTTCCAAGAGGATTTGATTGCACCTCCTGCCTACACAAGACCTGCTAAGTTTCAGGGCATGGAAGTCCCTGCCGTGTTACTATCTGGCAATGCCAAGGCTATTCAACAGTGGCGTTACGACAAGGCACTAGAAAGAACAAAAAAGCGGAGGCCAGCGCTATACCATAGCCAAGAACCGATCGGTGATTAGAGGCTTAGGGGGTGACGCTACCTGCTTAGTAGCAGCTGGCGTTACGCTTTTGTTTACCACACAAAAAGTCACCGCTAAGGAGCTCGCACTACCATTGCTGTGTGTTCTTTTTCCCAAGCGAGTTTGACTCTGTGTGCTAGGTGGACTAGGCCTGAGACAAAGATTGTAGAAACTTTTCAGCAACCGCTGATTTTTTTCTACTGCTCTCAACATAGTAAAAAGCAAGGTTTTTCCGGCGAGGAAAAAAGTCGACAAAAGAAAAAAGCACAACTTCGCAAAGAGAGTTGCTTAAGGAATGCTAAATTATTTGCTGGATTTCATTACATCATTTTTTTGCCTTGAATAAGCATAATCGCATTGGTACAAAGGAGTATAATCAAATCATCGAATCGCTAGCCGTTACGTTCATCAAGGCCAAGCACATCCAGCTCTTACAATCACTGACCATTGAAAATTTTCATGACGTTGGGAATTTCCTCCTCCTTCTCAACAGCGGAAAAATTACCTGCATGCAAGAGGGGCGGCGGTACACGGTAGCAGCAGGAGAAATTTTATTCATTCCGGGCGGGCAGACTATAACGATCACCTATGGAGAGGGTAATCCAGTAATTCTGAACAACAACTACTTGCCCTCCAGTTGCTGGCCATACTTCCAAGCTATGCAAGGACCAGCCTTTACAGCACAGTTTGAGAATTTTAGTTATATCGCCTTTGATGCTAAGGTTTTTAATACGGCCAATTTCTTTGCTCACTTGGGCATTCCAGCTTTTGTTATCAAAGACAATGAGCGACTACGTGCCACACTCAAAAAAATACTGATAGAAAGTAGTACTGAAGCAGTGGGCGGCAACAAAATGCTCAAAGTCTATACAGAGCAACTAATGATTGAACTCATCAGGCACCTCATTGCTAACAACCTTTTTATTGAAAAACTGGCTTTGCACAGTAATTACTTTAAAGACTCACGCCTCATCAGCATTTTTAATTACGTCCAAGAAAACTTACACGGCGACTTGTCCAACAGAATACTGGCCACCGTTGCTCATCTTGCTGAAGATTATGCAGGGCAATACTTTAAGATGCACACAGGCGTCAATACACAAGATTACATCGAATACCAACGCATGGAGCAGGCAGTTAAGCTGCTTAAAACCACCCAAAAAAGCATTCGTAGTATTGCCAAATCGGTAGGCTTTAGAGACACCGCCTATTTTTGTCGAAGGTTCAAGATGAGGTTTGGCATTCCGGCTGGAAAAATGCGTAGCTGGGAAACTATCATGGCTAGCTAGGCCGTCTTCTCCAAACACGAGTTGTACACAGTGTTTCATTGTTTTTGACGGAGAAAAGACAAGCACGATGTTAATGTACTGAATACGTCACCATTTGCGGGGCCAACGCACACAGCTCAGCAGCCAGAGCAACAGTAGTAAAGCTATGCACCCCACTGAAACCAGGAGAACTCCTTGGTAGCTACTACCCAGCAGGGCATTGAAGTACAAACCCAAAGCTCCAAGACCAAAAAGCAAGGCACTGTAAGCAAGACCTAACAGCAACAACAAGATAGCTACCTTAATTGCCCATGCTACTAGTCTTTTTTTGATGTCTTTTTTGAGGCTGTGCAAGCCATTGGCCAAAAGCTTGATGAGCTCTTTGGCCAGCAATTCGAGCCCGAAGAGCCGAAAAAGTATTTTTGTCCACTTAATACGCATAGGAGGTGGGGATTGTTAAACCCACATAAGATAATAGGAACTAGTTATTTATTGACCAGCATTGAATAACTGTTGCTTTTCAGCTGACGTCAGGCTTTCATAACCTGAAACAGCGACCTTGTCTAGAATGTGGTCTAGATGAGCTTGCTCTACCCGTTCATGATACTCCTTCTGGACCCAGGGAACAGCACTCCGGTAAGTCACCTTGAGATTCTTCCTGGGCCTTTTGAGGCGCGCCCAATATTGGCGCCACCAGGCATCACCTTCACACCATTTCACATAAACATACCCTAGCAACGCGCCGCCTAGATGGGCAATACTCGCTGCAGGCTCAGCACCAACCAGATTTACCAATGCAAGCAACACCAAAAACCCAGCGATGTATTTGAGCCTAAAAAGACCCAAAAGAAAAAACGAGAAGGAAAATTGTGGAGCCAACGTAGCTGCCGCTACCATAACGGCATACAAGCTGCCTGAAAAGCCCAAAAGGCTTGTGGGGTTCTCTTGGAAGTGTGGAGCCACATTGTATAAGAGCAAAAATAAGAGCCCCCCGGCCAGGCCACCCAATACATAAAGTGCCATCAAGTGCCGGCTTCCTAAGCGACTCATCACTACCTGCCCTAAAGTGTATAGCAGCAACAAGCCCCACGAAGTGTTGAGAAAGGATACATGCACCCAAAAGTGTGTCAGCAGTGCCCAAGGCTGGTGCAGGCAGGAAGACCACGAAGCGGGCAAGGCCAAACTCTGGCAGAGTACTGTGTAAGCCGTCTCATACCCGGCTACAACTAGCAAGATCTTGAGCAGGAGCAGGGAAAAAAAGCTAAGGGCATTGAGCAAGAGGACCTGCATGAGGCCATTTTCGGACCGCTGAAAGTGGGTCTTTACAAAGCAGAAAAGCTCGCTCATCATGGTAAATTCAGTGTCCCCGGCATATAAGTGAGTACGGCCGACGAGACGAATCTAAGAAAAATCCTTGATTTTTTTGCTGCACTCAGCCCAGGGAATTGATCTCGGGCTACTACACATTGAACTCTCAGTCAGGTAGTATTGCTTCCGTTTCGGGGTCTTGCTGAAGCATTGATCTATGGCTTCTTTCATCTTTTCCGCGTTTTTTCTGGTTCTAATAAGATTTTTTCTTTGCTTATGCCACAGAAACAGTGTACTGAAGGAAGCATCTTACGTACTTTTCGCATAAGAGCAAGGCCCACAACCAGTGTATGCATCTCATCATAAGGCTCAGCTAGTGTGTCAACACTTCAATTAGAGAGTGAAGAACTCGCTTACTATGGCACAATAGCCGCATGGCTTAGCGAATTGGCTTGTAAGTGCAATATCCATGAGTGGATAATTGGCTACAAAAAAACCACGTCTATAAGGGTGTATCCCTGGGCATGCGCTCGCAAGAGCTCAATTACCTTGTTTTTATTGAGCCGGAGCTCTTGCCTGAGGGGGGCCGAACTAAGCTGTACAAAGAGCTTTCCTTGCTTGAAAAACATGCGTTCTGTTCTTTTTCGTACTACCTCGGGCATGGCTAGTTTCCATGCACAGACCAGCGTAGCTTCCTCTAGCTTGTGTTTGTGAGGAGAACGCTGCCTCATCTGCTGCAGCACTTCTTGTAGGGTAGTCAACCCTGTGTGCTTCATGGTGCTTCTTTAGAGTTATGCCTCACAAGGTAAATAAATTAGCCGGTTGTGGCGTGCATTATACAACACACATTGCTATTTTTATGCTGACAAGGAGAGAGAATATTAAAGAATCTAAGATAGTCAGACGCCACTCTTAAGCACAGTTCTAGAATTTACCATGGCTGCCACCTCTCCTTCCTTTTCCTTTCAAGCCCTACAACTCAACAAGAGGTTGCTACAAGCACTCCAAGAAGCGGGCTACACCACCCCTACTCCCATCCAACAAAAAGCTATCCCCCTGATCCTGCAAGGGCATGATGTGCTGGGCATTGCCCAGACAGGTACAGGCAAGACAGCCGCTTATTTGCTTCCCCTGCTGATGCAGCTCAAGCATGCAACGGGCACTTATCCAAGGGCCCTGGTACTAGCCACCAGCAAAGAGCTAGTCATTCAAATTGCGCACAGCTTAGCCGCCATTTCCAAGCACACCAACCTGCGCCATGCTTGCCTCTACGGGGGCATCGGACCTACCCAACAAATAGAAATTGTCAATCAAGGCATCGACCTCTTAGTAGCCACACCCGGTCGGTTGCTCGACTTGTACCACCGCAATGCACTCCATTTACAAGCAGTCAAGCACTTGGTCCTTGACGAAGCAGACAAACTCCTAGGCGTGAGTTTTTTACCCCAACTCAGGAGTATCCTAGACCTACTCCCTAAAAAAAGGCAGCACCTGCTCTTCTCGGCCACCATGGCACCGCAGGTCCTGCAAATTTCAGAAGAATTCTTGGCTTGGCCTGAAAAAGCCATCATTACCCCACAAGCTACCCCTGTAGCCACGGTCAGCCAACAATACTATCAGGTGCCCAACGTAGCCACCAAAGCCAGACTACTCGCTTTATTACTTACGGACACAGCTGTTTTTAGCAGAGTAATTGTCTTTACCCGTACCCGCAAAACAGCTGAGCATACGGCTCACTTTTTACAGCGGAAGGCAGCAGGAGAAGTGCGAGTTATTCATGCCAACAAAGGCCAAAATACGCGAATCAATGCCTTGAACGCCTTCCAAGCAGGCACTGTGCGCATCCTGGTGGCCACAGATGTGGCAGCCAGGGGCATTGATGTAAGCCAGGTCAGTCATGTCATTAACTTTGAAGTGCCCACTTTGCCTGAAGAGTATGTGCATCGTATTGGAAGAACAGGCAGGGCCGACAATGCCGGCCAAGCCATTACGCTTGCCAGTCCATCAGAAGTATACTACATCCAGAAGATTGAAAAATTAATGCGACAAAAAATTCTAGTTGTCTCCCTTCCAATTGGATTCGTAGTCACCCCCACCAGCTTTGAGGAAGAGCAAGTGATGGCGCGAGCAATAGACTGGCAACGTCAAAAAGAAGACCCCAGCTACCGGGGTGCTTTTCATAAAAAGAAAAAATTGTTACCAGAAAAACACGTGCTAAGAAGTAAGAAGGGAAAGTAAAGGCAACCGAATCTTTCATCAGGAGCACACCAGGCCCTTAAAATGTACCTGGGGCCGGAATCGAACCGGCACGGTATCGCTACCATTGGTGTTTGAGACCAACGCGTCTACCAATTCCGCCACCCAGGCAAGTGCTTTTTAGCAAAAAGTAGGACAAGACTTCAGTAAGCGAGGTCGCGAGTGGATTCGAACCACCGTAGGAGGTTTTGCAGACCTCTGCCTAGCCACTCGGCCACGCGACCTTCGTGCACATCGATGAATGGGTTTTCAGTATGCTGTACCCCTGAAGCTGTCTGGCCCTTACCCTTCCTCATCACGTGAACTCGCACCTATTTTTTCTTTTAGGGCCACCAAGGCTGCGATGTCTCCCAAAGTAGACTTTTCTGCGGTCATGGTGTTGCCAGAAGCACTAGAGCGTTTACTCGCTTCTGGTTTGGATGCATCTGAATATTCCTTGATCTCTGAAAAGACAGCCGTATGAGAAAGCATAATCCTTTTATTAGTTTTAGAGAATTCAAGAACTTTCAACTCAAGTAGCTCTCCCGCTGACGCTTCTTGGCCATCTTCTTTGATCAAGTGACGCTTAGGAACAAACCCTTCTACGCCATAAGAAAGCACTACCAAGGCACCTTTATCTGTCTTTTTGCTGACAGTACCTTGATGAACTGAATCTATTTTAAATTCTCCTTCGTACGTATCCCATGGGTTTTCTTCTAACTGTTTGCGCCCTAAGGCTAGCCTTTTGTTTTCTTGGTCAATTTCTAGCACGATCGCCTCTACTGTATCGCCTGCCTTCAAAACTTCAGAGGGGTGGTTCACTTTTTGGGTCCAAGACAAATCTGAAACATGGAGCAGCCCTTCAATGCCCTCTTCTAGCTCTACAAATACTCCAAAATGGGTCATGTTCCTAACAATGCCCTGGTGTTTAGTACCTACGGAATATTTCCCTAATAGATCTGAACTAGTCCAGGGGTCACACGTAAGTTGTTTGATACCTAGAGACATTTTCTTTTCCTCACGGTCTAGCGTCAGTACCACTGCCTCTATTTCATCTCCTATTTTGATCAAGTCACGAATATTACGTGGGTATTGTGACCAAGACATTTCTGAAATGTGAACCAGCCCTTCCACACCAGGAATGATCTCCATGAAAGCGCCATAATCTGCTAGGTTAACCACCCTGCCTTTGACCTTAGAGCCTACCTCAATAGTTGCTGACAATGCTTCCCAAGGATGTGGCGTAAGCTGCTTCATACCTAGGGAGATACGTTTTTTGTCTTCGTTAAAGTCAGTCACCACCACCCTCACCTTTTGACCAAGCTCCAGAACTTCTTCTGGGTGCCCAATTCTACTCCAGGCAATGTCTGTAACATGCAGCAACCCATCTACACCTCCTAGATCAATAAATACGCCAAAACTGGTCATGTTTTTGATGATCCCCTCCAGAATCTGCCCTTTCTCTAGATGACTGATAATAGCACTTTTTTGGCTTTCCAGACTTTTCTCGATCAGTACTTTGTGCGAGACCACCACATTGTCATTGGCATGATTAATTTTTACTACTGCTACATCGATAGACTTGCCTACATAGGCATCAAAGTCACGGACGGGCTTGATATCAATCTGCGAACCAGGTAGGAACGCTTCAATGCCATAAATATCTACGATCAAGCCCCCCTTGGTTCTGCGCTTGACTACCCCCCCCTCTATCACCTCACTATTATCTGCTGAAGCTTGAATTTTCTCCCACCCTTTAACCAGCTTGGCCTTTTTGCGAGAAAGTACGAGCTGACCTTTCGCATCCTCTTGCTCTTCTATATAAACTTCCACCTCATCTCCAGGCTTGAGATCAGGCAGGTCACGGAATTCATTGAGCGATACCAGCCCGTCTGACTTAACGCCAATGTTGATGATTACATCACGGTTACTGATAGCGACTACTGCACCTTTAACTACTTCACATTCCTTGATGGAGGTGAGGGTTGCCTCGTAACTTTGGGTGAGTGCTGCCCTTTCTTGATCTGTATATGCTACACCGAACCTAGTGGTAGGGCTAGTAGATGCCCACTTATAAGTTTCTGCTATTGGATTCATGAGATGGTGGTCCTGATTTTTTTACGTACAATATGCCGTTGTATAGCTATAACTATCCCCAAGGCTTATTCGAGCCAAATTTAGCAATTCTTCTGCCAAGAAAAAACGTGGCACTTAGGAGAGTTTTGACCAGTGCGCGCGCCGCATTGTTATTTCTTACTGCCAGTGCCCAAAAACGCAGTACCCTTGCTATCAACAGTGCTTAGACCACAAACGTTCATCCCATGCATAAAACTGCCCGGTTGGCCATGATACCCATGCTGGTAGCGGTGCTCGGCACCTCACTCTGGCTTTTACTACGCGAAGGAATCTATGTCCCTAAGCCTCTAGGATACCCCTGAATGATCTTGCTTACGCATGCATATACCTCACTGCCAGGCTCTTGTTCCTATCCCTTTGAGGTCTCTAAACATACAGTTGCTACACAAAACAACTCGCCTAAAGCTGAAAAATATTGGATCAACATCTACTATTCAGCTTTTGAAGCAGCTATTCAATTGACTTACAAACCTGTAAAAAATAAGTCCTAAACTTTTGAGAGCATACTGCTCCGATGCTTGCAAGCTGACTGCCAAGCACCCAATCATGGCCTCTGCCATCCAAGACAAAAGCTTTAAAACGCAGCAGAGGCATCGCTGAAGCAATTGGCTGCTATGGGTATATACGAGTTGAACACGGATCAGCTCCAGGTAAACGTGAGCCTTGATGAGCAGCGAAAAACTATTACGATCAGTGATCAGGGCGTTGGGATGACTTCTGATGAAATCAAGAAATATATCAATCAGGTAGCCTTCTCTGACGCTACAGAATTTTTGGAGCAACACAAAGACCAAGAACAGAAGCAACCGCTGATCGGATTTTTTGGGATAGGTTTTGATGCTGCTTTTATGGTGGCCGATACGGTAGAAATTATTACTAAGTCTTGTCAAAAAGATACGGAAGCAGCCCACTGGATTTGCGATGGCACCACCAATTTTGAGTTACCCAAAACAGTCAAAAAAGCAGTAGGGACAGATGTAGTCCTTCATTTGACTGAGGATGCCAAAGAATTTTTACAGAAAGAAAAGATCCAGCAACTCCTAGAAAAATCGAAAAATTATCAATAACCTTCGCCCTATCTGGACCAAACCGCCTAGTGAACTGCAAGACAAAGACTATCTGGCTTTTTACAAAAAGCTCTATCCTTTTGCATCAGATCCACTTTTTTGGATTCACCTGAATGTAGATTATCCTTTCATCCTAACCGGTATTCTCTATTTTCCTGAGACTACCAATGAATTGGCACAACGCCAAAAAAAAATCCAGCTTGATGCCAAGAAAATATTGATCACCCATGAGGTCAAAAATGTAGTCCCTGAGTTTTTAATGTTGTTGCATGGCATCATTGACTCGCCTGATATTCCGCTTAATGTGTCGCGTAGTGCACACTCCAGACAGATAGAAATGTCAAGAAAATCAACACTTACATCGCTAAGAAAGTAGCAGAGAAGCAGCTGCAACTAGCCCAGCAGGCTATAAGGCCTGGCCCTGATTGCTCAGGGCAGGCTGCATGGTGCTGCCCTAACTGACTTTATGCAAAGCAATATTGACACCCTATTGACAGTGTAACAGGGGAGACATGGCCTAAGCGACTCTACTTTTCATCATACTCACTTGACATTGTAGTTATTTTTGTCCAAGTATGAGAAAAGATATACTCTCAAAAACCCTCATGGTGCACCACTCTTGGGCGATAGACATCGCCATCTTTGTAGCCTTCTTGCTCGTTAACATGATCGTAGGGTTTAAGTACAGAGGGAAGAGCAACTCTTTCAGAGAGTATGCCGTAGGTGACAAAAAATTCTCTACTGCTACCCTTACTGCCACCATTGTTGCCACGTGGATGTCGGGTAGCGTTTTGTTCGTCAGTCTCGAGAACACGTACAGTACAGGGCTCTATTATATGATAGCGGCAATCATAGGCGCCTCCGCAGGCTTATTGATTACTGGATACGTGATAGGCCCACGCATGGGCAAATTCTTGGACAACGTCTCGGTGCCCGAGTCTCTCGGAAAACTGTATGGCAGCTACGTACAAGCCATTGCAGGCGTCAGCACCGTGTTGTCGACTGTAGGCTACATAGCCATACAGTTTAAGGTGATCTCTAGAATAGTATCCATTTTCTTACACTCTGATAGCTTACACAGCATCGCAGGGATTACCCTCAACGAAGATTGGCTAACTATCATTGCTTCCTCCATTGTTGTCCTCTATGCTGCTTCTGGAGGGGTCAAGTCCGTCACGTTTACAGACGTTATACAGTTCCTCACCTTTGGCACTTTGCTTCCTGTGTTGGCCTTGGTGATTTGGCACCACCTCAAAGACCCCGGTCAAGTAGCCCACTTACTTACCCACAACCCCAACTTTAGCTTCCAAGAAGTGGTCGGGTGGTCGCCTGAGTTTATGGGGACGATCGCTTTGATTTGTTACTTGATGATGCCTGGTCTTCCCCCAGAGCTTTTTCAGCGCATGGCCATGGCACGTGATACCACGCAGGTGAAACGCTCCATCGGTTACGCTACTATCGTGTGTTTAGGGATAGATCTATGTATCATGTGGATTGCTATTCTGCTCTTGGCCGACCAACCTGGACTCGAGCCCAACAAGCTGGTACAGTACATGGTCACCACCTATACTTATCCAGGTCTCAGGGGCTTCTTGTGCATAGGGATCATTGCCCTAGCCATGTCTACCGCCGACTCAGCACTCAATGCTTGTGCCGTGGTTATTGCCAATGATATTTTACCCCCACTCAGGATCCGAAAAGTAAGCTCGCTCAACACAGCCAAATGGGCTACGGTTTTCTTGGGCTTTTGGGCTATGTTGTTAGCTCTTAGGGTAGAAAATCTCTTATACATCCTATTGGGGTCGGCTAACTTCTATGCGCCCATTGTCGTCGTACCCATGCTCCTGGCCGTCTTTGGGTTCCAGACCAGCAGAAGAGTAGTGCTCCTAGGCATGGGCGCAGGAGCTGCTGCCGTGTCCTTCTTTCTATTTGTACTGCATTGGGACGAAGTTATATGTATGCCTCCCAGTCTACTCGCCAACCTCATCGTTATGCTCGGTGCGCATCATCTGCTGCAAGAAAAGGGAGGCTGGCATCAGTTGGCCCCAAATGATCCTCTGGCTCTGGAGCGCGCAGCGCGCAGACAGGCTTGGCAATGGCGCCTCCAGTCCATCAAGAACTTTAAGCTTTATCCTTACCTACAACAAAACCTACCTACTCAAGAAGGATTATATTTTTTCTTTGGAATGTACACCATGATCGCCACCTATGCGGCGTTATATACTATCGATGATATAGGCAATCCTACATACCAGCAGATAACGACTGGCATTTATTATCTCGTACTCCCCATCAATACTGTTTTCTTGACCCTACCAGTATGGTCGTCTGCCCTAAAAAATCATCGTTTCATCACATTTTTCTGGCCCCTAGGCATCGGAGCCATTCTCTTCTTTTCAGGCACCCTCCTGGCCATCATGAGTCACTTCCATCACATGCAAGTGATGGTCATGATGATTAACTTCTTAATGGCAGTCTTACTGCTACAATGGCCACTAGCGCTCTTCTTGGCTTTTACGGGCACATGTATCGCCGTTTTTTTCTTTACCCATTATTCGGGCACGGCATTGCCTTTGAGTATGCTCGGATCGATGCAGATGCTCTATCTCATCTTGCTTTTTACAAGCCTACTCATTGCCTTGCAGGGAAGAAAAGTCTACCGAGGCTTGGTCATCTCTCATGCCCAGCTCAGGGAAGACAATCACTTCACTAACCAGGTATTTTTAGCAGCACTCCGGCATCAAGCTCGTTTTCAACAGGAAGCTAGCTTATATCCTTTCAGAGCATTAGAGAGCGCCGAGCCCTTCCACGCCTTCCACCAAACTCCCACCAAAGCCCAGCTGATGTCCAGTAATGCTGCTCTACATCAGCATGTCTACGCACTAGATACCCTCAACAAACACTTACAGCAGGTGCTGCATTTAGCACAAGAACCCATGCATCTGGTCGTAGCGAGCGTAGATTTAGATGCAATATGCCAGGATGTCCGGCAGACACTGTACCATCACAACCAATCGATCAAGGTCAGCATACAGTACCGCGCCAAAACAAAATCATTACAAGGTGACAGCAGTAAGATGAGAAGATTACTATCCACTGCGGTCACTTATGCTGCAGCATACCCCAGGACGCAACGGCCTATTTCACTGCATATTGAAGACACGCAACTCTCTTATCCTATCGTTTCTATACCAGGCTATGTCAAGCAGATTCAGGCGTTGTTGATCATGATCACTACAGAAATACCCTTACCGATACTGAAAAAGTGGTACTTGGGCAGTGTGGATCACTTATCCCTGCCATGTCCCCAGGACATGGAGGGGGTATCTATCACGTACAATCGGCAAATTGTGGCAGCCCACTATGGTGCTACTGAGATCATACCAACCGCCACCGGGGTGACCCAGGTGTATGTCTTACCCAGGGATGTGCGAGCGGTTCGCCCCGCTACGATGGACCAATGGCAGGTGACCAGGTCATCAGAAATGACTGCTGCGATCGTGCATCCGGCAGAGCATTCCTTTGTGCAGCAAGTGCTGGCCACGACATCCATGGAGCATCGGCTGCTGCAGGAAGCACTGCAAGTCATCAAGCAGTATCATGCAACCAGCCAGCCGGGTACCTCAGAACCTACTTACTTACATTCGATTGCAGTAGCCCATATTTTACTAGCCTACACCAAAAATGTCGACACACTCTTGGCAGCCCTGCTACATGATACTATCGATACAACACACCTCTCCTGGCATCACATTGCCTTGCGCTTTAATCCTGTCGTACAACGTATTGTAGAGGGGGTTACTTCCGTGGATACTCGATTGAGTAGTTTCAAGAAGATACAACTTTCTAACCAAGAGACCATCCTCAAGCTATTAGAGGTCAAGGATGAACGCGTGCTCTACGTTAAACTGGCAGACCGCCTACATCATACACGTACCATGGCAACAAATCTTTCCCTCACCCAACAAAAAAGCATGGCCGAAGAAACCCTACGGTTTTATGTACCCCTCGCTACTCACTTAGGTCTCACCCCACTGGCCGCAGAGTTGCAGGAAAGATGCTGGAAAGTAATCAATGTGCGCAAGTTATAGGGATCCTTTTGCGCAGTGCAGGGGCAAGTTGAGAGCTCTTGCAGCACATCCACGTGTCTGTATACCGCCTTATTATTTCCTTTACCCCAGGATCAAAAAGCAATCCCCAAGCAGTTTCGTCAGTGTAGCTGTTACCAGAAGCACTAGAAAAGGCAAGTTCTTTCCCCCAATCAACGCCATGATAGCCTGGACTGTGTTTTAGAAAAAGCCGTATAAAGTTTGTAAACGCTCTATGCAGGATGCTCCTACCAACCTGGTATCCCCTCTCTGAGATGGGCGTAGAAGACATGGTCAAGCCCTTGTCTGCGAGTGCCTTTTGTGGATTGAGGGTAGAAGACACGGTGCCTGACCACAG
>JANPMB010000012.1:0-39101 GCA_031422615.1 Amoebophilaceae bacterium
ACTGTGTGTACCTAGCCAGTGATGATGACCGCGAAGGAGAATCCATTGCTTGGCACCTCAAAGAAGCCTTGGAGCTCAATGATGCCAAGACCCAAAGAATTGTTTTTAGAGAAATTACTAAAAATGCTATTCTTAATGCCCTGAAAAATCCTAGAGGGATTGACTTAGCCTTGGTCAACTCACAGCAAGCCCGGCGGGTGCTAGATCGGCTGGTAGGCTATGACTTGTCACCCCTCTTGTGGAAAAAAATAAAGAGAGGCTTGTCTGCTGGCCGCGTACAGTCAGTAGCCGTGCGCATGGTGGTAGAGCGAGAGCGTGCCGTTTGTGCCTTCCAATCTGTTGCAAGCTTTGTGGTTGCTGCCCTCTTTGATCTAGGCAACGACAAGTACCTCCAGGCAGAGCTGCCAGAGCGCTTCAAGACCGAGGAAGCTGCCCATCAGTTTTTGGAACAATGCAAAGGTGCCACTTTCTCTATTGAGACTTTAGAAAAAAAAGCGGCTAAAAAATCACCAGCAGCACCCTTTACTACCTCTACCTTACAACAAGAAGCCAGCAGAAAGCTAGGCTACTCAGTAACGCGCACCATGCTGCTGGCTCAGCACCTCTACGAGGCGGGTAAGATTTCTTATATGAGGACCGACTCGGTGCATTTATCCCAGGAAGCTGTGGCAGGTGCACAGCAAGAGATTCAGGCTGCTTATGGTGCTAATTATTTTCAACCCAGGGCTTACAAGACCAAGGCAGCCACAGCCCAAGAAGCACACGAAGCGATTCGACCCACAGACTTTTCTAAAAGAGTGGTAACAGGAGACCATGGAGAGCAGCGGCTCTATGCATTGATTTGGAAACGAGCAATTGCTTCGCAAATGGCTGATGCACAGCTAGAAAAAACAGTAGCTACGGTTGCTATCTCCACAGTACCGAATACGCTGGTAGCCAAAGGAGAGGTGATCAAATTTGAGGGATTTCTGAAAGTCTACGTGGCTGCACAAGATGAGGAAGAGCTGACGGAGAGTGAGGGTATGCTGCCTCCTTTGGCGATAGGACAGGTGCTATTGCTCGACCACATGAAGGCCCGGGAGCGCTTTAGCAAGCCGCCTGCCCGATATACAGAAGCTAGTCTGGTCAAGCAGCTAGAAGAGCGAGGCATTGGCCGTCCTTCTACCTATGCACCTACTATTACTACCATTCAGAAAAGAGGCTACATCGTCAAAGAAGACCGTGTAGGTAAAGAGCGGGGCTACACAGTACTCACCCTACAAAAAGAAACCATTCAACACACCCAGCAGGTAGAGACGGTAAGCGCAGAAAAGCAGAAGTTGTTTCCTACAGACATTGCCATGGTAGTCAATGACTTTTTGGTGACTCATTTTTCTGACGTTACTGATTATGATTTTACAGCCAAAGTAGAAGAAGAGTTAGATGCTATTGCCCAAGGCGGGAAGTCGTGGGACAAAATGCTGGCTGAGTTTTACGACGACTTTCATCCGAAGGTGATGCAAACAGACCAGCTTGACCGTACAACTCTTGGTGCCTCCCGGTTATTGGGACGCGTAACGCATACCGGAGAACCCGTCATTGTCAGGCTGGGCAAGTACGGCCCTTTGGTACAGATAGGAGAGAGTCAAGGAGAAAAAGCACCTAAGTTTGCTAGCCTTCAACAGGACCAACGTATTGAAAACATTACGCTAGAAGAAGCCCTTCAACTTTTTGACCTACCTCGAGAGATAGGTGCCTTTGAAGACCACTCGATAGTTGTGAATACAGGGCGTTATGGCCCTTATGTCAAACACAATGAGCAGTTTTACAGCTTGGGCAAAGAAGATAATCCACTTGCTATTGATGCCACAAGAGCGGTGGAACTGATCCAAGCCAAGCGCAAGGCAGATGCTGAAAAGCTGATCAAGCGTTTTGATGACCAACCTGACCTACAGATTCTAAATGGTAAATGGGGTCCTTACATCAAAGCAGGCCGCAGACATGTGAAAATTCCTAAAGACGTAGAGGACCCCAGTACACTAACCTTAGCAGCTTGTCTGGAGTTAGTAGAACATGCTCCTACCAGAACTCCTACTAAGAAAAAACGTAGCAAAAAGGGATAGTCAGTCGCGCTCGGGGCGACACTCCTGTTACTTAACATAATATATATTATATAACAATTAAATATGTGCGTAGATGTAGATATGGATGCTGTTACACCACACATGATCAATGCACAGCTGAAGGAAGTATGAAAAAATACCTACCTAACTTTTTTACCCTACTTAATCTCACCATCGGTAGCCTAGGCGCTATCCTAGCCTTGAAAGGCAATCTGACGCATGCAGCCCTTTGTATCTGGTTAGGGGCATTTTTTGATTTTTTAGATGGATGGCTAGCCCGACTGTTCAGCGCTTATTCTCCACTTGGTCAGCAGCTAGATTCCTTAGCTGACCTGATTACTTTTGGCTGCTTACCGGCAAGCATCATATATGAGCTCATAAGCACACAAACCTCTTCGACCTACCTGCCGTATGTAGCTTTGCTTATTCCTAACCTCTCTGCACTCAGGCTTGCTCGGTTTAACATTGACACTAGACAAAAAAATGTATTTATCGGCCTACCTGTCCCTGCCAATGGGATGCTCATCAGTACGCTTCCCTGGATGATGACAGCCAATAAATATGCTTGGTTGACCGCCTTGCTTACCCAACCCTACACCCTGGTCATCTTGGTGATACTCACGTCTTACCTACTGATAGCCAACATCAAACTCATGGCCTTTAAGTTTGCTACCTATGCCTGGTATCCTAATCGTTTCAGATATAGCTTTTTGTTGACCGCAACTTTGCTCATACTCCTCCTGAGAGCCGAAGGTCTCGCGTTGAGCATTGTTTTATATGTCTTAGTATCCAGTGTATCCAGGCTGCAACGAGAACAGTGATTCAATACAACACAGCCTGGAATTGTACTCCACCACCTATGCATCATGCTTGATAGAACCATACCCCCACCCGCCAAAACGATTGATCATTTACGTTTTTCTTGGCCAAAAGCCTACCAACTGAAAGAGGGCCTACCCCTCTTTGTGCTCAATGCAGGGAACCAACCGATCATCAAGATAGAGTTGGTATGCGACGCTGGCTCATGGTACGAGCCTCATAACGGCGTTGCCTACTTTACGGCCAAGATGCTACAGGAAGGTACCCAACACAAAAGCGCTCAGGATATTGCTTATCATATCGATCAGCATGGTGCCAGCATCTACGTCCAGGTACGACCTGATACGTGCACCTTCACACTCATTACGCTATCTAAACACCTCGTACCCATGCTTACTTTGCTGGCAGAGCTACTCCTGAGCCCTACCTTTGATGAGCAACGCTTGGCACACTTAAAAAACCTTACTGCCCAAGAACTCAAGGTAGATGCCCAAAAAAACAGCCATATAGCACGCAAAAAGCTCAAAGAAATATTGTTTGATAGTACGCATCCTTATGGCAGGCAACTCACCGAAACAGCAATAGCCGACATCACACCAGTGCACTTGAGGCAGTATTACAAGGATCAACTGTTGGCAGGATGTCGCCTCTTAGTAAGCGGACAAGTACAAGAACAGGACCTGCAAACTATTCAACATTACCTACAGCTACTACCTATGCAAGCTTCCAATCCTGTGTTGCCTCCATGGTTTACGCAGGCTCCTGCCCAAATTCATTTGGAAAAAAAAGACAGTTTGCAAGCTGCCATCAGTATGGGGAAAGTGCTGTTTTCCAAAAATCATCCAGACTACTTGCCGCTCCTAGTCGTTAACGAGTTACTAGGAGGTTACTTTGGCTCAAGGCTCATGCGTAATATCCGGGAAGATAAAGGCTATACTTATGGGATTTTCTCTAGGGTTGTGCCACTCAAACACACTAGCTACTTACTGATAGCTACTGAAGTCACCCAGGCCTTTGCTCAGGCTACCTGCCAAGAAATTGCACAAGAAATCAAGATTCTGCAAACAGTCCCAGTGCCAGAAGAAGAGCTAAAAACACTACAGAACTATATGCTCGGCACTTTTTTGTCGGAGATAAATGATCCATTTTCTGTTATGGAAAAATTTAAAGCTGCCTATCTACACGGTCTAGACCAAGCTTATTATGAGCAGTTGTATGATATCATTAGGCACATCAACGCTCCAAAAATTATGGCATTGGCCAATGAATACCTATCCAAAGACAGCTTTAGCCAGGTGATCGTGGGCTGATTTACAGTATGCACGTGTAGCCTTCCTTACAGCACCATGCATTTGTAATCGAACCACCAAAGTGGACTCCCCCATGTTGCATAGCAAAAAAGAAGATGCTACTTTTGCAGTCTAGTTGCGCAAGGTGCGCATTTTTCTGTGTCAAATATTTTTTTCAAAATAGATCTGTGGACCACATAAGCTACAAAACAGTGTCGGTTAATCGGGAGAGTGCTCAGAAAGAGTGGGTGCTTGTGGATGCTAGTGCGCAGGCCTTGGGCCGTCTGGCCAGCCAGGTGGCGGCTATGATTAGGGGCAAGCATAAGCCTAGTTTTACGCCGCATGTAGACTGCGGAGACAACGTGATTGTCATCAATGCTGATAAAGTCCGTTTGACAGGCGAAAAATGGGACAAAAAGCAATATATCTCCTACACAGGCTATCCAGGGGGTCAAAAGACGATTACGCCTCGGCAGCTCAAAGAAAAATTTCCCACACGCATCATAGAGCACGCTGTCAGAGGTATGCTTCCTAAAAATAGGCTGGGCCGCAGGCTGTTCCACAACCTCTTCGTGTACACAGGCCCAGACCACGACCACGTGGCTCAAAAACCTAAAAATATTATACTAAAAGACTAACGCATGGAAAAACTCAATGCAATAGGCAGAAGAAAGACTTCTGTGGCCAGAATTTATGTGTCTGACGGCAACGGGGCAATCAAAGTCAACAAAAGGTCTTTAGAAAACTACTTCCCGTCTGAAGTGCTGAGAATGCTGGTCCAGCAACCCTTGCATCAGGCAGGAGTTGCTGAGCAATACAACATCCAGGTCAATGTGAAAGGTGGTGGTCTTACAGGACAAGCCGAGGCAATACGTCTAGCCATTGCACGAGCATTATGTGAAGTTAATGCTGAATACCGTCCTGGCTTAAAACAAGCAGGCTATCTCACTAGAGATCCGAGAATGGTTGAACGCAAAAAATACGGTCGCAAAAAAGCTAGAAAGAGATTCCAGTTCAGTAAACGTTAACCCCCAAGTATCCCTCTGAATGATTACTTTAAAACACAAGGACTTACTCGATGCAGGTGTTCATTTCGGGCATTTGGCCCGCAAATGGCATCCTAATATGGCGCCTTTCATCTTTATGGAACGTAATGGCATCCACATTATTGACCTTAATAAAACCCTCCTGCAACTCCAGCAAGCAACTCATGCCCTCAAAGCCATTGCAAGCGCTGGTAAGAGAATCTTATTTGTGGCAACAAAGACGCAAGCCAAGGGTGTGGTAGAACAGGAAGCCAAGCGCCTTGGTATGCCCTATATCACAGAAAGATGGTTAGGAGGCACACTGACTAACTTTGCGACTATTCGCAGGTTACTAAAGAAGATGTCTTCTTTCGATAAGTTGATTAAAAGCACAGCTTACGATAACATGGCCAAGAAAGAGCAGCTTATGATTGCTCGAGAAAAGACGAAGTTAGAACGATTGTTGCAAGGCATTGCTGATACAACCAGATTGCCCGCAGCACTCTTTATCGTAGATGTCAAGAAAGAGCATATTGCTGTTAAAGAAGCGAAAAAGCTTGGTATTCCTGTATTTGCACTTACAGATACTAATACAGACCCTACATCGGTTGACTACCCTATCCCCAGCAACGACGATGCCTCGCGCTCTGTAGAGCTGATTGTCAAGGCGATTGGTAGCGCTATTGAGGAAGGTCTAGAAGAACGACGCAAGCACAAAGAAGTAGACACTCTTGCACAAGGAGGAGTAGTAAGCAAAGGAGTCAGAGAAAGAAATGTTGAGAAAGTAGTTTCCTCAGAAACCGTAGAGAAGCAAGCATTCACGGCCAAAGACATGAAAAAGCCGGCCACCCAAGCTGCTAAGAAAGTAACAACCCAGCGAGTTGCTGAAGTGAAGCAAAAAGTCGGTACAAAAATAGCTGAGTCAACCTCCAAAGCCAAGGCTACTACGATCTCAGAGGAACCTAATGCCAACGTCAAAAAGACAGCCAAGCAAGAGACCCCTAACTAAGAAAAAGCCGAACAAGTATAAATTGCTCACTCAACCCAATACACAATCTGCTAATGATTACAGCGCAAGATGTTCACAAGCTAAGACAGCAAACAGGAGCTGGGATGATGGATTGCAAAGAAGCACTCACAGAAGCAGAGGGGAGTTTTGACAAAGCCATTGAAATCCTGAGAAAGAAAGGTCAAAAAATATCTGCTGCACGGGCTGATAGAGCCACCACCGAAGGGATTATTTTGACCCAGGCGAATGATGCACATAGTTATGGTGTCATGTTTGCACTTGGCTGCGAAACGGACTTTGTAGCCAAGAACGAAGCATTTCAACAACTAGGCCAAACGATTCTAGCAACTGCTTTTAAGCACAAGCCTGCTACACTCGAAAACCTTTTAACACTTTCGGTAGAAGAAGGCTGTACCATACAAGAGAAAATCACAGAATTAGTAGGTAAGATTGGAGAAAAAGTAGCCATCAGTGCTTATACCACCTTAAGTAGTGAAGTGGTAGTACCGTACATACATATGGGCAGCAAGTTAGGTGTTTTAGTAGGTCTTCAAGGTAGTCATGGCGTACAAGTGATAGAGGCCGGGAAAGACGTAGCCATGCAGATTGCTGCCATGAACCCTCTGGCTGTGGACAAAGAGGGCATAAACACTGCAGTATTAGATCAAGAGCTAGCTATTGCTAAAGAGCAAGCACGCAATGAAGGCAAGCCCGAAATCATGCTCGATAAGATTGCCCAAGGTAGACTCAACAAGTTCTTTCAAGAAAATACCCTCCTTAACCAGCCTTTTGTCAAAAATAATGGACTTACCATTGCACAATACCTGGCAAGTATAGCACCAAGCTTGACTGTGGTTGCTTTTAAAAGAGTATCTATCGCAAGCTGATAAGCTATTTTTTTCAAGGTCTACAACGTTTGGTAGCCTACTTTGTGCGCATGAGTTCTTCAATCTCTTCTACCTCGATCGGTATGCTAGCCATCAGGTCTTCCAAGCCTTCTTCCCTAATCAAGAAATCGTTTTCAAGCCTTACGCCAAGCCCTTCCTCACGAATGTAGATACCTGGCTCAATGGTCAAGACCATACCTGGCTCTAATTTTCTGTACACATCCCCCACATCATGAGTGTCTAAGCCGATATGGTGAGAGGCGCTGTGCATAAAGTACTTTTTGTAGGCAGGATGTTTGGGGTCTTGATGCTTAAGATCTGTACGGTCTAGTAATCCCAATCCCAGCAATTCCTGCTCCACTACAGCTCCTATTTGCTGGTGGTAGGTAACCAGGTTATTGCCCGCAACAAGTAGCTGCTGTGCCTGGCGCATCACGCGAAGTACAGCCTCATACACGGCCCGTTGGCGTTGTGTGAAACACCCACTAACAGGCACTACCCGGGTGAGGTCTGCTTTGTAGTTGGCATACTCTGCACCTACATCCAGCAGAATGATATCTCCAGTATGGCAGGGTTGGTTGTTGGCTGTGTAGTGAAGTACACAGGAATTAGCACCTGCAGCTACAATAGGATCATAGGCAAATCCTTTGGAACGGTGGCGAGTAAACTCACCTATCAGGGTCGCTTCTATCTCATATTCCATGATACCAGGCTGGATACACGGCAATATTTTTCTAAAGCCCTTTTCAATGATGTTGCAAGCCTCTCTTATCAAGTCAATCTCTGGCGCTGACTTCACTGCCCTGAGATGCTGCATGAGGGGCGCCAGGCGCTCATACTTGTGTAGTGGATACTTTCGCTTGCACCACTTCATAAACCGTGCATCGCGTGTTGGTACGTCTAGCACAGCCCTGGTGTGCTCATTGCTATTGAGGTAAACGTGATCAGCCTGTCCCATCAAAGTGTGGAACATAGTAGAAAAAGCATCAAGCCAATGACTGTGGGCAATTCCGGAAGTATCACCGGCCACTTCTTTAGTATACTTTTGCCCTTCCCAAACCATGATGTGTTCATTGGTTGCTTTGACGAATAGTTGTTCCTTCTCTTCTTCTTTGGGAGCATCTGGATATAAAATCAAGATTGTTTCCTCTTGATCAATGCCAGATAGATAGAATAAGTCACTGTTTTGACGAAAAGGCATGATGCCATCCCCACTGGTGGGCATGATATCGTTGGCATTGAGCACCACGAGCGAATTAGGCTTCAAGTACTTGGTCAGCTTCTTTCTATTATTTATAAAAAGGCTAGGATCAATCTTTTTGTAGCGCATAGGTACTCTATTGATAGCGTATTTTTTTGATTGCATGATCACCTTCCAGTAAGTGATATCATCTTCTTACCTTTCCTACAATGTATTAGCTTTGCACGTATGAAGAACTTTATTGTTTCTGCCAGGAAATATCGCCCTGCTGTTTTTGACCATGTTGTGGGGCAGCCCCACATCACTACAACACTCAAAAATGCCATCAAAGATAAACACTTGGCACAAGCTTTTTTGTTTTGTGGCCCCAGAGGGGTAGGCAAAACAACTTGTGCCCGCATCTTGGCAAAAACAATTAATTGTCAACAAGTTACAGTAACTGTAGAACCCTGTAATACCTGTACCTCCTGTACTAGCTTTAACAATCATCGTTCCTTTAATGTCTATGAACTCGATGCGGCTTCCAATAATTCTGTAGAAGACATTCGCGCTTTGGTAGAGCAAGTCCGCTATCCACCACAAGCAGGGCAATACAAAGTCTACATCATCGATGAGGTGCACATGCTTTCTAATGCTGCTTTTAATGCTTTCTTAAAAACGCTGGAAGAACCTCCCAGCTATGCCATCTTTATCCTGGCTACTACGGAGAAGCACAAAATTATTCCTACTATTCTTTCTCGGTGTCAGATATTTGACTTCCACCGGATCCAGCCCAAAGACATCGTACAACAGTTGAAGCACATCGCTCAACAAGAAGGCATTACCTACGAAGAAGAAGCGCTGCATCTCATAAGTCAAAAAGCTGATGGTGCCCTGCGGGATGCACTTTCTATTTTTGACTTGCTTGTCACTTTTGCATCAGGTCAATCAGTATCCTTCCAGGATACGCTCGAGCACTTACATATTTTAGACCATGCATACTACTTCAAGCTTACTGATGCTTGCCTCCAATGCAACCCTGGCGCAGCTTTACTGATCTACGATGAGATTCTCAGAACAGGCTTTGATGGGCACCACTTTATTACTGGTCTAAGCGAGCATTTCCGCAACCTGATGATGGGCCAAGATGCGACTACCTTACAGCTTTTAGAAGCGGCAGATAGTGTAAAAGAGCAATATCAAGTCCAGGCAGCACAGGTAGGCTTAACTTTCTTGTTCAAAGCCCTCAATATTACTAACCAGTGTGATTTGCACTACAAAAACAGTAACAACAAACGGTTGCATGTGGAGGTAGCTCTGATAGAACTAGCCCATATCCAAGAAGTGGGCCAACTAGAAGGCAGCATCAAGAACCTGTCTACGCAATGGCAAAGCAAACCATCAACCCCGAGCACTACTCCTGCGCCTTCTGTACTAGGATTGCCTCCAAGAAAGGACATGGAGAAAAATAGCAACGAGGATCAAGTTGTTGACAGTGATACTCTACTGCCTGTTCAAAAGAGGACTACCTTGCAGGCGACAATGAAGCTGCCTCAAATTGATCAGCTCAAAAAAAGCATTGACCAGCAAAGACCATCACCCTCTTCACAGCCACCTGAACGAATAATAACCCAACTTCCCATAACGCAGGAAGCTGTGCATCAACACTGGTACGCTTATGCCAGGAGGCTCAAGACAGCCGGGAAAATGTCAGAGTACAGCCTCCTTAACCAGGATATTGTTTTGGAAGACACCACCATTGTAATAAAACTGGTGAATGCTGTGCAACAAGACATCTTAGCAGGAATTAAAGAAGATCTCATGGCGTATTTGCGGCAAACTTTACAATGTCCAGCCCTCGAACTCAAGGGAGTGGTGGTACCACTTGAAAAAAATACCAAGCCTTACACAGCGCAAGAGAAGTTTAAATATTTGATAGAAAAGTATCCTGATTTGCGCATTCTTCAAGAAAAATTATCTCTGGAGGTACAAGACTAAATACCCCATTACCGCAAGGCTATTAACTCTTTTTATTCTTTTGATGCATTGGGTGCGTGCTCATAAGCAACGGGGATATGAACTGGTCTGATAAAGCGCAACCATAGCACCCTGCCAGGCTTCAGGGCCACCGCCTTGCGTAACCTATTTTTGAGCAATAATGCCTCTTGCTTGATCCCATATTTCTGGGCAATGCTCCACCAGGTCTCCCCTTGCCGAACAATATGAAAATGAGTACCTGCCTTGCTCCGTTTGGACGTGTAGTAATATACCTGTCCAGGTATTATCGCATGATCCCTGTCAAGGTCATTAAATATTCGAAATTGTGATAAAGAAATATTGCCTGCTTTGGCCAGGGATACTGCACTATCTCTTGCTAACGCTACCACACCGGTTATTTTATTAACCAAAGTAACTTCCACATTGCTTTTTTTACCTTGCTTGGTAGTAATTACAGGGAAGTCTTTCTCTTTTTCCCAGTACTTGGCGTAGTCTATGTCTTTCTTTGCTGAGGTACTCTTGTTTGCGGATGTGACCCGGCGTGCATATTGTTGATGGGTCATAGGAATAATAGCAACACAAGTTGTGTCATACGGCACACGATAACGTTTGAGCCACTTATTATGATCCGTGATTTGCTTTTTATCTACACCAAACTCCTTGGCAATTTCACCCAAAGTCTTTCCATGTACCTCTTGGTACTCATACAAGTGAAGTTCAGGATGTCGTTCTCTACCAAGCACTCGCTCAAAGGCGACCTTGTAAGCTAAGAAATGAATGATATACACGTGAGCTTGTTGCTCTATTTTCATTGTCTTAGCCCCCAGATAACGCTTCTTGATCAACTTCCTTGCTCCTCCCCTCCCCTCATTATAAGCGAGCAAGGCATAGAGCCAATTATTAAACTCTTGATTGTGTTGCTTAAGATACTTCGCAGCAGCACGGGTGGCTGCCGCAATGTGCATTCTTTCGTCTATGTGGCGGTCTATTTTTAAGCCCACCTCTCTAGCTGCTGGCTCTTTGAATTGCCAAAAACCTACCGCATTAGCGGTAGAAACAGCATCTGCAACGAGCGCACTCTCTTGTATGACTAGGTACTTAAAATCTAAAGGAAGATTTTCTTCTTTGAGGATCCTTTCTACAATGGGAAGAAATAAATTGGCTCGATCCAGAAGGGCCTGGAAGTACTTTTCGCTTTTAGTAAGGCTATCTACTTTCTTTTGAATGCTTTTTTTTGCGTCTTCTGAAAGCTGCAATTTGATATCTGCAAACCGTATACTAGAGGAAACTTGAGGAGTAGTCCCATGAACTTGTATGCTAAGCGCACAACAACAAAGAAACAGACATCGTTTCATTTTTTTCTCAAAATCATAAGCCCGTCTCTGATAGGCAGTAGTACATTGGCTACACGAGAATCACGATGTACTTGGGCATTGAAATTGATAATAGCCTGCGTCCTTTTGTCTACAGACTGGTTAGCTGCTGTAAGTACTTTCCCCCCCCAAAGGACATTATCAGCAATGAGAAAACCACCTGGCCTGATGCGATCCAAAACTAAATCATAATAGTGTTGATAATTTTTCTTGTCTGCATCAATGAAAACAAGGTCAAATACCTCGTCAAGGTGTGGAATAATATCAACTGCTTGCCCAAGGTGGTACTTAATTTTGTGAGTCAAGCCAGCCTGCTTGAAGTAACTTTTGACTGTTGCTTCCAGAGTTTTATTTTTATCAATAGTATGGAGTATACCCCCTGGCTGTAATCCTTCTGCCAGGCACAGGGCTGAGTAGCCTGTGTAAGTGCCTATCTCAAGAATCCTAGTCGGCCGAAGCATGTGAGAAATGGTAGCCAATAAACGCCCTTGCAAGTGCCCAGCAAGCATTTGAGGCATCGGAACCTGGGCGTAAGTATCCTGATAAATTTTTGCTAGCAACGGAGACGCTGCTTCGGTATGACTTTCGCTATAAGCTTGGACCGTGCTATCGGTGTGCTTCATCGCATCCAACTTTGCGTAAAGATCATATTTATTGCCTAAATAATACGCGCTTGGCCCAGGTTATTTTAAGCATGATGCTCGCATTGTAGATCGCGGTTCTACATTGACTTTATTTCCATAGCAAGTATTCGCTATTGCTGTGTCTTTTGCTGCAGTAAAGTGCTATCAAGCTTCTTCACAAGATATTCTGTAATTGCTCTTTGATCTTCTCTAATTCATCTTTCATCAGGATCACTTCTTTTTGAATCACTGCATCATTGGCTTTGGCCCCGATGGTATTGATCTCTCGACCTATTTCTTGTGCGATAAAACCCAATTTTTTGCCAACCGCTTGGGGACTCTCCATGACTTCCTCAAAATAAAACAGGTGTTGGGCCAAGCGTACTTTCTCCTCGGTAATGTCTAAGCGTTCTAGGTAATAAATCAGCTCTTGCTCCATCCTGTTTTCATCAATGGCGTGGGCAGCAATCAAAGTCTTAACACTTGTCTGGAGCTTTTCTCTAACTACCTGACTCCTTACTAGATCCAACTTTTCTACTTTTTCTAGGCCTTTTGTAATGGTCTGTAAATAACCTAAAAGCTTGTTGGCCAGTACTGCGCCTTCTGTCTGTCTACTCTGGTCACACTGCTGCAAGGCAGCTCGGATCACTTTTTCAAGGACCTGTTGGTCGTCTTTGTAGACGGTATCTTGATCAGACTTGGTGACGACTTCAGGAGCTTGCATAGCCAACTGAAAAAGTGCTTGAGAGGAAGCACCTACCTCCGCTGCCAGAGATTTTAAAACATGGTAATAGGCCTTAAAGAGGGATTGGTTGATATGTGTTTGAGGCAAGGTAGCGTCTTTGCGTTCGTAGGTCACAGACAAAGCTATTTTTCCCCGTTCTAGGCAGGCGATAGCCAAGTTTCTCCATGCGATTTCTTGTACAGAAAATGCTTTGGGCAACCGCAGACTTATGTCGGCATGCTTGGCATTAATGGACTTAACTTCTACACTTACCCACAACCATTCATCCTTATAATCGTATTCTCCATAACCTGTCATCGATTTAATCATGGTATCATTGTTTGAGAGTAGTGCGTCACACTATGATTTTGTAAATCAGGCCTTGGATGATACTCAAGAGGCTACTCGGCAGTCTTAAATACTTTTACAAAATCCAATCCTGTTAAGCTGTACTTCTAGGGGCAGTTCTTTTTGCAGCAACAGGTGCTCAACAAAAATTTTTGAGAAGTATGGAGCCAGCGACACACCTTTGGTACCCAGGCCATTAAAGATGCCTACCTGGGGATACCGAGGGTGTAAGCCTATGAAAGGCCTTCTGTCAAAGGTGGCTGGGCGCATACCTGCCCGCTGGTCGCACACTGTGTAAGAAAAGTTAAATGTATCGCGTAGCTTCTCTTCCAGTATTTCTCTTGCTCTTGCTGTGGGCTTCAATGAGGTGTCTTGCCAATCATAAGTGGCTCCCACAACAGCATGGTTGTCTGTTTGTGGCAATACAAAAATTTGTCTGTTATAAATCACTTCAAGAGGCTGGCGAAGCGCCACCAAAATCAGTTCTCCTTTCACCAGCCGAAAAGGTAACGTACTGAAAAAAGGATTCTTCTTAGCTTGCGGGCCTTCGCAAAAAATAACCTGACGGGCTTCTATGTTTTGATAGCTTACGTGGTTACCAAGACGCATACGATCATAAAAAAAATCATCTTCTACGTATGCAAATTGAGCTTTCAGATAAGCCCGAGTAGCTTTTAGGAAGTTCTTAACATCCAAATAGCCAGATTGATTGAGCACAATTCCACCGTATTGATACACACTATTTTCTTGGTGAAAAGTTGTTTCTGCCACTTTTTCTACAAAGTCGGTGCCATTTTCTTGCAGGGTCTTTTTCAGCCATACAGTACGTTCTTGGGCTGTTAAAAATGGACGGAAAATAGGCATGGGGTGCAAGAATTGTGCCCCCAAGGTTTGTGTTGCTTCTTGATAAAATCTGGTTAGATACGGAAATAAAGCTTCTGCAAGCCAGGTTTTTACCATCGCCCTACCTGTAATTGGGTTGTAGATCCCTGCAGCAACACTAGAAGCGATATTGGTTTTCCTGTTATTGATGACAAGAATGCGTTGGCCGTGCTTCAGCAACTGCAAAGCAAGCACTGATCCGGCAATGCCTTGCCCTACAATGAGAAAATCAACCATGTTACATGTCTAGGTAGCAGGGGCACGCATCACCAACGAAACTAGGCTGCCCATAGAGAGTATTGATTTACCTCCCCTCAGGGTAATATTGGGAGAAGGAGTAAGTTATGACGTCTTTTGAGTGCTTTATCTCTTCATTTTGTCCAACAATCGTAGTAAGGAAGTGCCTGCATTGATCGTATTTATGAACACAGCGAAAGTTAAGTAGCCCGTAGGGGAATCGAACCCCTGTTTCCAGGATGAAAACCTGACGTCCTAACCCCTAGACGAACGGGCCATCATCGGCACTGCAAATATAGTTACCTCACATTCTTTTTCAAATTCTGATTGTGTACCTTGGCAATTCGGGCAGGGTGGCACAAAGCTTATGCTAAAAAAATTAACGGAAACATAAGCGCCTCAAAACACAAAACTAGGGGGGCACTATGACGTGCTGTTTGGCTGGCCTCTCAGCCTAAAATTATCTCGATTCAGGACATACACTTTTTTAATGATGAAACCTCAAGTAGCTATCAATGGGTTTGGAAGAATAGGTCGACTGAGCTTCAGGGCTTTGCTGCAACAAGACCAAGTAGAAGTTGTGGCCATCAACGACCTGGCAGATGCTACCACTCTAGCCTACTTGCTAAAGTATGACTCTAACTATGGGCCTTTTGCAGGCGAGGTTACCCACCAAGGGGCTCACCTGGTGGTAGCAGGCAAAAAAATTCAGGTATATGCAAAGTCTGACCCTGCACAGCTGCCTTGGAAAGCCTTAGGCATCACTACAGTGCTAGAAGCAACGGGTAGATTCACAGACCAAGCAGGGGCCAGCAAACACCTCACTGCAGGCGCGCAGCGCGTTGTCATCTCTGCTCCTGCACAAGGCAGTATTCCTACGGTAGTGTTGGGCGTGAATGAGCATATTTTAAAAGGCAACGAGCCGATTATTTCTAATGCTTCTTGCACAACCAACTGCTTGGCCCCCATGGCTAAGGTATTGGATGACCACTTTGGCATTGAGCAAGGATACATCAATACCATTCATGCTTATACGGCTGACCAACAGTTGCAAGATGCACCTCACAAAGACTTACGAAGGGCTAGAGCAGCGACCAAATCTATTATCCCTACCTCAACTGGTGCAGCTCAGGCAGTAGGATTAGTATTGCCACAGCTGCGAGGTAAGCTCGATGGTATGGCTACCCGTGTTCCTGTATCCAATGGGTCGATGACTGATCTTACGGTTGTGCTCAGGAAATCACCTACCAAAGCAGCTATCAACCAGGCCATGTTGACAGCTTCCCAGGGCATCCTCAAGGGCATCTTGGCCTATACAGAAGACCCGATTGTATCGATAGATGTTGTTGGCAATCCCCACTCCTGTATTTTTGATGCACAGCTTACCGCGGTTCAAGGGAATTTGGTGAAGGTAATAGGTTGGTATGACAATGAAGGAGGGTATGCACATCGTATTGCTGATTTGATTGGCCAGCTAGGTCGTTGCCCCACTGACGACAAGCCATCGCCTATTCAAAAAGTCGGGCTCTCATTACCTCATCTAAGGTGAGCGTAAAAAATGCTTGATGGATGTCAAAAAGCGCCTCATCGACTGGTATGATCTTGACATAAGTTCCGTCCTCTTGCATCAGATAACTGTTGACATTATCTCGCAAGTCATAAGCTAGCAGATTGATCACTTGCTGTTTAAGAACAGGACTCTTAATAATAAATAAGGATTCAATGCGTTTTTCAAAGCTTCTGACCATGATATCAGCGCTGCCAGCGTATACCTTGGCATCTCCTTGGTTGTGGAAGTAGAAAATGCGGGCATGCTCCAAAAAATTACCCACAATGGAGCGTACTATGATGTGAGTGCTTAAGCCAGGCCTTTGAGGTATTAGACAGCAAATACCCCTTACAATGAGTTGAATGGGCACACCAGCTTGTGAGGCTTTGTACAACTCTTCAATAGTAGCTTCATCCTCTAGTGCATTCACCTTAATAACAATACCACAGGGCAATGCTTGCTGCGCATTTCGAGCCTCTTGACGAATCATGTCAGTGAGCTGCTTGCGGATGTCGATCGGTGTAGTAATAAGATTTTCGTAGGTTTTGGGCATTGAGTGGCCAGTAATGACATTAAAGAATTCTGAAACATCATTGGCATATACCTCGTCTGTAGTCATCAAGCTAATATCAGCATACCCTTGAGCAGTTTCTTCGTTATAGTTACCACTAGATAGGTGTACGTAACGAGTAATTCGCTCGTGTTCTCTACGCACGATCATCATCATTTTGGCATGGGTCTTGACACTGTTCACGCCATAAATTACAAAACAGCCTGCTTTCTCAAGCCTCTTGGCTTCTTTCATGTTATACTCTTCATCAAAGCGGGCTTTTATTTCAATGAGTACAGAGACATGTTTACCACATTCTGCAGCCTTGAGCAAGGCTGCAGTGACAGCTGAGTCTTGAGCCAATCGGTAGATGGTCATTTTGATGGCCAATACATAAGGATCTTCGGCAGCTCTTTCGATCAACTCAATCACTAGGTCAATGCTATTGTAAGGATGATGGAGTAGGATATCTTGCTGTTTCAAGACTTCAAAGAGATCACCACCACGCAACGTAGAGTAAGAAATTGGGGAAACTGGTGGTCGACTTTCAGAGTCACTTTGCTGCACCAGTTGCTGTAGCCCTGTAAGGTCCATAAGGCTCTGCGCAGGAACTCTAAACACATTGTCTTGATCAATATTCCACCTGTTTTTTAACCGATCTACCAGCCATGGATCGTGGTGATCTTCTATCTCTAATCTGACTACCCTCCCTTCGTTTCTTTTTTTGAGCTTTCTTTTGAGCTCCTCCACCAAGGAAGCTTCTATGTCATCGCTCTCTTCAAGCGAGAAATCTCCATTACGGATTACCCTAAAAAGGGTGATAGAGAGAATAGCTATGTTTCTGAAGAGCATAGCAAGGTGTTTCCGTATAATTTCTTCGAATGGTACAAAGGCTATGTTACGACTGCGGTGGAGTCTATAAAAACGTGACAGATTCTGAGGTAGTTGAATAAAGGAAATTTTTTTGTTGTCCTTTTTTTCAGCCAGGTTGTGCGTGACAACACCGAATACCAAGACTTTATTCATCAAAGCTGGGAAAATATGCCGGCTGTCAAACACCATGGGCGTGAGCATCGGGAAGATTGCTTTCTTAAAGTAATTCTTGAGCTGATCCTGCTCTTGTAGGCTTAGAGTAGCTATGTTTTGCACAAACGAAAAATGGTTTGCTTCGCATAAGGGAGTCACTGTTTGAAGGAAGTATTCGTGCTGCTTTTGAAAGGATGCTCTTGCTTCTTTGAGCAGCTTGTCTCGAAAAGGCACCACGTGCAAGCCCAGCTTATTGAGCCACGTCCGGTTGTAATCGATGTAGTTGTACAGGCTGCCTATTCTAACCATGAAAAATTCATCTAGGTTAGAAGCACTGAGATGCAAGAATTTAAGCCGTTCAAAGATTGTTTTTTCTGGTTTTCCCACTTGGTCTAAAACGCGCTCGTTGAACTTCAGCCAGCTTAGATCTCTGCTGAGGTAGCGTTCTGGAAGGATAGGTAGTGTGGGTGCTTTTTGTACAGTATTATTGTCTTTGACCATCCACTAGACATCAATTTTAGCGTATTTAGCATGCTTTTCAATGAATCTCTTTCTGGGTGCTACCTCATCGCCCATGAGCGTAGAAAAGAGGTGGTCTGCCTCTGCAGCAGAGGCTATGGTTACTTGCTTAAGATTTCGTTTGTCAGGGTCCATCGTGGTCGTCCATAGCTGGTCTGCATTCATCTCTCCTAGCCCCTTATACCGTTGTAAATTAACAGCATCTACCTTTCCGTCTGGGGCCAAGGCTTTTGCCGTAGATTCCCGTTCTTCCTCTGTCCAGCAGTAACGCGCCTCTGAGCCTCTTTTGACAAGGTAGAGAGGGGGTAGTGCAATGTAGAGATATCCTTTTTCGATCAGCACTCGCATATACCGGAAAAAAAACGTCAAGATCAGTGTACGGATGTGACTACCGTCTACGTCTGCATCGGTCATGATCACGACCTTATGGTAACGCAACTTATCGGTATTGACAGCCTTAGTATCTTCTTTTGTCCCAAAAGTAATTCCTAGGGCAGTAATCATGTTTTTTATTTGTTCGTTCTCATAGATTCTGTACTCTTGCGCTTTCTCTACGTTCAAAATCTTTCCTCTTAGGGGCAAAATAGCTTGGTATCTCCTATTCCTACCTTGCTTGGCAGTACCCCCTGCCGAGTCACCCTCAACAAGAAAAAGTTCACACGCGGTCGGGTCTTTGTCAGAGCAGTCAGCCAGCTTTCCAGGTAAGCCGCTCCCTGTAAGTACATTCTTGCGCTGTACCATCTCTCTAGCCTTGCGGGCGGCCTGGCGCGCTTGGGCTGCTAAAATTACTTTAGAAACGATGATCTTTGCTTCTTTTGGATGCTCCTCCAAGTAGTTCTGAAGTACCTCACTCAAGCAGGTATCTACTGCACCAATCGCCTCAGCATTGCCTAGTTTAGTTTTGGTTTGCCCTTCGAATTGTGGTTCAGCTACTTTGACGGAGATCACAGCAGTCAAACCTTCTCTAAAATCATCACCTGCAATTTCTATCTTGGATTTTTCTAGTAGTCCTGACTTTTCCGCATAGCTTTTGAGGGTGCGAGTCAGTGCTCTTCTGAAACCTGCTACATGCGTACCCCCCTCAATGGTATTGATATTATTAACGTAAGAGACGACTATCTCTGAAAAAGAGGTGTTGTAACTCAGGGCAGCCTGCACAAGGACACCATTCTTCTTTCCTTCTACAAAAATAGGGTCAGGAATAAGCTTCTCTCGCGTATTGTCTAGGTAAGTTACAAACTCCTGAAGTCCTCCTTCTGAATAAAAAGTTTCCTGAGCTTCGCTGCCTTGCTCATCTTTTTCACGAAGATCCTCCAGACGAATCGTAAGGCCAGCATTAAGATATGCCAATTCTCGCAGTCTAGAAGCGATTGTGCTGTAACTGTAGGTTGTTTCAGTGAATATAGTAGCGTCTGGCTGAAAGTGAATGGTCGTACCTGTTAGGGTGGTATTTCCTACCTCCTTGACATTATATAGGGGCGTACCTTTTTGATACTCCTGCTGGTAGACCTTCCCGTTTCTATGTACTGTGGCTGTGAGATGCGAGGAAAGGGCGTTGACACAGGAGATGCCGACTCCGTGAAGGCCGCCAGATACTTTGTAAGTGTCTTTATCAAATTTTCCTCCGGCATGCAGCACGGTCATGACAACCTCTAGCGCAGAGCGGTTTTCTTGACGGTGAATGTCTGTTGGGATACCTCTGCCATTGTCAGTAACCGTGACAGTATTGTCTTCGTGAATCCGCACCTTGATGTCAGTACAGTGCCCTGCCAGTGCCTCATCAATGGCATTATCTACTACTTCCCACACAAGATGGTGAAGCCCTTTGGCACCTACATTGCCGATGTACATGGAAGGGCGCTTGCGGACCGCTTCTAGGCCCTCTAGTACTTGTATACTCTCTGCTGAATAGTTGCTCGTATCTCTTGTTGCTTCCTTCATGGTGGTGGTTTTAACACTTGAAATTACGTAATTCTCCTCTATTTTTTATTATTCGGCGCAGGGATGAGCGTTGGCTTAGGGTCCATACTTTGATGAGATGCCGAAGCACTTTGGTAGGTAGTCCACATAGAAACAGATTCAAGGAGCAATGCTTCTGCTCACAACAGAGCCCCTTAGAAAGGGTCTTTCGAAACCGACGTACTGACGCCATTGGCTTTGCTGGATTGCGTTACAGTACCCAAAGTGCTGTATCGGGTATCAGAGAAGCTGGAAGGTTCGTGGTCAGCAAATTTGGTGTATTTTCCGATGAAATTGAGTACTACACTATCCAGTGCACCATTGCGGTGCTTGGCCACAATCACTTCGGCCATCCCTTGTGTAGGATGCCCTTCTTCATCTTCGGTCATGCCATAGTATTCAGGCCGGTACAGGAATAATACCAGGTCTGCGTCTTGTTCGATAGAGCCTGATTCTCTAAGGTCTGATAGTTGTGGTCTTTTATTACCCCCTCGTGTTTCTACAGCACGGCTCAGCTGAGAGCCAACGATGACCGGCACGTTCAGCTCTTTAGCAATACTCTTGAGCGAACGGGAGATAGATGCAATCTCTTGCTCACGATTACCTGCCCCCTTGATGGACTCTCCTGACATGAGCTGCAGGTAGTCGATAGCAATGAGCTGAATATCATGCTTGGCTTTGAGCCTTCTGCATTTAGCACGCAACTCAAAGATGGACAAGGCGGGTGTATCGTCAATATAGATAGGCGCTTGTGAAAGCTGTGAGGTTTTATGGATCAGCTGCTCCCATTCGTGGTCAGCAAGGTTTCCTTTCTTAATTTTTTCACCTTCTAACACTGCTTCGGCCGAAATGAGTCTATTAACAAGTTGCAAAGAGGCCATTTCTAAAGAGAAGATCGCTACAGGATGGCCATGATCTACAGCAGCATTGCGCAAGGCAGAGAGCAGAAAGGCCGTTTTACCCATGCCTGGTCTGGCAGCTACAATCACTAGCTCAGATTTTTGCCAGCCTGATGTAATGCTGTCCAGCCCTGTAAAACCACTTGGCACACCTGTTAAACCATCTTTTTGCTGCCTTTTTGTATCCAGGTCTTTAAATGCCTCTCCTAGCAGCGAACGCATGTTGCTGTAGTTTTTACGAATATTGGAATCTGTAACTTCAAACAGTGCCTGCTCTGCCTGGTCTAAAAGCTCAAATATATCTTGCGTATCCTTGTACGCATTTCTTTGTATCTCCGTAGCAATAGCAATCAATTCCCGCTTAATGGCGTATTCCACGATTGCCCGAGCATGAAACTCAATATTGGATGCAGAGCTGACGCGGGTAGTCAGGGAAGTGACATAATAAGAACCGCCAACAAACGTGAGCTTATCGTTCTTACGGAGCTGATTAACGACCGTACGTAGGTCAATAGGTGCTGCATCATTAAACAGTTGGACAATAGCTTGATAAATCTCTTGGTGTGTTTCTTTGTAAAAGCTTTCTGGTTTGAGAATGTCAATGACTATGGTGAGTGCATCTTTCTCCAGCATCAGTGCACCCAAGACACTTTCTTCAATGTCCAGGGCTTGTGGAGGAAGTTTAGCCAGTTTATCTACCGCTTGCAGAGCATGTGGTTTTTGGGAGGAGAAATTACCTTGTTTGGATAGTAATCTTTCTGTTTTCATACCTACAAATGTATGTCTTATCAAGGCACATCTTTCCACATCTTATGCACAAGCGTAGTCCACATAGAGGATTTTTCAAATCCCTAAAAAGCCATTAGGTTTGCCCATCGAGGGAGTTCACGTTTGGCGTAACTTGCGTATGGTAGTAAGTGGCTACCACTACGCAAGCAATAAACAATCAATAGACACAATGAGAATACACTTTATTGGCGTGGGTGAGCGCATGATGAGCGACCTGGCAGTTACTTTGTGTCAGCAAGGACATAAAATAACAGGGAGTGATGTGTCTTTTTCTAAACACGCTCTGCATAGTCCAACAAATGTGACGCTAGTGCCTGAACAGGCTGGCTGGTTTCCACAAAAGATTCAACATGAGTTAGACAAAGTAGTTGTAGGCAGGCAAATCCATCCAGACAATCCAGAACTGCAGGCAGTACAACGGCTTGGCCTGCCAATCTGTTCTCACGCTGAATATATCTATGACTATGCACGTGACAAACAGCGTATTGTAATTACAGGAGGTGAAGAAAAAACCTTGCTTTGTGTTTTGGTGTTACATGTTTTAGCGCATTTACACAAAGCGTTTGATTATGTGGTTGACTCCTCTATGCTGGAAGCTAGTGTACAGCTCAGTAATGCACCGATTATTATTCTAGAGGGTGACATAAGCCCTTCTTCTACTATCGACTCGACACCACAAAGCCTGCGCTACCAGCACAACATGGTTCTGATCAGTGGTATGGGCTGGAAGAGCAGTCATACACATCCCATAGAGACTTACTTAGAGCAAGTCACACAGCTAGCAGATGCTTCGCCCAAAGGGGGCACGCTGATTTATTACGATGAGGACAGCCTTGTTAGTACTATTGGCTGCCAAGAAAGAACTGATGTAAAAAGGGTCCCCTACCAAGCTCATCCTCATCGATATGAAGATGGGCAAGCGTATTTAATAACACCACAAAAAGAAATTCCTTTCCAGTATGCTGATGCAGCATCTATGAGCGCTGTAGCCGGTGCTCAGCAGCTTTTACGCAACTTAGCTGTCCAAGACCAGCATTTTTATGACGCCCTAGCCACATTCTTTGTAGATTGAGCCGAAGACAACACAACGTACTTGACAACTTATATTGCTCACCTCTCCTTATCTAACTTAGGTTTCAGATGCCATTGCACTTAAAGAAGCCATTAGCTTTTTTCGACTTAGAGGCTACAGGCACCAATATCATCCATGACCGCATCGTCGAAATTGCGATAATTAAAGTGATGCCCAGCGGAGAGCAGCTGACTTTTGCTAAGAGGATTCATCCAGAAAAACCTATTCCACCAGAAGCGAGTCTGATTCACGGCATCTATGACAGCGACGTGGAAAATGCGCCTAGCTTTCAATTGATTGCCAAGGAGTTGGTCAAGTTCTTGCAAGGTTGCGACCTAGCAGGTTTCAATGTCTTGCGCTTTGATATTCCCATGCTCACAGAAAGCTTCTTGCGGACAGGGGTAGATTTTAAGATGGAAAATAGGAAAGTAGTAGATGCACAAAGAATTTTTCATTTGATGGAAAAGAGGAACCTAACTGCTGCTTACCAATTTTATTGCCACAAAGTGCTAACAGGAGCACACAGTGCTATGGCTGATACAGAGGCTACCTTGGCTGTGCTACAAGCCCAAATAGCACATTATGAAAACCAGCCTGTTACAGATCACACAGGGCATACAGTAGGTATTATTGAGAATGATGTAACCAAGCTTCATGCCCTCACAGCTGCTCCGATGCTTGATTTTGCGGGCAGGATGATCTACGACCCGCAAGGGAAAGTAGTATTCAATTTTGGAAAACATAAGGGAAAACTTGTAGTACAGGTCTTACAACAAGAGCCTTCTTATTATAACTGGATGATGAAAGGGGATTTTGCACTTGACACCAAACGTAAGCTGACCCAAATTAAACTGCAAGTCAACCGAGAGGGGTAAGCTTGCTGACACCTTTTTCTAAGAAGGAAGTTCAACAAGGCAGGCCATTTTTTGATTACGGCAATCTCTTAGTACTATAATGCTGGTAATACACAATAAATAAGGTGCAAGGGATGATCATAGCAGCACCTAAGTAGCTATGCCTACTAGGCAATTCCTGAAAAAATAGACGCCCCACCCCCATAGAAATAAATAGCTCTAAGTAGCGAAAAGGCGCTAACGCAGAAATGCTGGTCAGCATAAAAGCTTTCAGCAACAGGTACAAGATCAGGTTACTAGTAATTCCTAAAACTAAGAGCCAGGGCACTACGTCCCCTGGCGGCATGGTGCCAGCATATATAGCCGGTAGGGCCAGTAACACAGTGGCAGCTAGTGTGGAGTAGAAAAGCATGCACAGCATCGGTTCTTGGGTAACATACTTCTTATTGATGACATCCAGCAGCCCGAACACCCCAGCTGCCAACACAAAACATGAAGAGGGGCCATAGAAAGACCAGCAGCTTGGCTGCAAGACCAGCACAATCCCACCGAAGCCTACTAGCGTAGCTACCCACATAGGCCAAGTAACACGCTCCCGCAAAAAGATAGGTGCCAACAAGAGCACAAAGATGGGCACCGTAAAACTCATGATGGTAGCTGTAGTAATAGGTGCTTCCTTGACACCATGACTCCACAAACCTATGGCTACAAAAAGCAGCACACCTCGCATAACATGCAGCAAAGGTCGATGGGTTCTCAAAGAGACTTGGCCTTGGTAAAGCATCAAGGGTAGTAAGGTCACTACACCAAAGAAACACCTAAAAAAAGCTACTTGCCAAGGGCTTATGTGGGCGCCTACATGTTTCGTGATAGCATCATTGCCACAGCTAACAATGAGACTCAGCACAAACCATACAATGGCCTTGAGGTAATTCATTGGGGTTGCCTACTGCATGCAGTGGAGTGTGTAACTGGCAAATGGTTTTGATGAAAGGAGCGTGTAATCCACCCACCACCAACTACATCATCTCCTTCATAAAAGACAGCTGCTTGGCCTGGTGCTACGGCATGTACACCTTTGCCAAAAAACACTTTCATGATATCTCCTGTTTGCTCAATCACGGCCGGAGTACCTGGGTCATTATAACGCACTTTGGTAACGGTGTCTAGCTTGTGGCCTTGCAGGTCAGCATACTTGGCCATATTTAATTTGCTTACGTACATGCCATCTCTGGCCAATGCATCAAACGTACCAAGTACCACCTGGTTCTGCTCTTTTCGGATTTCTATCACGTATACCGGATAGCCTAGTGCAATGCCTAATCCCTTCCGCTGCCCAACAGTATAAAAAGGATACCCCTCATGCTGGCCAACGACATTACCATCCTCTAAGACAAACTCGCCCCCTTTCACTTGCTCCTCCAGGCCTACTACCCTGCGTTTGAGAAAGCCCCGATAATCATTGTCAGGCACAAAGCAGATTTCGTAGGACTCTGACTTGTTAAGCAAGTCTTTGAACCCCCGGGCTTGGGCAAAAGCACGGATCTCAGGCTTAGTCAAGTTACCTAAAGGCAACATCGTTCTGCTTAAACTAGCCTGCGAAACTCCCCAAAGCGCATAAGATTGGTCTTTGTTGCGGTCTTTTCCCTTGGAAATGATATAACGGCCATTCTCTTCACGCACCTTAGCATAGTGTCCCGTAGCAATATGTGCACAATCAAGCTTATCTGCCCGCCGAAGCAATGCATCCCACTTAATATGTGTGTTGCAAAGCACACATGGATTGGGCGTCCTTCCTGACAAATACTCTGACGTAAAATGGTTAATAACGTAATCTCCAAATTCCTCCCGAATGTCTAAGATCAAGTGCGGAAAACCTAGTTCAACTGCAATGCTGCGCGCATCGTTGATCGAATCTAAGCTACAACAGCCAGTTTCTTTCTTGCTACCACCACTGTTTGCGTAGTCCCACGTTTTCATCGTCAGACCTACTACGTCATAGCCTTGCTCATGCAACATTACTGCAGCTACGGAGCTATCTATGCCACCACTCATGGCTACCAATACACGTCTTTTTGTACTCATGTACACTTTGTTATCCTTAAGTCTTTATGTCACTTGCCACAACACCCATCTCACAGAATTTTTCCAGTCGTTGCTTAATGCGCTCCCCAGGAGAGAGTTTGCTAAGGGCCTTGAGTTGCCTAAAGATTTCATCTTTGACTGTTGTTGCCATTCCTGAGGGGTCCCTGTGTGCACCGCCCAAAGGTTCTGAGATAATACCATCAATCAGGTTTTGTGCTAACATATCTCGGGCTGTCAATTTTAATACTTCAGCTGCTTGTTCTTTATAGTCCCAGCTTTTCCAAAGGATTGAGGAACATGATTCTGGTGATATCACCGAATACCATGTATTTTCTAGCATCAGTACCCGATCTCCGACAGCAATGCCCAGCGCACCCCCAGAGGCACCTTCACCAATAATGATGCAGACAATGGGCACACGGAGGGCAAACATCGCTTGGATGTTGTGTGCAATGGCCTCAGCTTGTCCGTGTTCTTCTGCCTCTAGGCCAGGGTATGCCCCCGGTGTATCAATAAGCGTAACAATGGGTTTGTTAAACTTTTCTGCCAGTTTCATGAGCCGCAGGGCTTTTCTGTACCCTGCTGGGTTGGCCATGCCAAAATTTCTCGCTTGCCGCTCTTTGGTGTTTCTCCCTTTCTGGTGCCCAATGAACATGATGGTCTTTCCTGCTACCTTGCCAAACCCACCTACAATTGCTTTGTCATCTCTCATCGTGCGGTCCCCATGCAGCGCAATGAACTCCTCGGTAATATAGTTGAGATAGTCAAGCGTGTAGGGCCGCTCATCATGACGCGACAGTTGAACACGTTGCCAACGTGTTAGGTTTTGGAAAGTGGTTATTTGCAGGAATTTGATCTCTTGCTCCAGCTTCTGAACAGCCTTAGTCAAGCTACTTACGTGCTTCTGGGCCATCTTCTCCTTCATAGAAGCTAGCTTTTCCTCAAGTTGCGCAATAGGTTTCTCAAATTCTAGGTGCATGTGTTAAGCATTTATATACCCAAAACTAAAATGTGTTTTGTCACTAACCTAGCTTCTCTGTTTGAAAGTCAATAGCAGATAATTGATTGGTTTGCTTGCAAAGCGCCACGAATTCCCTAATTTTGTCTGTCTTTCTGGAGGTTACGCCCCATGAGTAGGTCATCTATTTTATACTGGTCCGGTAGTTCAGTTGGTTAGAATGCCTGCCTGTCACGCAGGAGGTCGCGGGTTCGAGTCCCGTCCGGACCGCTTCCCTTCATTTCTTGATCAATTAAGCACTTCAAGCAAGAATTTTTGCTAATCAATTGCTTGGTTTCCTTTGCAGCATCTCTTGCAACAATCTGAGATCACTGCAAAAGTAATGAGCAATTACAGTAGAGAATAGATCGCACTATCAAGCTAAGCATTGTTGTCCCTCATCAGCAAATGCCCTCAAAACCATACCCATTATGCCTATCAAAAGTTCTCAACCTCTGAGCTTTACTAGTCATTATGTAGAGAAAAGAAAGGCTAAGAGCGTCTTCCTCAAGCAGATAGCACAACTTATCGAGTGAGACGCTGTTGCTAGCATACTAACAAAGTGTTACCCCACAGGGCAGTCAAGGCAAGGAAGAAAAGCCTATCCATTGCTAGTACTTTTGAAAAGGGCATTACTCCAGACCTGGTATCAGCTTAGTGACTATTGGTGTAGAAGAACAAGTCAATGATGCCCTCTCCTTGATGCGCTTCTGTAGCCTGCAATGAGAAAACGATGTACCCGACCATAGTGTATATGCCGCTTCAGAAAAGTCTTAGGTGTGTCAGGGGCATAGAGAGTATTATCGCAGCCAATCAACACGCATCTTAGTAGACAGGGTGTATTGGCAAAGCAAGGGATGCCTCCGTGACACCCCCAACACGGGGGCAATAAGAAAACTGAATACCTAAAAAGAACACTCAAGAAGCGCAGCAGAACGGGTAAGTCTTTTACGAACAAGTCTCAGATTGCTGTTTATTTCTCTATTTTAGGACCTAAAAGGTATTGACTCTCCAACAAGTCAAAAACTACAATGATTATTATTGAGCAGGTTGCCTTCCTAGAAATACTGACCTTTATTGCAGGAGCACTACTTTTTGCGGGTATTGGTTCATGCTTAAGCTCTTTACTACGAACCCAGCACCCCAATGCAGAAAAATTGCATACCTATGAGTCAGGTGAGGAGCCTATTGGAAGTTCTTGGGGGAGTTTGAGCACCCGCTTCTATTTCATGGCGATTGTCTTCATGCTTTTTGAAGTAGAAACAGTACTGCTCTTTCCGTGGGCAACAGTATGGGCAAACCCAGCACTCAATGAGGCCACAGGAGGCTTATGGGCTAACTATACAGCGATATCAGCCGTGTTATTCATTACCTTGCTTGCTGTAGGCCTTGCCTATGTGTGGAGCCAAGGATACCTAGCCAGTGTACAACCCCCTCTTCCCTCCTCTTCCTTGTCATCCAGAGTACCTAAGGCACTCTATGACCAAGTCAACAGCCACTATGCCTCAACAACCAACAAGAAAACAGTGCATTCGAACAACTCAATACCAACCTCATGAATTCACAAAAAACGGGAGATGGAGAAGTAATTTTTGCCAAATTAGATGAGCTCCTCAACTGGTCGAAGCGCTCCTCTTTGTGGCCAATGACATTTGGCTTGGCCTGCTGTGCCATCGAAATGATGGGGGCTTATTCTTCTGACTACGACCTGGACCGGTTGGGGGTCATCCCTAGAGCTTCTCCACGCCAGGCGGATGTGATGATCGTATCAGGAACAGTTACTTTTAAGATGGCCGATAGAATTAAACGGCTCTACGAACAGATGTCTGAGCCACGTTATGTAATTTCGATGGGTTCGTGTGCCAATTGCGGCGGTCCGTATTGGCAGCATGGGTACCATGTAGTTAAAGGTGTGGATAGAATTATCCCCGTAGATGTCTATGTGCCAGGTTGCCCGCCGAGGCCCGAAGCTTTGATTGGTGGATTTTTGAAACTGCAAGAAAAGATTCGCCAAGAAAAAAGAACACCACCAAGTGCTTCGACAGCACCTATGCATGAAGCCCGAAAAGTATAACCATCAAATGATGGCGTTTGAAGAAATAATTAAACTACTCATCCAAAATTTCGGACCAGCAATCATCCTGGGGAAGGACCCACATGCTGTACCGCCAGCAATTCATGTTCCATCTCGACGCATTGCCGAAATATGCCAAATGCTACACGAGCATAAAAAAACTTATTTCGATTATTTGGCTTGTATAACAGCCCTAGACAATGGTCCTGATGTAAACACTTTAGAACTCATCTATCACCTGTATTCCATTCCCTATAACCTACAGCTGATGCTCAAGGTGTTAATGGTCAGAGAGAAGCCTGGTGATCCATTGCCTGAAGTCCCTTCAGTAAGTCATATCTGGAGAGGTGCTAATTGGCACGAACGTGAGGCGTATGATTTGATGGGAATTAGTTTTACGGCACATCCAGACCTTCGACGCATTTTACTGCCTGCCGACTGGGAGGGGCATCCATTGAGAAAGGACTACACGGTGCAGCAGCAGTACCATGGTATTGAGACAGCTTATTGATTGACCCATTCTTTTTTTTATTCTCCTTCGGGATTTATCAGCCAAATACATAGTGTCCATCAGCCAAGCAACCATACAAGCAGTACAAGACAGCGTCCACATCGAGGAAGTCATTGCTGATTTTCTTCCCCTCAAGAAAAAAGGACAGAATCTGTGGGCATGCTGTCCTTTTCACCAAGAAAAAACCCCTTCCTTTTCTGTATCACCTGCCAAAGGCTTCTACAAATGCTTCGGATGTGATGCTGCTGGCGATGCCATCACCTTTGTGCGGGAAATGGAAGGAATCAGCTTTATAGAAGCCGTCAAATACCTGGCCCACAAGTACGGCATTGATATCCAAGAAGCTGGACCTTATGAGCAACAAGTACAACAGCAGCAGGAGAAAGACAGCCTGTATATCTTGCTTAACCTCGCCAAGGAGTATTATATGAGCACCTTGTGGGAACATCCTGAGGGACAGACCATAGGACTGAGTTACTTTAAAGCAAGGAACTTTGATGAGCCTTTTATCAAGCAATTTGAATTAGGATATAGTCTAGATGCCTGGGAGGCTTTCTGCCAGTTTACCAAAAACAAGGGATACAAAGAAACGCTTTTAGAAAAAGCAGGACTCATTATCCAAAAGGAGCACAAGACGTATGACCGATTTAGAGGCAGAGTGATCTTTCCTATCCACAATGTGTCGGGTAAGGTGATTGCTGTTGGAGCCCGGATGCTCAAAGCTGATAACAAACAACCCAAATACATCAATTCACCAGAAACAGATATTTACTGCAAGAGTGATTCTCTATACGGAATTTTTCAAGCCAAGCATCGGATCAGACAAGAAGACAATTGTTATTTGGTAGAAGGTTACACAGATGTGATCAGCCTGCACATGGCCGGCATGGCCAACGTGGTTGCCTCCTCAGGAACCTCTCTGACTGAAGGGCAAATTCAGCTTATTAGTAGGTTTACCAAGCACATCACTATTGTATTTGATGGGGACCCAGCTGGCATCAAAGCTTCGTTGCGAGGTATCGATATGGTATTAGCAAAAGGGCTGGACGTGAAAATTGTACTTCTTCCTGAAGGTGAAGATCCGGACAGTTATGCTCGTCAGGTGGAGGCAACAGATTTTCAGCACTACCTCAAGGCACAGGCACAGGACTTTATTACGTTTAAAGCTACCCTACTCATGCAATCGGCCCAAGAGGACCCTATTCGCAAAGCCGGGGCTATTCAGGAAATTGTCCAAAGTATTGCAGTGATCCCAGATGCTGTTAAAAGGGCTGTATTGACCCAGCAGTGCAGTAAACTCTTGAATATTGACCAAGCAGTACTAACTTCTGAACAAAATAAACTGATCCTTCAAAAGGAACAGGCACAACGCCGGAGGGGTGAGCGTTCATTGCATACGCATACGGCTTCTATGATTCTGGCCTCCAAATCTGAGCCAGGTCACAAGCTGGAGGATACTATCAAAGCGTATGAACGAGAGAGCATACGCATGTTGGTGAGCTACGGAACTGCCCCCATAGAGGGTGAAAAGCTATTGTATACGTACCTCCTCCAAGAGTTAGAGGAGGTACATTTTCGTACACCCGAGTATAGGAAAATCATGGAGCATTTTCAGCACCAACTTGCTCAAGGGAACGTGGTAGATGCGACCTACTTTATTCACCATCAAGATGAGGCCATAAAAAAAACTGCTATCGACCTGACTGCATCTCCTTATGAAGTCAGTGACCATTGGGAAAAGCAGCACCAAATCCACACTACTAAAGAAGAAGATGATTTACACCAAACAGCGTTTAAGAATATCCTCAGGCTCAAGCTCAGACTTGTCCAACAACTTATTGAAGACAACCGAGCAGGGTTACAGAACCAACCCGAGCCCGAAGAGGAAGACAAGCTTCTTCGGGTTCATACAGCCCTCAAACAATCAGAGGCAAGTATTGCCCACCAGCTCGGTATTGTCATCTGGTGATGGTAGCACTGTAGCAGCCTTGCCATGGACCGTGAACCTGGAGGGATTCGAACCCCCAACCTCTGCATTCGTAGTGCAGTGCTCTATCCAGTTAAGCTACAGGTCCAATGAACTAAGTAAAGGCAAACCTATACAATAAATCTTCATTCCTCAACAATCACATGCTTGGCAAAGCTCAGCATAGAAAAGCTTGTTGCGAAAGAAGCTGTTGACTCCCAAGAATTTCCTGACTTTACCCAACTAGTGCATATCTGAATGAGAGATCTATATTCTTAGGCGTGGCAGGGCACTTGTCTATCACTATGAATCATACGATTGCTGACGATATAGCCTCAAGTTGCTATGCTGAAGCAGCAAAATCGGAAATAGAAAAACTAGGCAAAAAAAGTGCACATTGCTGGAGATTATGTCAAGCCCACGTTGATGAACAATTTTCTCAGAAGCCAAAGAAGCGCCCAGACTGCATTATCTGGCATGCTTTGAGTAAGTATCTGGTCAAGACACACGCTTTGAATGCGACAGAAAAGTTTTAGTTTTGTTTGATCTATCAAAAACCAACAACCCAGCGAAATAATGAAGAAATCAATCTTTACGCTTTTACTTTCTATCTCCTCTATCTACGTATGGGCACAAGACAATGAGCAGAGTAACCAAAATACAGTAACCCCAATATCAAGAGCCAAGAATGATGAGCACAAAGAGCACTCTGACCAGCTAGGAACGATGCCCGTGCAGCCATACAACTATGGCAGCTTGGTGATAGACTGGGGATGGAACGTTTTGAAGGGCCACCCCGCAGCAATGAAGTCAACCCTCTGTGGCTCTAGGTGTGCAAAGGCAGGTTTTTTCTACAACATACGTCTTGGACACACTCCCTTCGTGATCAGCCCAGGTATAGGCATCTCGTTTCATGGCTATCAATTTGAAGACAATGATACTACCCTGGCACGTGATGAGGAAAATCGTCGTACAACGCTCGAAAAAGCAAGTAAACGCTTCCCAAAAAGTAACAAGATTGATCGGTCAGCTTTTGATATGCGCTACATAGATTTAATGTTGGAGGCAAGATTTAATGCCAATAGTAAATACCCTCAGGAAAGTTTTTTTGTAGCTCTAGGCGGCAAGCTGGGTTGGCTATGGAAAGCCTCTACCACGGTAGGCTATCAAGAGGATAACACAGTAAAAAAACAAAATAACATAGAGCATTTCAACTTAAATAGAATGCGTTTTGGCGGCCATGTCAAACTGGGATGGGGACGGTTTGGACTGTGCTACACATACATATTTTCTAGCCTCTTCGAGCCAAACAAGGGACCCGACAATGAAACTATAAAGACTCATAGCGTTACACTTGCTATTGATCTTTTTTAGGTACAGGTTGCCACCGAGATAGATAAGTCCTAGATCCCCTTACGCAACCTAGCTACGGGAAGGTGTGATTGTTCTCTGTATTTGGCCACTGTTCTCCTAGCTATGGGGTAGCCTTGTGCTTTAAGCAGGGCAGCAATTTTGTCATCGGCATGGGGCTGTTGCTTGTCTTCAGCCCTGATGATTTCTTCAATGGCTTTTTTGACAGTTCTGTTGCTTACTTCTTCACCCGTGGTAGTGGTAATGGCTTGAGTAAAGAAGAATTTCAGAGGGTAAATGCCAAAGTCAGTTTGTACAGACTTATTATTGACTATCCTTGCTACAGTAGAGACGTCCATGCCAATCTCTTCTGCTACACACTTTAGCACCATAGGCCTGAGCTTATTTTCCTCTTCTTCCATGAAGAAGGAACATTGTAGCTTCACAATGGCTTTCATAGTATTTAGTAGCGTATGCTGTCGCTGTTGAATAGCATCAATAAACCACCGGGCAGCTTCTATTTTTTGTTTTACAAAAGATGCTGCTTCCTTGATTCTTTTATCTCTTTTTGTACGATGGTGGTAGCTCTCTAACATGGCAACGTAACTCTTTCTGGTTCTTAATGCTGGTGTGCTGTAAGTCGTGAGTGTAACATGCAGTTGCCCATTTTGCCTCGTAACGATAAAATCAGGATGTAATACTTCACTGCGAGAAGATACATTGCTCCTACTGCCTGGCTTGGGATCAAGACTAGTAATTAATGCTAAAGCCTCTTTGAGTAACGCTGGACTTTCCAACCCTAACTTCTCAGCAATCTTGCCATAATGCTTTTTGGTAAATGCATCAAAGCACTGCATGAGTACATGCATGGCAAGCTGACTAGCTGTACTACTGTCTCTGCTTTTTTCTAATTGAATCAACAAACATTCCCGTAAGCTTCTGGCACCAATGCCTGGAGGATCGAAATATTGTATCTTCTTGAGCACGGCTTCTACTTCTTGAATATTAGTCTCGATATACTGTGTAAATGCCAAGTCATTGACAATGGCCTCCAAGTCACGGCGGATGTAGCCATCGCTCTCAATACTACCGATAAGATGCACGCCTATCTTGTGCTGACGTTCGTCAAGTTGCAGAAAGCTAAGCTGTCGTAATAGCTGCTCATCCAATGAATGAGCAGTAGTAAGCATGAGCGCCCTTGCCACTAGTCGATCCTGGTGTTGTTCGTGGCTCCTATTGTATACTTGGTAGCCATCAGTACGCAAGTAGTCCTCCAGAAATAGCCCTTCATCATCTGTACGCTCTTCATGTATTTCCTGCTCTTCTAGAGTATGCTCCTCCTCTTCTAGGGCCGGATTTCTGGCTAACTCTTGCTCAATACGGGCTTTCAATGCCACAGAAGGAACTTGCAAGAGCTTAATAAGCTGCAACTTTTGGGGAGAAAGACGATGCGTCAGCGCATGGCTTAAACGGAGTTTTTGCATCTATGTATTAAGTTAAAACAGATCTTGTACAAAACAGAAGTTCTGCTGAGAGAACGTACCGCCAGCGATAGGCTCTACTCTCCGCTTTCCTGTTACGGTATTCTACAGTAATTTTGGGACTAAATCTATAAAAAGTGAGAAGAATAAAGATAAAGGAACTTCTAGCCACGGCACAAGTCGGTACCAAGGCTTGTGTGAAGGGCTGGGTAAGAACCAAGCGCATTAGCAAAAACATTGTATTTATTGCTTTGAATGATGGTTCTGTCCTTCACAATCTACAAGTAGTGACTGCTCCTTCACAACTCTCAGAAGCCACGCTACAAAGCATTACTCCTGGCAGTAGCTTGTGCGTAGAAGGCATTGTTACTACTTCTCAAGGCCAAGCACAACGTGTCGAGCTGCAAAGTGACAAGTTGATCGTTCTAGGAGCTGCAGCTAATTATCCATTGCAGCCCAAAAAGCATTCCTTTGAATTTTTGCGAGAAATAGCACATCTGCGATTTCGCACCAATACCTTCGGGGCTGTCTTTAGGATCCGTCATGCCATCAGTTACGCCATTCACCGGTTCTTTCATGAACAAAATTTTGTGTGCCTGCATACACCCATTATCACAGGGATTGATGCAGAAGGGGCTGGAGCAATGTTTCATGTAACAACGCTAGAAACCGCCCACTTGCCTAGACAAAAAGATGGTAGCGTAGATTATTGTCAGGATTTCTTCGGTCAGAAGACTAACCTAACGGTTTCAGGACAGCTAGAGGCAGAAGCTGCCGCTTTAGGCCTAGCAGAAGTGTATACCTTTGGGCCTACGTTTAGAGCAGAAAACTCGCATACTACGCGGCACCTGGCAGAGTTTTGGATGGTAGAGCCAGAGATGGCTTTCTATGACCTCAAGGACACTGTGGAGCTGGCAGAAGCATTGCTGAAATACCTGATTCGGTTTGCGCTGGAGCATTGTCCAGAAGATTTAGATTTTCTGCACCAAAGAGCATTAACAGCAGTGCCAAAGCACAAGGAGACGGAACACATATTACCACTTCTGGAACGCTTGGAACTAGTCATAGCACAACCCTTTGAACGCATCACCTACACCGAAGCAATTGCTATTCTAAAAGCTTCTAGACCCAACAAAAAAGGAAGATTTATTTATCCTATTCAGCACTGGGGAGCTGACTTGCAATCAGAGCATGAGCGCTATCTAACAGAGCAGCATTTTAAGCAATCTGTCGTGATTACAGACTATCCAAGTACTACCAAGGCTTTTTACATGCGTCAGAATGAAGATGGCAAGACAGTGGCTGCTATGGACATTTTGTTTCCAGGTGTAGGAGAGATTGCAGGAGGGTCTCAGCGTGAAGAGCGCTTAGACAGGTTGCTCGCAAGAATGCAACAGATGAAAGTAGATGCAAGATGCTTACAGTGGTACCTAGATACACGCCGTTTCGGCAGCGTACCACACAGTGGTTTTGGCCTGGGCTTAGACCGCTTTGTACAATTTGTCACTGGCATGGAAAATATACGGGATGTGATTCCTTTTCCCAGAACGCCAGGTAATGCTTCCTTTTAATCAGATAGCTGGGCTATATCGCTTAGGCTTGTTCTTGCATGATGTCGCGCTATTTGATGACGTTCTCACCGGCTAGTGCTTTCTTGTAAGCTGCCAAGGCGCGCTCGCGCGCAGTGCTATGCACAACTATAGGTTGTGGATAAGCACTGCTTTCAAGCTCAGGAATCCACTGTTTAATGTACTTGAAGACGGGGTCAAACTTTTGTGTTTGAAGATGGGGGTTGAAGATGCGAAAATAAGGAGCTGCATCACAGCCAGAACCTGCTGTCCACTGCCACCCGCCATTATTAGAAGAAAGTTCAAAGTCCAAAAGTTTTTTAGCAAAATAGGCTTCTCCCCAGCGCCAGTCTGTCAGTAAATGTTTAGTCAAAAAACTAGCCGTAATCATGCGCAGCCGGTTGTGCATATAGCCTGTTGCATTCAGTTCTCGCATGCCCGCGTCAACAATGGGATAACCGGTCTTCCCAGCACACCAAGCCTGGAAATGTGTCTTGTTATTTTCCCAGGCCACTTCATCATACGCAGACTTAAAAGAACGTACCACTACGTGAGGAAAGTGCCACAAGATCATCATATAAAAATCTCGCCAGATCAACTCGTTAAGCCATACTTCATTGTATTCCCGAGCAATGCGTGTGGCAGTACGGATACTAATCGTACCAAAACGCAAGTGTACACTTAGTTTGCTAGTGCCTGCAACAGAAGGAATATCTCTTTGTTGATCATATTTTTGAATACGCAATAGATCTATCGTTTTTCCAGGAAAATCAAAATTATGAGGCTGAAAGCCCATGTCTTGTAGCGCAAGGAAGTACAATGGGCTTGTTTGCAGACAATGATAGCGTATGATGCTACTACCCAATTCATACACTATGGCTGGACTAAAAAGGGCTTTCCACTTTTTCATGTATGGCGTAAAAACGGTGTAGGGTGTACCGTCGTCCTTCATCACTTCGTTTTTCTCAAAGATTACTTGGTCTTTAAAGCTGTGGAAAGCTATTCGAGATGCTGCTAAACACTCAGCAACTTCCTGATCACGACGCCTAGCATAGGGTTCATAGTCGTGGTTGGTGTACACAGCCTGAAGATGCAGATGGCTGGCCAACTGCTGATACACTGCTACAGGTTTGCCGTGACACACCAACAGTGTACTTCCTGCCTTTTCTAAAATTTCCTTCAGTAGCTGTACTTGCTCATAGATAAACTGGACACGCTGATCAGCCTGTTCTTCCAACTTATCTAAAATATTGGTATCGAAGATGAAAATAGGGAGTACAGCATCGTTCTCTTTTAGGGCTTGGTAAAGCCCATGATTGTCTTCAAGTCTTAGATCCCTTCGAAACCAAAACAGGGTGATTGCTTTTTGTTGTGCTAAGCTAGTGAGGGGAGGTATCATCATGCGTGAAATAAGTAACGATTTGCAGACAGGGGCTTGATAGTCGCAAGGCCCATAAAACATTCTTAATACGCCACCAATGACTCCGTCGATAGACCATAAGCCCGTCCATTTTGACTGCTCAGCATAACTCTACTCGGCTTACTGCCTATCAAGCAGTGCTAGAGCATAGTTTTAGGAGGGAAAACTATGTGTTGGAGGATCATTTAGCGCGCTCGGAAGGACTCGAACCCTCAACCTTCGGAGCCGAAATCCGACGTTCTATCCAGTTGAACTACGAGCGCATATTACTCTTTGTCTGTTGCTTACGTCATTGGTCTATTCAAGGCTTTTTTTGGGTACTAGGCAGTAATTTCCCCATTCGCACCTGCTGCCTCGGAAGGTGCAAGTACATAAAAAACAAACAAACTTCACATGTTTGGTGTTTGAATAAGAGTACGATTGATAATCGTATCAGTGATAAAATTCTTCTAGGATGCGATAAAAAATGTACATTTGCAGTAGGCTGAAGCTAAATGATGCGATTTAGTGCCAACAACGCCGCATCAGATTAGTAGCCAACACTTGGGCTATTTCGGTAACAATGCTTGTCGCACGGGGAATCAACAAATACTACGGTAACCTCCAGGTGCTGCGAGGCATTGACCTAACTGTCTCCAAAGGGGAGGTCGTGGCTATTATGGGTGCTTCTGGTGCGGGAAAAAGCACCTTGTTGCATGTGCTAGCTACGCTAGACAAGCCAGACAGCGGCATATTGCAACTCGATAGCACAGACCTTCTGACACTGCAGGGAAACAAGCTAGCTGCCTTTAGGAATGACACAATTGGTTTTGTATTTCAGCTTTACAATCTGTTGCCTGAGTTTACTACACTGGAAAACGTGTGTATGCCAGGATACCTCCGAGGGGATAACAAAAACGTAGTAGAAACTAAAGGCAAGTCATTGTTAACACTGCTCAACCTATCTGCTCGCAGCCAGCACAAACCCACAGCACTCTCAGGTGGCGAACAACAACGGGTAGCTGTAGCGCGGGCGCTCATCAATGAGCCCAAGATAATTTTTGCAGACGAGCCAAGCGGCAATTTAGATTCTAAAAATGCAGCAGCACTGTATGCGCTATTTTTTGAGCTGCGGGACAAGATGGGCCAGACTTTTGTATTGGCCACGCATGACCAAGGATTGGCTAATATGACTGACCGACAGCTATTCATTAGAGACGGAAAGTTGGAAAAAAGTCAGTTGGATCCTACATAAACGTGCCCTAGTGAACTCTATAAATTAACAGTATAAAAACATTAGGCTATGAAGCATAGCTTACCCAAAATACTTTTTTACACCCTGCTACTCGTGTTAATCAACTCGATCCAGGGTTGTGGTATTAATACAGACTTGGAAGAGCCAACTAGCATTGCTCCTGAAGAAGAGAGAATACTAACCAAGAACCCAACACCCAATAGCAAGGGACACGCAACAATTCCAAGCCATCAACCAACTAAGGAGGACTCTCATGACACAAAGCAGCAAAGCCTAAAAACCCCATCCGATTCTTCAACAGCGCCAACAGGGGATTCGACACAAAATGGGGGGGGAACTCAGGAGAACTCTCATAACACAAATTCTTCAACAGCGTCAACAAGGAATTCGATGCAAAATGGGAGGGAAAATAGCGTGGTTCCTCAAGTAGAACACACAACAACGCATGACTCTCAAGAAACTCAGGAGAACTCTCATCACACAAATTCTTCAACAACGCCAACAGGGGATTCGACACAAAATGGGGGGGGGACTCAGGAGAACACTCATCACACAAATTCTAAAACAGCTTCAAAAAGGAATTCGAAACAAAAAGGGAGGGAAACTAAGAAGAACTCTCCTCACAAAAATTCTTCAAAAGCGTCAACAAGTAATTCGATGCAAAATGGGAGGAAAAATAGCGTGGTTCCTCAAGCAGGACAC